>JBKPFJ010000165.1:0-22899 GCA_046728795.1 Actinomycetota bacterium | reverse complement strand
GTGGTTGCCAAACTCACCTCGCTGCCCGTGACCGTGCTCAACTCGCATACGCACTTCGCTCACATCGGAGGCAACGCGGAGTTCTCTGAGATCCTCGACCCCGACACTCCGTTCACGCGCGCCTGCGCGCGCGGCGACCGCCTGTCGATCCCCGTCAAGCACACCACCGGTTGCTACTACGCCGACGACCTCCCCGACGAGCAGGTGCTCCTGCGCTATGCGCCCGGCCAGAATCCCAACGGCTCGCAGGACGACATCGCCGGCGTGTGCAACGCGGGGCGCAACGTGATGGGCCTGATGCCACACCCCGAGCACGCGGTAGCCCGGCTCACGGGCTCCACCGACGGCGGCCGGCTGTTCGAGTCGCTGGCGATGGTCCCGGTGCCGTGAGCCAGGCGCTCGCGCCCCATCGCGAGCTGGGGCTCACCGACGCCGAGTACGACGGGGTCGTCGAGAAGCTGGGCCGCGAGCCGAACGCGCTCGAGCTGGCGGTCTTCTCGCTCATGTGGTCGGAGCACTGCGCGTACAAGCACTCCGGCAAGCTGCTCCGCCGCCTGCCGGTGGAGGGCTCGCACCTGCTCATGGGACCGGGGGAGAACGCCGGCGCGGTGGACGTTGGCGACGGCCTGGCCGTGGCGTTCAAGGTCGAGTCGCACAACCACCCGAGCGCGGTCGAGCCCTTCCAGGGCGCGGCGACCGGCGTCGGCGGGATCCTTCGGGATGTCTTCGCGGTCGGCGCCCGTCCGATAGCCGTGCTCGACTCGCTCCGCTTCGGCGAGCTCGACTCGGCCCGCTCGCGCTACCTCTTCGACGGCGCGGTCGGCGGGATCGGCCACTACGGCAACTCGATCGGGGTGCCCACCGTGGGCGGGGAGATCTACTTCGAGGGCGCCTACGAGCAGAACTGCCTCGTGAACGCGATGTGTCTCGGGGTCGCCCCGCGCGAGCGGCTGATCCGGAGCGCGGCCGCAGGGGTCGGAAGCCACGTGGTGCTGCTGGGCGCCCGCACCGGGCGCGACGGCATCGGCGGCGCCTCGGTGCTGGCGAGCGCGGAGCTCGGCGAGGACGGGGGAGAGAAGCGCCCGAGCGTCCAGATCGGTGACCCCTTCGAGGAGTCGAAGCTGCTGGAGTGCTGCCTCGATCTGCTCGAGCGCGGCTCGCTGCGCTCGCTCCAAGACCTCGGCGCGGCCGGGCTGTCGTCGAGCTCTTCCGAGATGGCGTCGAAGGGCGACGTGGGCATCGACGTCGACGTGTCTCGGGTGCCGCTCCGCGAGGCCGGCATGGAGCCCTTCGAGGTGATGATCTCGGAGTCCCAGGAGCGGATGCTGTGCGTGGTCGAGCCCGAGCGACTCGACGAGGTGCTTCGCGTCTGCGAGCGGTGGGAGGTACGCGCCACGCCCATCGGCAGCGTCACCGACACCCGCCGCCTGCGGGTGTTCGACGGCGACGAGCTCGTCGGCGACATGCGCGTCACCGCGCTGGTTGACGAGTGCCCGCTCTACGACCTCGAGCCAGAGCCGCCGGCCGAGCCGGTCTATGCCGCCCCGCCGGTGCGCTTGACCCCCGGCGCCTCGCCCGCGGACACTCTGCTGGCGCTGCTCGCGGCGCCGAGCGTCGCCTCGAAGCGCTTCGCCTTCGAGCAGTACGACTCGATCGTCGGCTCGCGCACGGTGCGCCGACCCGGCAGCGCAGACGCCGCGGTGCTCTCGCTGGAGCACGACGGCGGCGCCGGCGCGATCGCCGTGTCGATCGACGGCAACGGGCGGCGCACAGCCTGCGATCCGTACGTCGGCGCCGCGGAAGCGGTGCTGGAGGGCGCGCGCAACCTCGCGTGCGTCGGAGCCGAGCCGCTCGGGGTCACGAACTGCCTGAATTTCGGCAACCCCGAGAAGCCGCACATCGCCTGGCAGCTCACGCGCGCGGTGGAGGGCATGCGCGACGCGCTGCTCGCGCTGGGCGTGCCGGTGGTCGGCGGCAACGTGTCGCTCTACAACGAGGGGTCCGAGGGTCCGATCTACCCCACGCCGATCGTGGGGGTGGTGGGCTCCCTTCCCGATCCGGCCCGGGCCCCGGGCATCGCCTTCCGCGAGGGGGGCCACGCGATCGCCCTTGTCGGGCCGTTTCGGCCGTCGCTGTGCGGCTCGGAGCTCGAGAAGCTGCGCGGCGGGCTGTCGGACGGCCTCCCGCCGATCGACCTGGCGGAGCAGGCGCGGGCGCTCGACGCCCTCCGCGGGGTGGTCCGCTCGGGCGGGCTCGCGAGCGCCCACGACGTCTCCGATGGCGGCCTCGCCTGCGCGCTCGCCGAGTGCTGCATCGCCGCAGGCCTGGGAGCGACGGTAGAGATGCCAGGCGAGGGCGAGGAAGCTCTCTTCGGCGAGGGGCCGGGCGGGGTGCTCGTCTCGGGCCCGAGGGCCGCTCTCGAGGCCATCGCGGACGCCCGGCTCATCGGGGAGGTCGGCGGCGAGCTGATCGAGCTCACCGGGCGCGCTGGTACCCTCAGGGTGCCGGTCGAGTCGGCGCTCGAGGCGTTCGAGCGATCCATCCCGGACCTGTTCTCATGAAACCCCTTCCGCTTCGCGATGGACCTCGCGACGAGTGCGGCGTCTTCGGCGTCTACGCGCCGGAGTCGGACGTCGCGAGGCTCGCCTACTTCGCGCTCTATGCGCTGCAGCACCGGGGACAGGAATCCGCGGGCATCGCCACCTCCGAAGGTGGGCACATCATGACCGTCCGGGACCTGGGCCTCGTCCAGCAGGTCTTCGACGAGCAGAAGCTCCGCGCGCTGACCGGCGACATGGCGGTCGGCCACGTCCGCTACTCCACGACCGGCTCCTCGGCCTGGGAGAACGCCCAGCCGGTATGGCGCTCGGACCGTCGCCAGGTGGCTTTGGGCCACAACGGCAACCTGATCAACGCGGTCGAGCTGCACGCCGAGCTCACCGACCGCGGAGTGTCCTTCCGCGGCACCTCGGACTCGGAGATCATCGCCGCCATGCTCTCCACGCACGAGGCGGACTCGATCGAGGAGGCCCTGCGCGACGTCGTGCCCCGCCTCCAGGGCGCCTATTCCACCGTCGTGATGACCGAGGACCGCGTGGTCGCCTTTCGCGACGGCGCCGGGCTGCGCCCGCTCGCATTGGGCCGCGTTGGAGATCGCTACTGCGTGGCCTCGGAGAGCTGCGCCTTCGACATCATCGCCGGCGAGCTGCTGCGCGAGGTCCAGCCGGGCGAGATGGTCTCGCTGTCGGAGCGCGGGATCGAGACGCGGCAGGTCGTGAAGTCGGAGCGCAAGGCGTTCTGCGTCTTCGAGCACATCTACTTCGCCCGTCCCGACTCGATCCTCGAGGGCAACCGCACCCAGGTCTCCCGGCGCAAGATGGGCGAGATCCTCTGGCGCGAGGCGCCGGTCGAGGCGGACGTCGTGATCGCGGTGCCGGACTCGGGCAACGCCGCGGCGGCCGGCTACTCGAAGGCCTCGGGCATCCCTCGCGACGACGGGCTGATCAAGAACCGCTACGTGGCCCGCACGTTCATCCAGCCCGGGCAGGAGCTGCGCAAGCACGGCCTGCGGATGAAGTTCAACCCCCTACGGGAGGTCGTGTCGGGCAAGCGCCTCGTGGTGGTGGACGACTCGATCGTGCGCGGCAACACCACCCGCCAGATCGTGGGCATGCTCCGCGACGCGGGCGCGGCCGAGGTCCACATGCGCGTCTCCGCACCGCCGATCCGCCATCCCTGCCATTACGGCATCGACATGTCGACGGCGCAGGAGATGGTCGCGCACGAGCGCACCGTGGAGCAGGTGGCCGACGAGCTCGGCTGCGACTCGCTCGGCTACCTCTCGCTCGAGGGCGTGTACGACGCGATCCGCTCGACGCGCGAGACACACTGCGACGCCTGCTTCTCGGGGGACTACCCGCTTGCGCGGTCAGAGTCCGCAAACGGGAAGTTCGCGCTCGAGGAGCTGGCGCTCACCAAGACCTGAGCGCGGCCCTCTGGTCTGCCAACCGCGCCCGGCCACGCCGCTGTCCTACGAGCCGGGCTCCTGCCCCCGCCAGATAGGACGGTGCCTCGGTTCTGTCCGCGTTCAGCCGCCCTCGGCCATCACAGTCACCGGGACGCGCTGGACCTCGTTGTTGGCGAAGCCGTGCAGGTTCCAGGGGGCCTCGAGCGGCTGGGTCTCGCCGGTCGAATCGGTCGCCCGGCAACAGAGCTCGTAGTCGCCGGGTCCGGCGGGGCTCCACTCCCAGCGCCAGGCGCGCCAGCTCCACGGCGAGGGCTGAGGGCCTAGCAGCGCCTCGCGCCAAGTCTCGCCACCATCCTCGCTCAGCTCGACGCGCTCGATGGTCCCGCTCCCCGACCAGGCGCGGCCGATGATCGTGTGCGCGCCGAGGTCAGCCTGCCGCTCCCGCGTGGCGAAGATCGGGATTCCGGGCGGTGCCATCAGCGCGCGAGGCCTCATGCGCGAGACGGGCTCGCCGACGTCCTCGGCCGCCTGGCGCAGGCGGTAGCTCCACGCGTTCTGATAACCCTCGAAGGGGCGGTCGAGCACGGTGATCCGCGTGAGCCACTTGACGTTGGTCATCCCGTACCAGCCCGGCACCACGAGCCGAAGGGGGAAGCCGTGCTGCGGCGGGATGGGCTGCCCTCCGATCGCGTAGATCAGGAGGACCTCGTCGCGGAGAGCCTCGGCGAGCGGGAGGCTGCGTTCGTAGCGCTGCTCCTCCCCTCCCTCGACCCCGCGGTCGAGCCCGGTGAAAAGCACCTCCACCGCGCCATCGGCGATGCCCGCCTCCTCGAGCAGCGGTCGGAGCGGCGTGCCGGTCCATTCCCCGGTGCCGACGGCCTCCACGAGCCAGGGCTGCGACACCGGCCGCGGGGCGAGCTGTCCTCGCCCGTTTCCCGCGCACTCCATGGTCACGGCCTGGGTTACCGCGGGCCGGGCGCGCAGGTCATCGATGGAGAGCTCGAGCTCGCGCCTCACGAGCCCGCCCACCGAGAGGCGGAAGGCGGCCGGATCCACCACGGGGATGTCGTAGTGGATCAGCAGGTAGTGGAGCCCGACCGGGGTGACGTCGTACGCGAGCGCCTCGAGCGGCATCCCGTGGTTCCGCGTGGCAAGCCGGAGCTCCTCCGGGGTGATCGACTCCGAGGCCTCGAGCCTGGTCATCGGAGCAGGCGTCTGTGCCGGTTCGGTGGCCGTGCGCCGATTCTAGGCACGCTTCTGCACGCTCCGCAACGGCTCCGTGACAGGGAGGCCACTACCGCCGCGGGCGGCGCTAGGGTGGCCTTCCCGTGGACCTCGACCGAGCGCTACAGGAGCGGTTTGGCTTCCCCGCCTTCCGACCGGGCCAGCGGGAGGCATGCGCCGCGGCGCTCGCCGCGCGGGACGTGCTGGTGGTCATGCCCACCGGCTCCGGCAAGTCGCTCTGCTACCAGCTCCCCGCGCTGCTGCGCGACGATCTGACGATCGTCGTCTCGCCCCTCGTGGCTCTCATGCAGGATCAGGTGGAGGCGCTGCGGGCGCGGGGCCTGGGAGAACGGGTCGCCCTCGTGAACGCACAACAGGATCCGGCGGCCAACGCGGAGGCGCTCGTGCGCGCCGTGGCCGGCGGACTCTCGCTGCTCTACGTGGCGCCGGAGCGCTTCTCCTCACCCGGCTTCCTGGAGCGGGTGGCGGGCGCGCGCGTGGGCCTGTTCGTGGTGGACGAGGCCCACTGCGTGTCGCAGTGGGGGCATGACTTCCGTCCCGACTACTTCCGGCTCGCCGACGCGGCGAAGCGAGTGGGGGCCGCCGCACTCGTCGCCTCGACGGCCACGGCCACGCCGCGCGTGGCGGTCGACGTGGCGCGCCGGCTCGGGCTTCGGGACCCGGTTCGGGTGGCCACCGGGTTCGACCGGCCGAACATCTCGTTCGCGGTGGCGCGGCCCGGCGGGCACGAGAAGCGGCCGCTGATGATCGAGGCGCTGCGGGCACCCGGCGCCCTCCCGGCGATCGTCTACGCGGGTACGCGCGCGGGTGCCGAGGAGCTGGCGGGAGACCTCACACGCGCGCTCGGAGAGGAGGCGCTCGCGTACCACGCCGGCCTCGATCGGGCCACGAGGGCGGTGGTGCAGCGCCGCTTCCTGACCGACGAGGCGCGCGTGATCGTCGCCACCAACGCGTTCGGCATGGGCGTGGACAAGCCGAACGTGCGGACCGTCCTCCACGCGAGCGTGCCCGCGTCGCTCGAGGCGTACTACCAGGAGGCGGGGCGGGCGGGCCGCGACGGGGCGCCGGCGCGCGCCCTGCTGCTCGCCGAGAACCGCGACAAGGCCCTCCACGTCCACTTCATCAAGCGCGAGGAGGTCGAGGACGGGCTGCCCGGCTGGCTTGCTGACCGCCTGGCGGCCGCTGCCGACGGGCACGGCCGCTACGAGCTCGACGCTCGCTCGCTTGGGCTCGAGGGTGACCGCCTGCGCGCGCTGCTGGGGCACCTGTCCCGGGCCGGGGTCATCGTGCCGGCGCCCGCGCCGCTCGATCGCGTGGTGGGCACGGTCGCCGGCCGGTTCGACGGTCGCGCTGCGGCGCGCTGCCGCTCCTCGATCGAGGAGGCCGCGCGTGCCCGCTGGCGGCAGTACCGCGAGATCTGGGCCTACGTCGAGGGCGAGCGCTGCCGGCGACGGGCGATCCTGAAGCACTTCGGCGATGGGGCTGAGCCGCACCCGGATGGCGCCTGCTGCGACCGCTGCGAACCGGCGATCCGCCCGCGGGCTGCGGAGCCCGAGCCCGCGTCGATCGCCGACCTCGACGACGCGATCCTGTCGGTCGCGCGCACCGCGCGGCCCGCGGTTGGCCGCACCACCTGTGCGGAGATCCTCCACGGCGCCCGCACCAAGAAGATCGCGCGCAACGCCTACGATGGGCTTCCGGCTTACGGGTGCTCGGCGCACCTGCGGCGCGCCGACATACTGGCCCGCGTGGACGAGCTGATCGAGGCGGGACGCATCGGAACGACGGGCGGCCCCTACCCCGTCCTGCGCGCCGCCGCGTGAGCCTGCGCGTCGCCGTGCTCCTCTCCGGCGAGGGGACCAATCTCCAGGCCATCCTCGACACCGTCCACGGCCGGGAGGGAATCGAGGTCGTTGGGGTGGTCTCGAGCAAGCACGGGGCCCGCGGCCTGGATCGGGCTCGCCGCGCCGGGGTGGAGACGGCGGTGTTCGCGATCGAGGACCACGCCGACAGACCCACCCGCGACGCGGCGATGGGCGACTGGCTCGAGGCGCGCGATGTGGAGCTGATCGTGCTCGCCGGCTTCATGGAGATCCTGGGGATCGACTTCATCCGCCGCTTCGGGGGGCGCATCGTGAACGTCCACCCCGCCCTCCTGCCCGCCTTCGCCGGCGTGCGTGCGATCGAGCAGGCGATCGAGCACGGCGTGAAGGTGATGGGAGTGACCGTGCACTTCGTCGACGAGGGCGTCGACAGCGGGCCGATCATCCTGCAGGAGGCATTCGAGGTGCCGCAGTCACGCGACGCCGAGGAGATCGAAGAGCGGATCCACGCCATCGAGCACCGGCTCCTGCCGCGGGTCGTCCGGCTGATCGCGGCCGGCGCCGTGAGCGTCGACCGCGATAATCCGCGGCTCGTGCGGATCGAGGAGGGGCAACGCGACTGAGCCAGGCGGCAGCGGAGTGACGGCCCCGGCGGAGGTGCGCGTTCGCCGGGCGCTGCTCACGGTCTCGGACAAGCGTGGCCTCGTGGACTTCGCCCGGGGGCTGGCCGAGCTCGGCGTGGAGATCCTCTCAACGGGAGGGACGGCGCGCGAGCTTCAGAGCGACGGCGTCGAGACCCGGGCCGTGGAGGACTACACCGGCTTCCCGGAGATCCTCGACGGGCGAGTCAAGACGCTCAACCCGCGCATCTACGCCGGCCTGCTCGCCGTGCGCTCGAGCAGCGAGCACATGCAGACCCTGGACGAGCAGGGGGTCGAGCCGATCGACCTGGTGTGCGTCAACCTCTACCCCTTCGAGCGGGTCTCATCGCGACGCGGGGTTGCCGAGGACGAGGTGATCGAGAACATCGACATCGGGGGCCCGACTTTGATCCGGGCGGCGGCGAAGAACCACTCGTTCGCCGCGGTGGTCGTCTCACCCGAGAGCTACGACGCGGTGCTGGCCGAGCTGCGCGAGACCGACGGGCTGCTGTCGGCACGGACCCGGGAGACCCTGGCGCTCGAGGCCTTCTCCTACACAGCCCGCTACGACGCAGCCGTAGCGCGCTGGTTCGCGGACCGCGAGGACGACTTCCCGGCGCAGTACTCGACCTCGTTCGAGAAGGTCCTGGACCTGACCTATGGGGAGAACCCGCACCAGCGTGCCGCCTACTACTCGGAGGTCGGGGCGCGGACTCACCTGCTCTCGATGGTCGCGAAGCTGCACGGAAAGGAGCTGTCCTTCAACAACCTGCTCGACCTCGACTCCGGACACCGGCTCGTGGGCGAGTTCGAGCTGCCCGCGGCGGCGATCATCAAGCACGGCGGGCCCTGCGGCTGCGCGGTCGGGGGTGACCTCGAGGACGCGTTCGACAAGGCGCTGGCCACCGACCCCGTGAGCGCGTTCGGCGGCGTCTTCTGCTTCAACCGCCGGGTCGAGCGGGGGCTGGCGGAGAAGCTGAACTCGATGTTCGTGGAGCTCGTGTTCGCGCCCGGCTACGACGAAGACGCGCTGGAGGTCCTAACCCGCAAGCCGAACGTACGCCTGCTCGAGGACTCGGAGCGCCGGCGGGTGCCGGTCACGGAACACGACATCAAGCGCGTGCGCGGCGGGATCCTCGTTCAGGATCGCGACACGGGGCTCGAGGTGCGCGAGCAGATCCACGTCGTCACGGAGCGCAAGCCGACCGAGGCGGAGTGGGGCGAGATGCTGTTCGCGATGCGGGTGTGCAAGCACGTGCGGTCGAATGCGATCGTGCTGGGCCGGGGGCTCGGCACGGCCGGGATCGGCGCCGGGCAGACGAGCCGTGTCGACTCCGTACGGATCGCGATCGACAAGGCCCGCGCCGCGGAGCTCGCGCTGGAGGGGGCGGTGCTCGCCTCCGACGCCTTCTTCCCGTTCGCCGATGGGCCGCAGGCCGCGATCGACGCGGGAGTGCGGGCGATCATCCAGCCGGGCGGCTCCCAGCGGGATCGCGAGGTGATCGAGGCCTGCGACGCCGCCGGGGTGAGCATGGCCTTCACCGCGCGCCGGCACTTCCGCCACTGACGCGATCACCGGTCCGGGACCTGGCTGCGAACCGTTCGATGACTGCCTAACCGTCGTCTAGGATTGGCGGCTGAGGCAACCGTGAGAGAGCCCCACCATCCCTCTCCCGACGACCTCGAGCTGCCGGTCGTGCTGCACGCGTTGAGCGACCCGGCGCGCCTCGAGATAGTCCGCACCCTCGGCTCGCGAGCCGAGTGCTGCTGCGGCGACTTCGAGCTCGCCGTCTCGAAGCCGACGCTGTCCCACCATCTGCGCGTTCTCAGGGAGGCCGGGCTGACGAGCACCCGTTGCGACGGCCGGAAGCGCCTGATCTCGCTTCGCTCGGGTGAGTTGGACGAGCGTTTCCCGGGGCTTCTACGGGCGGTGCTCTCCGTCGCCGACCGCGAGCCCGCGAGACTCCTGCTGGACTAAGTCGTTCGTCCGATGCGTCTGCGAACGTGCGTTCGTGGTGCATGCTAAGGCGCTCGAGCAGACGCAGGCTCGCAAGTTGCGCGCTTGCGGGTGGTCGCTTCGGCGCATAGCGGCTCACCTCGGTGTGGCTTTGAGCTCGGTCAGCGTCTGAACACGCCACGTACCGCTTCCCGACGAAGCGGCTGCCCGGGATCGAAGCATCAAATGGCTCGGACGCGCCCACGAAGGAGTGCGGCGCCTGCAAGAGGATGCTGCCGCTGAGCGGCTTCCATCGCTCGGGCAAAGGACGGCAGTCTGCCTGCCGAGACTGTCGCCGTGAGTACGCGGCGCGCGGCACGTACGACAGACCTACGAAGCCCGCGCCCGCCGGCGGGCGAAGGCCCGTCGCTTCCTCCTCGGCCTGCTTGGTGTCTCGGTGTGCGCCGACTGCGGGCTACGAGACCCACTGGTGCTGGAGTTCGACCACGTCGGCGACAAGCAAGGCGACGTCGCAGACCTCGTAACGCACGGCTACTCGCTGTGCCGTGTCGTCGACGAGGTCACGCGCTGCGAGATCGACTGCGCGAATTGCCATCGGGTTAGGACCGCGCAGAGAAGGCAAGAGCGAAGCAACCACGCCGCGCGGGAAGTGCGGCCGCTCAGGCGCAGAAACCAACAGTTCGTAACTGCCGTGCTGTCCCGATCACCTTGTGTGGATTGCGGAGAGACCGACACCGCCGTCTTGGACTTCGACCATGTACGGGGCAAGCGACTGGGTATCGCCGCCATGGTTGTGCGAGAGCATTCGCTTACCGCCATCGAACGAGAGATCCGACGGTGTGAGGGCCGCTGCACGAACTGTCACCGACGGAAGACTGTCCGCTTGCTCGGGCACTTCCGCCATCATCCCAAGGAGCCCCCGTAGCTCAACTGGTCAGAGCAGGCGCCTTTTAAGCGCATGGTTGGAGGTTCGAGTCCTTCCGGGGGCATTCCTCATTGACCGAGCTCCGGCCAAGTTGGCTGAGCTCTTCGGGCTCGCGGATCCGGTCTCCTGGGCAAGGCATTCTGCCCGAGTAGCAGCCAGTCGTGGGCGTGTCCGGAAGTCGTCGAGTCGCGGGTCAGCGGCGGGGTGGCACCGCTACGACCCTAGAATCGCGTGCGAGTCCCGGGGGCGTGGTCCAGCGGCCTAGGACGCCGGCCTTTCAAGCCGGAGATCGCGGGTTCAAATCCCGTCGCCCCTACTGCTCTACCGCTGCTGGCCGACTGCGCCGGCCTTACCAGCCTCCGCGTCGGCGTCGTAGCTGCCGCAGGAGGCGGCGAACACCAGGAGGCCCGCGATCAGCCCGGCCCAATGGTTCGACACCAGTAGGACGATCGTCGCCGCCACGCCGCCGGCCAACGCGGCGAAGAGGACGAAGCTCAAGGGAAGTGGCAGGAGCCGGGCCGTGAGAAGCGAGCAGGCGATCCAGGCGAGGGGTCCGACGAGGAAGCCCCAGTCGTCGAAGAAGTCCTCGGGGAGGAGCAGGGCGAGGACGGCGAAGAGGACCACCACGACGGCGGCCTGGACAAGGAGCGACCGCCAGAAGAGCCGCGAGTTCACCGTGCGGACACTAGCGGGAGCGCGGCTAGACTCGCCCCACGCGGGCGGTTAGCTCAGCTGGAAGAGCGCCACGTTTACACCGTGGAGGTCGCTGGTTCGAGCCCGGCACCGCCCATAATCCCGAACGTTGACACGCTCGCCCCGGGTCGCATACGGTCCCGCGGATCCAAGGAGGGCGTGGATGGGGAAGGCGCGGGCGCTCCTCGCGCTCACGATGACGTCGCTGCTTATGCTGCCCGCCGCCGCGCAGGGACGGACCCTGCGGGTGGCGCCTGGCGAATCGATTCAGGGCGCGGTTGACGCGGCGAGGTCGGGCGACCGGATCGTGGTGGCGCGCGGGACCTACCGCGAGAAGGGCCGGGAATGCCCGCGCGGAAGCGGCCGCAAGTGCGCCGTGGTCGTGCGGAAGTCGGGGATCTCGCTGGTGAGCCGCGGAGCCGTGTTGAAGGCGCGGCGAGGGCAGTACGACGGGATCGCGATCTTCAGAAGCCAGCGCCGCGGCTGCGTACGGAACAAGCGCAAGCGGCTCCACGGGGCGACGGTCGCCGGGTTCAGGATCAAGGGCTTCGCCGCCAACGGGGTCTTCCTGCTCTGCGTCGACCACTGGCGGGTGACCCGCACGCGGGCGATCGGCAATCGCGAGTACGGCATCTTCCCCTCCCATTCGGTGAACGGCCGGGTTGACCACTCCTTCGCGAGCGGCGCCAACGACACCGGTATCTACATCGGGCAATCGCGCGTCGCCCGGGTCGACCACAACACGGCCGCGGGCAACGTGAGCGGGTTCGAGATCGAGAACAGCGCTGGCATCCGGCTCGACCACAACACCGCGCGCGGGAACAGCGGCGGGATCCTCTCGTTCGCGCTGCCGGGGCTGGACGTGAAGGTAAACCGGCGGAACCGCATCGAGCGAAACGTCGTGCGCAGGAACAACAGGCGAAACACCTGCCTGGACCCAGACGACACCGTGTGCAAGGTCCCGCGCGGCACGGGGATCCTCCTGCTGGCCACCAACCGCAACCGGGTGACGGGCAACCGGGTGACGGGCAACCGCTCGTTCGGTCTCGCGATGGCGAACTACTGCCTGGGCGTGGCTGCCTCGCCCGAGGACTGCGCGAAGATCGACATCGATCCCGATCCGGATCGCAACCGCGTGCTCGGCAACACGGTCACCGGCAATGGACTCGACCCGGCCGCCGGCGACCTCGATGCGTTCGCGGCGATCTCGTCTGGGACCTCAGCGGCGAGGGCAACTGCTGGGGTGACAACACTGCCGGCAAGCTGTTCCCGCCCACGCTTCCGGCGTGCCAGTAGCGCGTCAGGCGGCGGCGCTCACCCGGTCGGGCGGTCGCATGGAAACCCGCCGCGCGCCCGGCTTCGCCATCAGGAGCTGCACGTCGCCGATTCGCCGCTCGCGGAAGCCCGCCTCGCACCAGCTGAGGTAAAGCTCCCACAGCCGCCGGAAGCGGCGGTCGTAGCCGAGCTCCGCGGCCCGGTCCGCGTTTGCCAGGAAGCGCCCGCGCCAGCGGCGCAGGGTCTCCGGATAGAAGGGGGTCATGTCCTCGACTGCCACCGGGCTCATGTCGGTCTCCTCGACCACGCAGCGGCCGATCACCTCCATGGAGGGCAGGCTCCCACCGGGGAAGATGTAGGTCTTGATGAAGCTGCGGGAGGCCTTCTCGACCTCGTAGGCGCGGTCGTCGATCGTGATCGCCTGGAGCAGCATCAGGCCGTGGGGATGGAGGAGCTCCCCGCAGCGGCGGAAGTACTCGGCGAATCCCTGCCACCCCACCGCCTCGATCATCTCGATCGAGGCCAGCTTGTCGTAGCGGCCGCGGACGTCGCGGTAATCCTGGAGCAGGACGGTCACCTGATCCTCGAGGCCTGCCTCCCGCACGCGCTCGCGCGCCACCCGCTGCTGCTCCTTGGAGATCGTCGTCGTGGTCACCCGGCAGCAGTAGCGCGACGCGGCGTGCACGGCGAGGCTGCCCCAGCCGGTGCCGATCTCGACCAAATGGTCGTCCTCGCTCAGCTCGAGCCTGCGGCAGGCGCGCTCGAGCTTCGCCTCCTGTGCCTCGCGAAGCGACATGTCGGGGCGGTCGAAGGCGGCGCACGAGTACGTCATCGTCTCGTCGAGGAAGAGCGAGAAGAAGGCGTTGCCCAGGTCGTAGTGGGCCGCGATGTTGCGGCGGCTCCCAGCCCGCGAGTCGTCAGGCGCCCGCCGCGCCAGCCTCAGGGCGGCTGCGAACGGCCGGCGCCAGGCGTCGAGTGCCGGCAGGCGCCGCGCTCCTATGCGCACCAGCGAGACGAGGTCGTCGCAGTCCCAGAGTCCGTCCATGTACGCGTCCGCAAGCCCGGTGCTCCCGCGCACCAGCCGGGGCCAGGCCCGGGCCGAGCGCACCTCCACCGTGGCCTGCAGGTCGCCGTGGCGCAACGCCTTCACGAACATCGCGGATAGCGAAGCAGATAAGGCTCGGCAACGGGGGCGATCGGTTAGATTCACGCCGTCTCCGAAGCCCGAAGCGAGGGGGAGGGTTGGATCCCAGCCGTCTCAAAACGATTCCGCTCTTCAAGGACGTCCGCGACGAGGACCTGCGCGGGATCGCGACGTTCGCCGACGAGGTGTCGGTCGAGCCTGGGAAGCACCTGGTCGACGAAGGCGACTTCTCGTACCAGTTCATGGCGATCGAGGAGGGGGAGGCCGAGGTGCTGCGCGGCGGTCAGCACGTGGCGGATCTGGGGCCCGGCGACTTCTTCGGGGAGATGGGACTGTTGGAACGCGAGCGCCGCAGCGCCACGGTGATCTCCAAGACGCCCATGCGGCTCATCACCCTGACCGGCTGGGATCTGAAGCGCATGGAGAAGGCCATGCCCGAGGCCGTCGACCAGATCCGTGCGGTGATGGAGCAGCGCCGGCAGGGCTGACGCGCCTCAGGCTCTCCCGCGACCCGGCGGCTCGCCGGCGGCTGGCGCTACTGGGCGCGGCCGCGGTCTGCGCGCTGGCGCTCGGACTGGTGGTCGGCTCGGAGGGCGGGGAGGATCGAGTGGTGGACCGCCCAGAGCGCACGCCAGCGGTGGACCGCCTGACCCTCCGGCAGCAGGTCGGCCACACGCTCGTCTCGAGCTTCGACGGCACCGAGGTGCCCGCATACCTGCGCCGCCGCCTGCGGGCCGGTGAGACCGCCGGGGTGATCCTGTTCGGGAGGAACATCGCCGGTGCAGCGGCGCTGCGGTCGCTCACGCGCGAGCTCGGCGGCGCGCTCGTGATGGTGGACCAGGAGGGTGGCGACATCCGCACAGTGCCGTTCGCCGCGCCCGTCCCGGGGCAGGCGCAGCAGACGAACCCAGGCAGCGAGGCCGCACGCGCCGCTCGCGACCTGAAGGCGGTGGGCGTCAACGTGAACCTGGCCCCGGTGGCCGACGTCGCGACGCCCGGCTCGGCGCTCGCCGGGAGGACCTTTCCCGGTGGCCCACGCGAGGTGGCCGACCACGTGCGCGCGGCGGTCGCCGCCTATCGAGGCACGGGCGTGGCCCCGACGGCGAAGCACTTCCCCGGTCTCGGCCGCGCGGACCAGAACACCGACGACGCCCCCGTGACGATCGAGGGGCGGCCCGATTTGCAGCCGTTCCGGGCGGCGATCGAGGCCCGCGTGCCGCTCGTGATGGCCTCCCACGCGCTCTACCCCGCGATCGACCCCGATGACATCGCCTCCCAGGCGTCTTCCGTGCTGGAGCGCCTGCTGCGCCGGAAGCTCGGCTTCCGAGGCGTGGTCGTGACCGACTCGATCGAGGCCCAGGCCGTGGTCAGCCGTTCCGGGGTGGGCGAGGCGGCCGTGAGGTCGCTCGAGGCGGGCGCCGACCTCGTGCTGATGACCGGCTCCGCGAGCTGGAAGCTGGCCTTTCCGCGCCTGCTCGAACGAGCCCGCAGCGACCCCCGGTTCCGCCGCCGGGTTCGGCAGGCCGCAGCGCGCGTGCTGGCCCTGAGGCGGTCAGTCCGCTGAGGCCACGGCGCGCTCCAGGGCGCGCTCGGCGAGCTCGCGTTGTGCCGAGCGCGAGCCGCGCGTGCAGCGCGACCACCCATCGGGACCGAGTTCCCAGCCGAATGTGTCGTCCGCGAGACAGCGCTCGAGCGTCTCCTCGAGCTCCGCGCGGAGGGCGGGGTCCGCGACGGGCGCGAGCAGCTCGACGCGGGTATCGAGGTTGCGCGGCATGAGGTCCCCCGAGCCGATCCAGTAACGCCGCTCGTCCCCGCGCCGGAACCCGTAGATGCGGGAGTGCTCGAGAAAGCGGCCGACGACGGAAACCACGCGGATGTTCTCGCTCACGCCCTCGACACCGGCACGCAGGCAGCAGATGCCACGCACGTTGAGATCGACCGGCACGCCGGCCTGCGAGGCCTCGTACAGGGCGCGGATCGAGCGTGGGTCCACCAGCGAGTTCATCTTCAGCACGATCCGCGTCTCCTCCCCGGCGTGGTGCGCCTCGATCGTCCGCTCCACCTGGTCGAGGAACCAGTTGCGCACGTGGTCGGGGGCCACCACGACCTTGCGGTACGTGGGCGAGCGCGCCGCACCGGTCAGCGAGTTGAACAGCTCCGCCACGTCGGCGGCGATGTCGCGGTCGCAGGTGAAGAGGCCGAAGTCCTCGTACAGGCGCGCGGTCTTGGCGTGGTAGTTCCCCGTCCCGATGTGCACGTAGTGGCGGACGCCCTCTCCCTCGCGGCGGACAACGAGCAGCGCCTTGGCGTGGGTCTTGAGGCCGGGCAGCCCGTGCACCACGTGGGCGCCGGCCTCCTCCAGCGCCCTCGCCCAGCCGATGTTGCGCCGCTCGTCGAAGCGCGCCTTCAGCTCAACGAGGCAGACCGCCTGCTTGCCCCGCTCGGCTGCCTCGATCAGCGACGGCACCAGCGCCGAGTCGTCGGAGGTCCGGTACACGGTCATCTGGATCGCGAGAACGTTGGGGTCCGCCACCGCCTGCTGCACGAAGCGCTCGACGGAAGTGGCGAACGAGTCGTAGGGGTGATGGACGAGCAGGTCGCCCGCTCGCATCGCCGCGAGCACGTCGGGTCGGCTGTTGTCTGGGTCGCTGAACGCGGGCTGTGAGACCGGCGTCCACGACTCGTCGCGCAGCGCCCGGTGCCCGTCGACCTCGTAGATCTCCCACAGGTCCTCGAGGTCGAGAAGGCCGTCGACGTCGATCACCTGCTCCTCCTCGATGCCGAGCGACTCCACGAGCAGCTCACGCAGGTCGGGTGCCATCGTCGAGCCCAGCTCGAGCCGGACCACCTCCCCGAAGCGACGGCGGCGCAGCTCGTCCTCGACGGCCTGCAGCAGGTCGTCGGCCTCGTCCGAGACCGTGAAGTCCGCGTCGCGCGTGACCCGGAAGAAGTCGTGGCGCAGGATCTCCATCCCGGGGAAGAGCTCGCCCAGGTGGCGGGCGATCAGGGCCTCGAGCGGCACGAAGACGCCGTCGCCGAGCGGCAGGAAGCGCGGCAGGACCTCCTTGGGCACCTTGACCCGCGCGAAGGTCTCGCTGCCGGCCACCGGATCGCGCAGCCACACGGCGAGCGACAGCGACAGGTTCGAGATGTAGGGGAAGGGCCGGCCCGGTCCCACCGCCAGCGGCGTGAGGACGGGGAACACCTGCTCCCTGAAGATGCGATCGACCCGCGCGAGCTCTACCGGGTCGCAGCGGTCGCAGTCGACCACCCGGATCCCCTGCTCGGCCAGGGCGGGGCGGATCACCTGCTCCCATTCGCGAGAGAGGCGGCGGCTCAGCTCCGACGTCCGCTCCCCGATGCGCTCGATCGTCTCCGACGGCGAAAGGCCGTCGGGGCCGCGCGCGTCGATGCCGGCCTCCACCTGGTCGTGCAGACCAGCCACGCGCACCATGTAGAACTCGTCGAGGTTGGACGAGTAGATCGCCAGGAACTTGACGCGCTCGAGCAGGGGTATCCGCCCGTCCTGCGCGAGCTGGAGCACCCGCTCGTTGAAGTCGAGCCAGGAGAGCTCCCGGTTGACGTAGAGGTGGGCCGAGGTGAGCTCGACTGTGGGGGTAGTGTGCGTCGCGATGATCTGGCTCCTACGTCACGGGGATGCCGCGGACGGTTCTCCCGACGCTGAGCGACCGCTCACCGAGGGCGGCGCCGAGCAGTCGCGGGACGCCGGGATGGCGCTCGCGGCGCTCGGGGTGAAGCTTGACGCCTGCGTTACGAGTCCGAAGGTTCGGGCGCGCGACACCGCGCGGATCGCGTGCGAGCAGCTCGACGGGATCGAGCCGATCGAGGACGACCGGCTCGCGGGCGGGCCCTTCGAGCCGCACGAGCTGGTCGCCGAACATGGTGAGAACGTACTCCTCGTGGGCCACGATCCCGACTTCTCCGCCGCGGTCCACCGGCTGACCGGCGCGCAGGTGCGTATGAAGAAGGGCGGACTCGCCGGGATCGAGAAGGGCGAGCTCGCGGTGCTGCTGCGCCCGCGCGAGCTGAAGGCCATCGGCTCCCACTAGCTCCCGTCCACGAGCTCGAGGATCACGCCCTCGCGGAGGCCGCCGCGGGCGATCCTGAGCGGCAGGGCGAGCGCGTCGGAGACGGCCTCCAGCACGAGGATGCCGGCCGGCAGCAGGCGCACGCGCTCGGGGTCGAGCTCGAAGCGCTGGGCCACCTCGGCGATCGGCGTGGAGGAGAGCACGCGGACCCCACGCTCGAGCGTCTCGTGCACGAGCTCCGCGCCGAGCAGGCGCCGCAGCGACGTGGCGGTGCCACCGACGGCCACCGCGCTCAGCGCCGGCGGGGGCTCGAGGCCCTCGAAGGCCCCCGCCGCGTGACGGCGGACGGCCTCTAGCTCGCCGATCGACGGCGGGTCGGAGCGAAGGTAGGAGTCGGCCAGGAAGCCGGACCCAACGCGAAACGAGGCGCACCAGGCCATGGCGCCGTCGGGCTCGCCGATCGCGAGCTCCGTGGACCCGCCGCCGACGTCCACGACCGCGATCGTGCCCTCCGCCCGTCGCGCGAGCGTGCGCGTGGCTCCCACGAACGAGAGGCGCGCCTCCTCCTCGTCCGAGAGCACCTTCAGCGGCTCTCCCAGTTCGCGCGCCACGGCTCCGGCCAGCTCGTCCCGGTTCGGCGCGTCGCGTATCGCGGCGGTCGCCACGGCCACCACCCGCTCGGCTCCCACCTCGCGCGCCACGCGCGCCTGCGTGCCGGCTACCTCGGCCGTCTCCTCGATCTTCTCGCTCGGGATCGCGCCCCTCTCGAGCAGGCTGCGTCCGATGCGCGTGAACGCGCGCTGGGTCACGAGCTCGCGCAGGTGGCCGTCCGCCGCCTCGGCCACGAGCAGGCGAGTCGTGTTGCTGCCGATGTCGATGCAGGCGCAGATCACCGCGGGTGCGGCAAGCTTCGCAGAGGCGCTCGCCACTCAGGCGGCGTCCTTCACGACGATGCCCTCGAGTACGTGGCCGACGCGGTCGCAGGCGTCGATCGCGGCCTCGAGTCGCCCGAAGATGTCCTTCCAGCGGATCACCACCATCGGGTCGACCCCACCGTCGAAGAGCGCCGTGAGGGCCGCGCGCTCGAGCCGGTCGCCCTCGTCCTCGAGGCGGCCCAGCTCAACGATCCGGGCCCGCAGCGAGTGCGGCTCGGAGAGCCCGCGCATCGCCATCGCGACCTGGCGCCCGCTGGCCCGCAGGACGTCGGCGAGCTCGATCGCCTGCTCCATCGGCGCCTCCACGTTGTAGAGCGCCAGGAAGTCGCCCGTCTCCTCGGTGAGGTCCACCACGTCGTCGAGCCCCGACGCCAGCGCGAGCACGTCGTCGCGCTCGAGCGGAGTGGCGCTGCGGGCGTAGAGGTGGTGGATGATGTCGTGCGTGATGCGGTCGCCGCGATGCTCGAGGTCCACGAGCTCGTGCCGCCGCCCGTGGTCGTCGGGCCAGGCGCGCAGCACCTCACTCAGGAGCTCCGTGGCACGCTCCACGTTCGCGCCCGCGGCGACGAACAGCCCGTACAGCTCCCGGTAGTCCGGAGCGCGCCCGAGAAGCCGGCGGACTCCGCTAGGAGCCGCCACCGACTGGGAGCCCCGGGTGCGAGGCGTCCTCGAACTCCCGGAAGAGCCCCGTCACCACGAACGCCGTCTGCTCGCCGATGTCCACGGCGTTGTCGCCGATCCGCTCGATGCAGCGTGCCACGAGCATCATGTGCATCGCCCACTCGCGGCGGTCGGCGTCGTCACCGAGCTCCAGCGCGCGCTTGAAGCAGGCGCGGTTCAGACGGTCGATCTCCTCGTCCTGGCGTACCAGGTCCTGCGCCAGGGACACGTCCCGCTGCGCGAAGGCGAGCTTCGCCTGCACCACCTGTTGCCGAGCATGTGCACCCATCGAGTGCAGGTCGGCGAGCATGTTCTCGTCGGCCGGCGGGTCGTGACCGTCGAGGGGCACGAGCTTGGCGATGTTCACGCACTGGTCGCCCATCCGCTCGACGTGCTTGATCACGTGCAGCAGAGCGGCGACGACGCGGAGGTCGGTGGCCACCGGCGCCTGGAGGGCCAGGAGCGAGAGCACGCCCTGGTGCACCTCGAGGTAGCGCCCGTCGATCCGGTCGTCGTCGGCGATGACCATGTTCGCCAGCTCCACGTCCTGGCGCTCCACGGTCTCCATGGCGCGGTCAAGGGACGTGGCCACCATGTCGAGGCCACCGAGGGCCATCTCCTCCAGCGACTGGAGCTCTTCCTGGAACTGCGAGCGCGTCGTGTGCGCCACGCTAGCCCACCTTTCCGGTGACGTACTCCTCGGTCCGCGTGTCGCTCGGGTTCGTAAAGATCTTCGCGGTCTCGTCGAACTCGACCAGGCGCCCGGTCCGGTGCGTCTCGTCGGCATCAAGCTCCACCATCAGGAAGGCCGTGCGGTCGGAGACCCGCGCGGCCTGCTGCATGTTGTGGGTCACGATCACGATCGAGTACTCCTCCTTGAGCTTGAGCATGAGGTCCTCGATCCTGCCGGTGGAGATCGGGTCGAGCGCGGAGCAGGGCTCGTCCATGAGGATCACGTCGGGGTTCACGGCCAGGCAGCGGGCGATGCAGAGCCGCTGCTGCTGGCCCCCCGACATGCCGAAGGCGTTCGCCTTGAGCCGGTCCTTCACCTCGTCCCACAGCGCGGCCTGGAGGAGCGCATGCTCCACGCGCCCGTCCAGGTCGTCCTTCATGCCCAGCACGCGCGGGCCGAACGCGACGTTGTCGTAGATCGACTTGGGGAACGGATTCGGCTTCTGGAAGACCATCCCGATCCGCTTGCGTACCTCCACCGCGTCGACGCCGTTGGCGTACAGGTCCTGGCCGTGGTAGAGCACCTTGCCGTCGACGGTGGCGCCGGGTATGAGGTCGTTCATGCGGTTCAGGCAGCGGATCAGCGTCGACTTCCCGCAGCCGGAGGGACCGATCAGCGCAGTGATGTCGTGGCGGGCGATGTCGAGCGAGATGTCCCTCACCGCGGGCTTGCCGTGATAGCTGGCGGTGACGCCCTCGAGCTCGAAGACGCACTCCGAGGGTCGCGGCTCGGGCTCGTCCCGGTGGGTCCGCGCCGTGATGCGCCGCCGGAGGGGGGCCTCCGGCTCGGTCCGCGACTCCTGCCGGGGCTCGGTCACTTGCTCAGCCACCTTGGTTCACCTACCACTTCTGCTCGTATCGATTCCGTAGCCAAATCGCTACCCCGTTCATGGCCATCAGCAGGATCATCAGCACGAGGATCCCGGCGGCCGCGAGCGGCTTGTAGTTGTTGATGTCGTTGGAGGGACGCGAGATCCAGTCGAAGATCTGGATCGGGAGGGCCGTGAAGGCGGAGTCGAGTCCCTGAGGGTTGAAGGCGATGAAGGTCGCGGCACCGACGACGATCAGGGGGGCGGTCTCGCCGATCGCCCGTGAGAGGGCCAGGATCACCCCGGTCGCGATCCCCGGGATGGAGGCCGGGAGCACCTGCTTCCAGATCGTCTGCCACCTGGTGGCGCCGAGGGCCAGCGAGCCCTCCCGGATCGAGGGGGGCACCGCGCGAATCGCCTCGCGACCGGCGATGATCACGACCGGCAGGACGAGCAGGCCTAGCGTGAGCCCGCCGGCGAGTACGACGTTGCCGAGAGACAGCGGCCCGCGCACGAGGAAGGCGAGCCCCAGGATCCCGTAGACGATCGAAGGGACCGCGGCCAGGTTCTGGATGTTCACCTCGATCATGCGGTTCCACCACCGCGTGTTGTCCGCGTATTCCTCGAGGTAGATCGCGGTCGCCACGCCGACGGGCACGATGAAGACCGCGCAGACGCCCATCAGCCAGAGCGTGCCCATGAGCGCCGCCTCGACCCCTGCCTGCCCCGCGTTGATGGAGGTGAAGCTGGTCAGGAAGTCCAAGCTGAGCGTCCCGGCGCCGTCGCGGACGACGTCCTCCAGCAGCACGCCCAGCAGCAGCACGCAGACGCCGACGCAGCAGAGCAGCAGCCCGCGGAAGCCGATGTCCTTCAGCCTGGCGGTTCGTGACGCCCTCATTCGTAGACCTGCCGGTACTTGCGGACGAAGCGGATCGAGATGAGGTTCATCACCAGCGTGATGAGGAAGAGGGTCATCCCAAGCGCGAAGATGGTCTTGTACTCGACGCTGCCGGTGGGGATGTCGCCCTTCGAGATGGCCCCGATGAAGGACGTGATCGTGTAGTGCGGTTGCTCCGGGTTGGCCGACAGGTTGGCCACCTGTCCCGCGGCAACCAGCACGATCATCGTCTCGCCGACCGCGCGCGAGACACCCAGCACGATCGACGCCACGATGCCCGACAGCGCGGCCGGGAAGACGATCCGGAGGGAGACGTGGAGCTTCGTTGCGCCGAGACCGAAGGCGCCCGCGCGGAGCGACTGCGGCACCGCCGACATGGCGTCCTCCGAGATGGAGGCGACCGTCGGCACGATCATGAAGCCCATGATGATCCCGGCGGCCAGCGCGTTGAACACGTCGATGTGCAGGCCGAGGATGTCCTTGAGGATGTTGGGTGTGAAGTAGGTCAGGGCGAAGTAGCCGAAGACGATCGTGGGCACGCCGGCGAGCAGCTCGAGCACCGGCTTGACCGTCTTTCGCACCCGAGGGCGGGCGTACTCGCTCAGGTAGATCGCCGCGGCCAGCCCGAGCGGGATGGCCACCAACATCGCGATTCCGGTGATCAGGAATGTGCCCACGAGCAAGGGCACCACGCCGAAGCTCGGGGGCTCGAAGGTCGGCGTCCAGACCGTGCCGAACAGGTACTCGGACAGGCCGACGCTCTTGAAGAAGACGATCGTCTCGCGCAGCAGCGAGATCACGATCCCGGTGGTGGTGAGCACCGAGATCATGGCCGCCAGGAAGAGCACGCTCTTGATGGCGGTCTCCCCCCAGCGGCGGCGCGCCGCCCCGATTACCGGGACGGCGCGCTGCGGGGCACCACTGGTGGCGGCGGTGGCCTCCACTAGCCGGCCTTGGCCTCCGCTGTCTTGAGCTCCTTCTTGCCCTCGGCCGCCTGCGTGTCCGTCATCGGGACGATCGAGGCGGTCTTGGCGATCTGCGCGTAGTTGGCAATCACGTACTCCATGAACGCCTTGACCTCGGGGCGGGCCAGGGCCTTCTCCTTCGGGTACATGAACAGCGGGCGCGAGAGCGGGGTGTACTTCC
>JBKPFJ010000164.1:0-10444 GCA_046728795.1 Actinomycetota bacterium | reverse complement strand
GCCGGTTCGAGCAAGGGACGGTTCGCCTCCACTTCGTTGACACGGTCGAGCCGAGCGTGCTGGCTCACGAGATTTTGGGCGGCGCCCCCTTCACCTACCTCGACGAGGACACCGAGATCGGCGAGCGCCGCTCGCGGGCCGTTCCGCTGCGCCGGGGCCTTCCGGTGGAGCCGAGCGAGCTGGGCCGGCTCGACCCGGACGCCATCGAGCGGGTACGGGCCGAGGCGACGCCCGACGTGCGCGATCCGGATGAGCTCCACGACGTGCTCCTGTCCCTCGTCGCCGCCCGGCCACGACTCGAGTGGACCGAGCACTTCGAGGCGCTGGCCGGTGCGGGCCGGTCCTTCGCGATTCACCGGCCCGGCGAGCGCGACGTCCTGTGGGCGGCCACCGAGCGGCGGGGCGAGGTCGAGGCCCTCTACCCGGGCGCAAGCCTCGTACCCGATCAGCCGCTTCCGCCGGGGCTAGACGCGGCGGTCGTCGACGACGCGGCGGTGACCCTGGTTCGGGGCCATCTCGAGATCTCCGGTCCGGTCACCGAGGCCGATCTCGGCGCCGCCACCGGCCTCTCCCCCTCCTCGATCACGATCGGCCTCGAGACCCTTCGGACCGCGGGCTTTGCAGTGAGCGGACGGTTCGAGCAGGAGCGCGGCGAGCAGTGGTGCGCTCGGCGGTTGCTGGCCCGCATCCACGGCTACTCCCGGGAGCGACGCCGGGCCCAGGTCCGTCCCGTGAGCCAGGAGGAGTGGCAGGGCTTCCTCCAGTCGTGGTGGCACGCCACCCCTGGGACCCGTCTCCACGGGCGGGCCGGGCTGGCCGAGGTGATCGAGCAGCTCCAGGGGGCCGAGTGGCCCGCCGGGGACTGGGAGCGCGTCTTTGCCGAGCGGATCGAGTCGTATCGCCCCGAGTGGCTCGACGACCTCTGCCTCTCGGGTGAGGTGGTCTGGGGACGCCTCTCCGTCCTGGAGCCGGCCGCCGAGGGTGACGACGCCGGGGGCGGGGAGGCTCGCCAGTCGAGCAAGACCCCGTCCCGGCGGACGCCCATTTCGTTCATGCTCCGGCGGGATCTGCCCTGGCTCCTCCAGGCACACCGCGGCGCGGTGGTCCCGGCGGAACCCACCGCCGGCTTCGGACGAGAGGTGCTCGAGGCCCTGCGCGCACGCGGCGCCCTGTTTCACTCGGAGCTCCAGGCCGTCACGGGCGGAGTTCCCGCGGATGTCGAGGAAGGACTGTGGGACGGCGTCGCCCGGGGGCTCATCAGCGCGGACGGGTTCAACGCCGTGCGCTCGCTCCTGCACGCCCGCACGCGGTTCGCGCGCCGTCAGCGGAGCCTCGCCCGACCGGGTTCCCGGGGGCGGCGGGGCACATGGCGGCAGGGCGTGGAGGGCCGCTGGACGCTGCTTCCAGCCGCCGAGCCGCTCGAGGACATCGAGGAGCTCGCCGAAGCCGTCGCCTGGCAGCTCCTCCTGCGATGGGGGGTGGTGTTCCGCGACGTGTATCTCAAGGAGCGGCTGGCCGTTCCTTGGCGCGAGGTCCTGTGGGCGCTGCGCCGCCTCGAGGCCCGAGGCCTGATTTGGGGCGGGCGTTTCGTCACCGGCGTGACCGGCGAGCAGTTCGCGGACGAGGCGGCCGCGCCCCTATTGCGCCGGCGACGCGCGGGCTGAGCGTTCGCCCGGCCGAGTCCTCCCCCAGCAAGAGGGTGGCGATGATCTCGTGCGGCTTATCCCGCACAAGAAACGGAGGCTGAATCGTGGAACAGACACGTGACTTGACGGTGTGCATCGCAGGCGCCACCGGCTGGACCGGGCGCGCGATCGTGCAGGCCGTGCTGGACGCGCCCGATCTCGGGCTCGGCTCCGCGGTGAGCCGCTCGGCGTCGGGTCGAGATCTCGGGGAGGCGCTCGGCGCGGAGGCCCTCGGAGTCCCGGTGCACGGGAGGGTGGGGCAGGCGCTCGAGGGCATCGACGTGCTCGTCGACTACACCTCGGCGACGGCGGTCAAGGCGAACACGCTCGCGGCGATCGAGGCCGGGGTGGCGGTGGTGATCGGCAGTTCAGGGCTGACCGCTGTCGACTTCGAGGAAATCGACTCGGCGGCCCGCGAGCGCTCGGTCGGGGTCGTCGCGTCGGGCAACTTCTCTCTGACCGCCGCGATGTGCCAGGCCGCAGCGCTCCTCGCGGCGCGCCACCTCCCCCAGTGGGAGATCATCGACTACGCGAGCGCGACCAAGCCCGACGTCCCGAGCGGGACGGCACGCGAACTCGCCGAGCGGATGGCGGAGGTCCGCACGCCCGCGACCGGCTGGCCGCTCGACCAGGTGCAGGGGCCCCGGGAGGCCCGGGGCGCCGGCGTGGGTGGCACGCAGGTCCACTCGGTTCGCCTGCCGAGCTTCGTCGTCTCGACGGATGTCATCTTCGGCCTGGCCGACGAGCGCCTCACCATCCGCCATGACGCGGGCGGAACGCCCGAACCGTATGTCGCGGGCACGCTGATCGCGGTCCGCGCGGCGCCGGGGCTGGTGGGGCTGACGCGAGGGCTCGACGCGCTGCTGCTGGACCCTGGGTAGTGCGGCCTCACGGACCTGCCAGCGCGTCGCTCTCGCAGGTCGGCGAGAAGTAGCCGCAGCAGCGGTTCCCGACCTGACGGCGTGAAGGTCACCGGCGTCCGCGCGTCTTTGCGGAGCGCGTTGAGGCCCTCGTCTGTGAGCGTGTAGACGGTGCGCGGCCGCGTCCGGCCGACTCCGTTCGTGCTTCCAGGTAGCCCAGCCCGCGGGTCGCTTCGGTTCGACGTAGTAATGCTCTCGCCCGCCCAGTCGAGGATCCGGCCGCGGCGCGCCATCTGCAGCAGGTCATGCGGGCCGGCGCGTCCGCGTCCGACGCACCCTATGACCTCGTAGGAGCAGAGGGTGAGCTCAGATGCCGGCATTCATTCCACTCATAGTCGGATGCTTGCATGACTACGGAACATAGTTATCCACGCGGCGAAGGCAATCGCTCGGGAGATCGCAGTCACTGATACCTGCGCGGCGCGGCAGGATCGAACCGACCACGACGGCGACCACCGCGGCCAGCGTCGGCGACAGCCCTGCTAGCTCGAGGCGCCGCCACAATCCCCGAAAGGTGGGGGGGTTTCACCGGCGTTACCCGCCCTCCCTCCCGGGTAGGCCCAGAGTAAGCGAGGGCGCAGGTACGGCGCCTGCGCCGGGAGGAGTGGTACCCATGGCAGTTGCCGTACACGGCGAGCAACAGGCCGACGCCTTTGTTCAGATCCCGCACGGCCTGCTAATCGACGGTGAGTGGGTTCCCGCGAGGTCAGGGAAGACGTTCACCAGCATCAACCCAGCGACGGAGGAGCCGCTCGCAGAGGTCGCCCATGGGGAGGCGGCCGACATCGAGCTGGCCGTCCAGGCCGCTCGGCGCGCCTTCGACGACGACTCCGAGTGGCGCCGCCTGAACGCCTCCGACCGCGGCAAGCTGATCTGGCGGATCGGCGAGCTGATCGAGGAGCACGCCGAGGAGCTCGCTCTGCTCGAGTCGCTCGACAACGGGAAGCCACTATCGGTTGCGCGGGCGGCCGACGTGCCCCTTGCCGCGGACCTGTTCCACTACATGGCGGGCTGGCCGACGAAGATCGAGGGCAACACCGTCCCGATCTCGGCGATCCCCGCGCCCGGCGATTATCACGCGTACACGCTGCGCGAGCCGGTTGGCGTGGTCGGCCAGATCATCCCCTGGAACTTCCCGCTGCTGATGGCGGCGTGGAAGCTTGGACCGGTCCTGGCCTGTGGCTGCACGGTGGTCCTGAAGCCGGCGGAGCAGACCCCGCTGTCTGCCCTGCGACTCGGTGAGCTGATGCAGGAGGCCGGGCTGCCGGACGGCGTGGTCAACATCGTTACCGGCTACGGCGACGCCGGCGCTGCGCTGGCCGCGCACGACGACGTCGACAAGGTCGCGTTCACCGGGTCGACCGAGGTCGGCAAGTCGATCGTCAAGGCGGCCGCGGGCAACCTGAAGAAGGTCACGCTCGAGCTCGGCGGGAAGTCGCCGAACGTCGTCTACGCGGACGCCGACATGGAAAGCGCCATCGCCGGCGCGGCACATGGCGTCTTCTTCAACCACGGCCAGTGCTGCAACGCCGGAACGCGGCTCTACGTGCAGAAGGACGCGTACGACGACGTCGTCGCGGGAGTTGCGGACGCGGCCGAGCAGATCAAGCTCGCGCCGGGGACCGACCCCGATGCTGAGATGGGTCCGCTCATCTCCGACGAGCAGTTCGACAAGGTGCTCGGCTATGTCCAGGCAGGTCAGGAGGCCGGAGCGACGGCTGCCGTCGGCGGCGACCGCGCGTCCGACCGTGGCTACTTCGTCCAGCCGACGATCCTCGAGAACACGACGCCCGACATGAGCGTCGTCCGGGAGGAGATCTTCGGACCGGTCGCTTGCGCGATTCCGTTCGAGTCGCTCGAGGAGCTAGCGCCCGAGGCGAACAACTCGACCTACGGCCTGGCCGCGGGGGTGTTCACCCGGGATGTCTCCAAGGCCCACAAGACGGCCACGCGCCTGCGCGCGGGCACGGTGTGGATCAACACGTACCACGTGTTCGACGCGGCGATGCCGTTCGGTGGCTACAAGGAGTCCGGCTGGGGCCGCGAGATGGGCCATCAGGTGCTGGACAACTACCTGGAGACGAAGTCGGTCGTCACCGCGCTCTAGCGCGCCCGGCCGGATAGGCGGTGCTCCGCCCGGAGGGACATCCTCCCTCCGGGCGGCCCGCCCAGCCCGCACGCTCCCGAGCCAGGTCTTGGACTCCGATGCGCGGCTTCGAGAAACCGGTCGTCCTGGCCGAAGTCGTGCTGCAGCTCGATACATCTGCACAAGCGGGCGTCGCTCGGACATATCGGGCCGCCGACCCGACACCGCACAGATTTAGCGCTGAGCAGGGAAGCAGGAATGCAGCCGATGGCGGCCCGCGCGACTGCTTGCCCGCTCGGGCCCCGCCGCGTGTACAGGCGGTCGCTTGCCGCGAGCACGAGCCAGGAAGGTTGCCGGAAGGTGGCGCCACGACGCTCCTCCGCGCTCGATTCAACGACCGCCTGGAGGAGCACTGTGAGCAAAGCGACCGTAGCGCCGCATCCCCCGTTCGATCTGGCGACCATGGGAGACCGCTTCGAGGATGGTGACCTAGAGTCGCTTGTCACCCTCTACGCGGACGGCGCCGAAGTGGAGCTGGGCGGCCCGGGAGAACGGCGGCGCCTTCGTGGGCCCATCGGGATTCGCGAGGGTCTTGAACACGTCCTCGCCAGTGGTCTAAGGCACGAGTTCCGACTCGCAGCGATCAGCTATAGCGGCGCGTACGTCCTCGACCGGTGCCGCGACCCACGGACGGGATTACGGCGGCTTGGGATGGGCTAAGGGTGAGCCGAGGACTGATCGTTCACCACTCAATTCGGTGGGATGCACGCTGGGGAGTCAGACACCAGGATGAGCCCGCCGATCGGCCATGAACCGCTCGCTCGCGTGATCCTGTCCTGCCTTGAGAGGCCATACGGTCGGCCAAGTCACCGACCTAAGCTTCGAACGAGCTGCGCGAGTCGCCAGACCGTCGGGCGACGTGCAGACGCCGGTCTCGTCCTTCAAGGGGCCACGGTCTTAGTCGGGCGGGTATGGTCGGACTCGTATGAAGCAGCTCGAGGTCCGGCTGCTCGGAAGCTTCGAAGCGTTCGTCGACTCGCACCCGGTCCCGGCCGATGCCTGGCCGCAGCGGCGCGCGGCCGATCTCGTAAAGCTGCTCGCGCTGGCTCCCGGCCACCGCATGCCGCGCGACGAGGTGCTCGAGATGCTCTGGCCACACCTCGGCGCCGATGCCGCCGCGTCCAACCTGCACAAGGCGGCAAGCTACGCGCGCCGGGCGCTCGGCGATCGCGGGGCGATCGTGCTGCGCGGCGGAATGGTGGAGTTCGCCCCCGAGGCGGAAGTGACCACCGACGTCGAGCGCTTCGAGCGTGGCGACGACTCGGCCTACGGGGGCGAGCTGCTACCGGACGATGCGTACGAGCAGTGGACACTCGCCCCGCGCGCCCGCCTCCGCGAGCGCCGGCTCTCGGTGTTGCGTGCCCATGGCCTCTGGGACGAGGTGCTGCGCGAGGATCCGGCGGACGAGGAGGCCCACCGCGGGCTCATGCGCCAGCACATGGCGCGCGGCGACAGGCCGGCCGTGGCGCGCCAGTTCCGGCTCCTGCGCGATGAGCTCGCCCGGCTGGGGACCGAGCCATCCGAGGAAATGCTGGCGCTGCAGCGCGAACTCATGCGCGGCCCGGCGGTGCATGCAGCTCGGCTACTCCGCGCTCCTGTCGAAGGCCGAGACCGCGAGCTTGCTTCGGCGTCGGGCGCGCTCCGGCGCGCCGCGGGCGGTCAGGGCGGCGCCCTTCTCGTTATTGGAGCGCTTGGGATCGGCAAGACGTGCCTCGTTGATGCCCTGCTCGCCGAGGCCGAGCGACTTGACTTCCATACCCTGCGCGGTGCAGTCCACGAGGAGGAGAGCCGCACCCCTTACGCACCGCTCGTTGAGGCGCTCGGCCCGCTCGTCGAGCGGCGCCCGGAGCTAACGGCGGCGCTCACAGACAGCGCCCGGGCAGCGCTGTCCCGGCTGCTGCCCTCGCTGTCGCGCAGGCCCGGTGGAGCGCCGCAAGCTGTCGACCGACACCGCATCTTCTCGGCCGTCGCCCAGCTGCTCGCGCAGGCCGCGGCCGACCGGGGGGTCGTCGTCGCGATCGACGACATGCACGCCGCTGACGAGGCGACCGTCGCGCTTTTTCACCACCTCGCCCGCAGCGCTGGGGGCGAGCGCCTGCTCCTGGTCGCCAGCATGCGCGATGAGCCGCTCCCCGCGGCGCCCGCGCTCGTGCGCTCAAGCCTTCTTGGGCGCGGCGCTGCAGTGGAACTGGCGCTCGGCCCGCTCGACCGCACGGCACTGGCGGCGGTCGCTGAGCGGGCCGCCGCTCGGCCACTGTCGGCTGGCGCGCTCAGCGCGGTCGAGCGCTCGGCGGCGGGCAACCCGTTGTTCGCAGAGGAGCTCGCGGCATCGGTAGACGCCTCGGGCGAGCTCACCGTGCCGCCTCGCCTGCGAGAGCTACTGGCTAGGCGACTCGAGCGGCTTGAGCCGTTCGGCGAGCAGGCGTTGGCCGCGCTCGCCGTGATTGACGATGGCTTCAGTCGCGTGGAGTTCGCGGCTCTCGCGGGTGACGCACGTGTCGACGAGGCGCTCGCCGAGGCGCACGCGACTGGCGTGCTCGAGAGTGTGCGCGGCCGTTATCGCTTCCGCCACGCGCTGGTGCGCGAAGAGCTGGCGACCCGCCTGCCCGAGGAGACGCTGCGCCGCACCCACGCCGACGCAGCCGCCTTGCTGGCCGCGAGCGACGCGCCCCCGGAGGCGGTCGCACACCACCTGCTGCGCGCCGGCCGCCCGGGGGAGGCCGTCCCGCTTCTCGCCCAGGCCGCCGAGTGGGCAGCGGGCGTGGGCGCCTACCGGGACGGCGCCGAGTGGGCAGAGCGGGCGCTCGGGCACGCAGACGAGTCCCAGCGTCCTGGCCTGCTCGCGCTACGCGCGCAGCTTCTCCACGGGGCCGGCGAGGCCACCGCCCCCGCGGCGTACGCGGATGCGATCGCGGTCGCACCGGCCGAGCGCGTGCCTGCGCTGCGTACGAAGCAGGCGCACGCGTACTTCGCACAGGGCGACATCCGAAGTGCGAAGGCTGCGCTCGAGGGCGTGTACGCCGGGCGCCCCGAGGACCTCGCTGAGCTCTTGTTCGTGCGCGGCATGATCGCCTGGCACATGGGTGACTGGGACGACGCACGGCGCCTGGCTGCCGATGCGGAGCAGATCGCTCCCGACCCGGGCAGACTCGCCACGCTGAGGGGCATGCTCGCCCACGTGGACGGTGGCTGGGAGCAGCACTCGCGGCGCCAACTCACGGAGGTCTGGGACTCGCCCCAGCTGGCGGGCCGCGTCTTCGACTCCTACCTGTGCGTCACCGAGTACGTGCTCACGGCAGGCGACCCGTACGACCGCGTGGCCGGATTCGCCAAGCGCTTGCGTGCCCAGGCACACCAGGCGGGCGCCCGGCGCGGCGAGGCGTTCGCGGCGACCGTCCTCGGCGAGACGGAGCTCTTCACAGGCCACCTTGAGGCCGCCCGCGCACATCTCCTCGACGCCGCGCGGCTTAGCCGCGACCTCGGGGCGGTAGGAGGCGAGTCGCTCGCCCGCTTGCGTTTGGGTGAGGTGCTACTCCACCACGGCGACCGCCCCGGTGCGCGGGCGCAGCTGGAGGAGGCGCTCGAGCTCGCGCACATCTCGAACATCCCCCAGCACTTGCTGTTCCTCGCATACGGCGTGCTGCTACGGGTGCCGGAGGAGCCCGCCGAAGCCCTGGCCCTCATCGAGCGCGCCGAGACGCTCTTTGACCCGCGCTGGGTCTGCCGATTCTGCCCGACCGGCTACCACGTAGCGGCGGCATCGGTGTGTGCGCGCGCGGGTCAACTCGACCGCGCTCATGAATTCCTGCAGCGCGCGGTCGGCGGGGCGAGCCGCTGGCGAGGCGGTCCGTGGCCGGCCGCCATCGCGGAGTCCCGCGCCGAGGTGCTGCTCGCCGAGGGCGACCGGCGCGCCGCTGCGGATGCCCTGCGCCGCGCAGCCGAGGGCTTCGCCGCCGCGGGGCAACTGCTCAATGAGCGGCGCGCGCGGGAAGCGCTACAGCGGCTCGCTCGCGCCAAGCAACCGCCTGGGACGGCCTAGGAAGGTTTCGGGAAGGCGTGCCGGCGACGCTGCCGGCGTGCAGACAAAGACGACACCCCACTCCGCCGCGGCCGTCGATCCCCTGAGCTCGACCGACCGCCGCGCTGCGGCAGCTGCCGCGGATCCGCGGCCGCGCGGAAGAGGCGTACCCCCGCAGCCCCTCGCTTGCGGGAGCGCCTCCGCACCGCGATCGCCCCGTTCCGGTCGCGCGTCGTGTACGGACACGCCGCGACGGGCCGGTAGGGGGCGCTACGTGCTTCCCGCGACACCTCCCACCCGGCTGCGGGTGGTCGCGCCGATGCCGCGAGGGCGGCCTCGGAGGAGGGCCCCAATCAACACCACGAAGACCGAGGAGGTCTCGAAGTGACCCTAGTGACAGACACGATCCGCAACGGCGTGGACACCGAGAAGCTGTTCGCCACGCTCGACCTGGTCAGGGCGCAGCCGGAGCTGGCGAGGTTCCAGTTCCGGGCCAGCAACCACTGGATCCGGGGAGCCCACAACCGCTCGGTGATCAAGGGCTTCTACGCGGCGGGCGGCGAGGACACGACTCGCGGCGAGGAGTTCGAGCTCGACGCCGGCGAGCCGGCGATCCTGCTCGGCGCAGATACCGGCCCCAACCCGGCCGAATACCTGCTGCACGCGCTGGCGGCCTGTCTGACCACCTCGCTCGTCTACGTGGCCGCGGCCCGCAAGGTCGAGCTCGAGTGGGTCGAGTCGACGGTCACGGGGGACATGGACGTGCGCGGCGCACTCGGCGTGGACGACGAGCCCCGCAACGGTTTCGAGCGAATCCGCGTCTCGTTCCGCGTGGCGGGCGACGCGCCCGAGGAGAAGCTGCGCGAGGTCGTGGAGCGGGCCAAGGCGCGCTCTGCCGTCTACGACATGGTCACCAACGGGGTGCCGGTCGCGCTGGAGGTGGCTACCCACTGAGGCCTCGCATGCGGCCCGTGGCCGGCGGCTCCCGCTACCGGCCACGGGCATCGGCCCCGAGAGGAGCGCGAAGAGATGCCCATCGAGCTCACAGCCCACACCGAAGCCGGCGCCCGCCTCGTGGCGATCGCCGAGCAACTCTCCCAGTCGCTTGCGGCGCGGGCCGCCGAGCACGACCGCGACGGCAGCTATCCCTTCGAGGCGATCGCGGCGCTCAGGGCGGCCGGCTACCTCGCGGCGCCGGTCCCGCTCGAGCTCGGCGGGCTCGGCGTCTCCTCGGCCCACGACCTGGTCGTGGCCTCGAGCCGCCTGGCGCGGGCCAACGCCTCGGTGGCGATCGGGGTGAACATGCACCTGGTCGCGGTGCTCAACATGGAGCGCCGGCGCCGGGTCGCGCTCGCGGCCGGCCGGGAGCGCCGCGCCCGCGGCTTCGCCGCCTCGCTCGAGCGGATCGCCCGGGATGGCGTGGTGCTGGCTGCCGCGATCAGTGAGCGCGGCCAAGACCTCACGAGACCCGGCACGGTCGCCACCCCTACCGAGTCGGGCTGGCGGATCGATGGGCGCAAGCTGTTCTGCACGATGTCTCCAGCCGCCACCGACCTGTACGTGTCCGTCACCTACACGGACCGCGACGGCAGCGAGCGCTACGCCTACGCCATGGTGCCGATCGACACGCCCGGCGTCGTCGTGCACGACGACTGGGACGCGCTCGGCATGCGCG
>JBKPFJ010000045.1:0-7761 GCA_046728795.1 Actinomycetota bacterium | reverse complement strand
CTAGTGGTTAACCGACGGTTACTCACGACGTGGGAGTCGCTGCCAGGCCCATCGTCGAGCGTGACCCGTCGAACGCAATCGTGGGCTTCACCCAGCAGGGGGGCACGAGCCCGGGCGTCTGCGAGCTGCTCGCGTAGCCCGAGAAGTACGACGATCAGCGAAACGCGCGCCGCGAAAGTGATGGGGGCCCCGACGCGTTGACTTGGGGCGACAGCGCCCACGCACTCGCGGGCGCTGCCCAGCCTCCGGGTGTCCCACGAGCCCGGAGACCCCCAGACGGGTTCGGGGAGGGCTGCCGCCCTCCCCGGCCCTTCTCGGCGGCCTCCGCGAGCACGGTCCGCCGGGCGGCCGGGGGCGACCCCACTTCCTCGCGCACGCCCTAAATCGTCACCGCAGCGTCGATCGCCCTGGTGCGGCCTGGCGACGCCTGAGCCGCTGGGCTGGTAGCAGCCGCTCTAGTTCACTGAGCAAGGGAGTCGGCGGAATCGGGGCGGCCGGATTCGAACCGACGGTCTCTCGACCCCAAATCGAGTGCGATACCAGACTTCGCCACGCCCCGGCGTTGAGCGAGTCTAGACCCACGACCGGCGCAGGCAGTCCATCCAGGCCTGCAGCCTGGCGCGAAGCAAGGTGTCGGAGACCCGAACTGTGAGCACGCCGTAGCGGGATCGCCATGTGCGGCCGGTCAGCTGATTGCTGTTCGACTTCCGCTGAAGCCGGATTCGCTCCGGATCGATGTCGAGCTCGTTCGCCCAGAACGCCGCGAGCGCCGGCGGACTCTGATCCGCGTGGTACTGCAGCCCGTACTGGACTCGGTTCTGCGTAAGCCGAACAATCCAGCGATGCGCGAGCTTCACAACTTCAGGGTCCGAGTTGCCTAGCGCGACGACATGGCGACCGCGCTTCGTGCCTTCGCCGATGTAGAGACAGACGAAATCGCGGAAGGTCGGTTCTCCAGCGAGCTCGCCGAACGAGGCACAGCCCTCCTCGTACGCATGCTCGCGAACCAGGCGACACTTCCGCTGCATCGCGCGGGTGCCGAGACGGCGTGCTGACTCGGGGAATTCGCCGCCCGGGCCCGAGCCTGGAATCGGCAGGTCGCGCACCCAGTAGTAGATCGTGCTCCGTGAGAGCGCCAGGCGGTCGGCGAGCTCGTCGGTAGTCAGCTTGCGCTCGATGCGGGGCTGGCGGACCTTCTCCCGGAGGTAGGGGGCTTGAGCCATGCGATCATATGTTCGCAGTAGAGCCGGCCGGAATGGAGCAGGGCTGCGCGCCCGCGCGAGCTACGGCGACAGCCGCGGGCGGGCTACCCCTTCTCGAACCAGTCCTGTGGCTTGTAGGCCTCGCCGGGGCAGCCGCCCACGCACAGGACCCGCAACCCGTCCGGGCCGCTAGTCAGCGTGCGGGGGGTGCCGGCGCTGACGCGGGCCATGTGGTCGGCGTCCAGTGGCAGGCGCTCGCCGTTCGAGTCGATCACCACCGCGCCGGAGCCGCGCAGGCCGATGTAGAGCTCCTCCTGTCCGGTCTCGGCCTCGTCGTGGGACTTCGTGGAGTAGTCGGGCGGGAGGTCCATGATCTGGACGCCGAAGGCCGTGATGTCGAGGCCTTGGCGGACGAGCTTCGCGAAGCCGTCCCAGATCTGGGGCAGCTCGTCGATCGCGCTGCCCTTGTACCCATCGCTCATGCGCTGGCCTCCATCTCTACTCGGTTGTGGTTGACGGTCGGCGGCGCCGCGGCGGCCACGGCTCGGCGATCGTAGTCCTCGGTAGGGTGGCCGCGCAATGGCCGAAATCCAGCCTCTCGAGACGCTGCGCTACGACCCGGCCGCCGTCGGCTCGCTCGAGGCTGTGATAGCCCCGCCCTACGACGTGATCGACGACGAGCAGCGCGCCGTGCTGGCGGCGCGCAGCCCGTTCAACGTCGTGGAGATCGACCTGCCGCGCTCGAACGGCGGCGATCCCTACCAGCGCGCAGCCGACACCCTCAGCCTCTGGCGTCAGGAGCGCGTCGTCGTGCAGGAGCATGAGCCCGCTCTCTGGGTGCTCGAGCAGCGCTACACCGCCCCCGGCGGGGGCTCGAGGACGAGGCGAGGCTTCTTCGCGCGCGTGCGCGTGGAGGAGTACGGAGCGGGGCGGATCCGGCCCCACGAGCGCACCCATCCCGGCCCCAAGGAGGACCGCCTGCGGCTGACCCGAGCCACGCGCGCCAACCTCTCCCCGATCTTCAGCCTCTTCCCCGATCCCGACGGCGTCGCGCAGGGGGCGATCGAGCGGGTCACCGGGGCAGCGGAGTTCGCGCGTGCGAGGGACGACGACGGTGCGCTCAACACCCTCTGGCGCCTCGACAATCCCGACCTGATCACGGAGCTCCAGGGCGCGCTCGGGGACGCCGAGCTCCTGATCGCCGACGGCCACCACCGCTACGAGACCGCTCGCGCCTATGCCGAGGAGGTAGGCGGCGAGGGTCCACAACGCTACGTGCTGATGCTGCTCTGCTCGCTCGCGGACCCGGGGCTCACTGTCTTCCCCACCCATCGGCTGCTCACCGGGCTCGACACCCCGAAGCAGCTTGCGATCCGCGAGACACTGCTTCGCGACTTCGAGGTCGAGCAGGTCTCGCGCGAGGAGCTCGAGCCCGACAGGAGCGACGGCCGCGTGGCCTTCGGTTACATGGACAGCTTCCACAAGCAGCCGTACCGCCTCACACTGAAGGACCAGTCGATCGCGGACGCCGCGCTCGAAGGAATGCCCGAGCCCTACAGGCGCCTCGACACGGCGGTGCTCGAGGCCCTCGTGCTGCGCGGAGCTCTCGGCATGAGTGAGGACGACATCTCTCACCTGCGCGGGCTCGACTACTCGAAGGGCCTGGATGAGGCTCGGGACGCCGTCGAGTCCGGCCGCTTCGACGCCGGCTTCTTCATGCGCCCGACTCCGGTGGAGCAGGTGCGTGAGGTGGCCGCCTCCGGGGCATCAATGCCCCCGAAGTCGACGTACTTCTATCCCAAGGTCCCTACGGGGCTGGTCTTCAACCTCCTGGAGTAGCCATGAGAGCGATCGCGAAGCGGGAGAACGGCCGCCTGAAGCACGACGTCGAGATCCGCGACCACCACGTCGTCGCCGACGAGCCGGAGAAAAACGGCGGCGACGACAGTGGACCGAGCCCGCAGGAGCTCCTGGCGGCGAGCCTCGCCTCCTGTACCGCCGTCACCATCGAGATGTACGCCAGGCGCAAGGGCTGGGAGATCGGCGAGGTGACCGTTGACGTCGACTACGAGCCGGCCCAGCGCGGCTCGCCTACCAAGTTCTCACTCGCGGTGACCATGCCCAAGGAGATTCCCGAGGAGCAGCGCGAGCGGCTGATGCAGATCGCGGCCAAGTGCCCGGTGCACCGGGCGCTCGAGGGCGAGGTCATGTTCGACGAGCGGGTAGAGCTGGTCTGAACAGGGACCCCGCGCGTGCCCCTGGCCCATTTCCGCGACACCTGCACGATCCGCGTCCCCCTGCCGCGCGGGAGGGCCCTCCCGCTCTTCACCGCGCGTGGCGAGCGCGCCTGGGCCCACGGGTGGGAGCCGACCTTCCCCGCGGGTGAGCCCGAGGGCGAGGAGCACGAGGGGACGGTCTTCGTCACGGAGGGCGAGCACGGAGCGACGTATTGGGTGGTTGTCTCGCGCTCGTCGTACGCGCTGCGCTACGCGCGCGTCACCCCCGACCTCTGGTGTGGCACGGTCGAGGTGAGCGAGCGCCGCTCCAATGAGCTGGAGACGGAGCTCGACGTGACCTACGACCTCACCGCCCTCACCGATCGCGGCGCCGCCGAGCTGGAAACCTTCGCCGTGAGCTACCAGCGGCAGATCGAGAGCTGGCAGCCGGCCATCCTCGCCGCGCTACGCGGCCATCAGGGGGCCGACCCGGGTCGCGCCGTGGCGTCTGACAGCTAGGTCGGGTGGCCCCGGCTCGCCCGCGGGCCTCGGGTCAGATCGAGCCGCGGGGTTCGCGCGCCACCTACGCGCGGCGGCGCTCCCACATCTCGACGATGCCGAGCGACCGGTACCCGATGCGCTCGTAGACCGGGCGGCCCATCGGCGTGGCGATCAGGGTGCTCGTTTCGCAGCCGCGCTCGCGAGCGTCCACGAGCGCGTGGCGGAGGAGATCCCCGGCCAGGCCGCGGCGACGGGCGCGGGGAAGGGTGGCGACCGCGTCGACCCCGCAATTTCCGTCGTGGTCGCTCGTCATCAGCACGCTGGCGGGGCGGCCGTCGACCTCGGCGGCGTAGACGTGAAAGCGCGCTGGGTCGAGCCCAGCGAGGGCGCGCGCGAAGGAATTCGTGCCGAAGCCGAAGGAGTGGTCGTTCACCTCGGCGAGCACCCGCAGATCCACGCCCCTCGACCAGCGCATCCCGTTGGCCGGCCGCTCGACGCCGTCGAGCGCGCAGCCCATCGCCGTGGGCCGCCCGTCGAGGCGATGGCCGGCACCGGCGAGCAGTTCTGCGGCGGGGCGGTCGGCCTCCGGCACCCAGACGGTCCACGCGTGCACCCCGGCGTAGGCTGCGGCGAGCTCATCCAGTGCGGCCGCGAGCGCGTGGGGATTCTCGTAGACCACCGCGTTCGGATACGAGCGCTCGGGCGTGGCGGGCACGACGCATGCCTGCACCCCCGGCAGCTCCACGAGATGCGCTCCGTCGGACCCCGAGGCCAGCAGGCGGTAGAACCCTCGGAGGGTCCCGAACAGCCGCTCGACGAGAATGGCGTCGTCGATCCTCACTCGTCGCGGGCGGCGACCATCCCTCCCCAGTGTAGGTGGGTGCGGTCGCCGCGTAGACTGGGTTCAGCCATGGGCGAGCTTCCGGTCCCGGCGCACTTCGAGGCGAGTCGCGCCGGCGAGGTCTGGCGGGTCAGGTACGAGGATCGGGCGCGCGAGGCGCCGGTGTGGGCCGACACACACGGGTTGCGGCCGGCCGCCGAGGACTCCTTCCGCATCGCCCTGCTCGTCGTGGACGTCCAGAACACGTTCTGCGTCCCGGACTTCGAGCTCTTCGTCGCCGGGCGCTCCGGCACAGGCGCCGTCGAGGACACGCGGCGCCTATGTGAGTTCGTCTACCGCAACCTGGGCTCCATCACGCAGATCCTTCCGAGCCTCGACACCCACAGCGCCATGCAGGTCTTCCACGCGATCTGGCTGGTCGACGAGCGGGGAAACCACCCGGACCCGTACACGCTCGTCTCGGCCGAGGACGTCGAGAGCGGCCGGTGGAGGATGAACGGCCGGGTGGCCGACGCGCTCGGGATCGACGCGGGCTACGCCGAGCGCCACCTCGCCCACTACACCCGCCGGCTGGCCGAGGGCGGGAAGTACGACCTGACGGTCTGGCCCTACCACGCGATCCTCGGGGGGATCGGCCACGCGCTCGTCGCCGCGGTCGAGGAGGCGATCTTCTTCCACTCGGTGGCCCGGTTCAGCCAGCCCGACTTCCAGGTGAAGGGCGACAACCCGCTGACCGAGCACTACTCGATGCTCGGCCCAGAGGTCACCGAAGGGCCGGACGGTGACCGGCTCGGCGGCAAGGACACAGCGCTCATCGAGAAGCTGCTCGGGTTCGACGCCGTCGTTGTCGCCGGGCAGGCGAAGAGCCACTGCCTCGCGTGGACCATCGATGACCTGCTCGAGGACGAGGACGTGAGGGACAGGCTGGCCGAGCGCACCTACCTGCTCGAGGACTGCACCTCCCCGGTCGTCGTGCCCGGCGCCGTCGACTACACGGACGAAGCGGATGCCGCCTTCGAGCGCTACGCCGCGGCCGGCATGCATGTGGTGAGCTCGACCGACGCGATCGAGCGCTGGCCGGATATGGCGGAGCGCATGTCCGGTGCCCGAGCTTGAGGAACTCCTCCTCTCGCCCGCCCAGGCCGCGGAGATGGACGCTCCGGGCCACAAGGACGCGGCCGTACTGGTTCCGCTCCGCGGCGCCCCGCTGAGGGCCGTCTTCACCGAGCGGCGGGCCGATCTGCGAAGCCACGCCGGCGAGATCTCGTTTCCCGGTGGCCGCCAGGACGAGCCCGACGAGGATCTGCGCGCGACCGCCCTGCGAGAGGCCGAGGAGGAGATCGGGCTGCCGGCCTCGGAGGTGGAGCTCGTCGGGGCCCTGCCGCCGGTCGGCACGTTCGTGACCGGGTACCGCATCCACCCCTTCGTGGGGCGGATTCCGCTCGGTCACGCGTTCAGACCGCAGGAGGCCGAGGTCGCGCGGATCCTCGAGTTCTCGCTCGAGGATCTGGTGGCGGGCCACGAGATGCGACGGCTCATCCGGAAGGGCGTGCCTATCAAGACGCCGACCTACACGGTCGACGGGCACCTGGTCTGGGGGGCCACGGCCCGCATCGTCCAGTCGCTCCTGGAGCGGCTGGCGCCGGTGCTGTAGCCCGGGAGTTCCCGGCCACGCGCTCCCCGCTGTTACTTCCAGGATCCGCGAACTGCCGGCGCCTGGCGACATCCTCGGGCTACCGCGGGTGCGCGACACCCAGCGCTGCTTCGGGCTGGACGAGGAGTACGCGGTGGGCGCGGCGAGCCTGAGAGGAGGCGAGTGTGGCAATTCATGGCGCTGAACCCCTCGATGCCGTGGTCGGCTGGCTCGATGCGATGCGCCGGGGCGATCTCGACGACGTCAAGCGTTGGCTCGACCCCGAGGTCACATGGCGCGGCGTTGGGGACGCGGCCATCTGCCGGAGCCGGGACGAGGTGCTCGACATGCTGCAGGGAGCCTCGAGGGTCGGCTCGGCGCGGATGCCGTGGAGCTGATAGGGGCAGACGGTGCCGTCGTGCTCGGGCGCGAAGGTGCCCGGGGCTCGCCGAGATCGGCGGCGTCGAGCTCCACGGCCAGCTCTTCAATGTCTTCCGCGTGGGTTGCGGGCGCATAGTCGCTGTTGAGGACTACGCCCGCCGGGAGGAGGCGCTCGCGGCGGCGGGTGCGAGGGCGCCGGAGTGGGCGTAGCGCCGACGTAACCGAGCCGAGGCAGGACGTCGCGGCATCGGGGCAGGACACGCGGACGTTGCCCTTCCTGCGCTATCGCCCCACCCAGACGATCCAGGGCGACCCCGGCAGCCAGCTCGCGGACTACCTGAGCGACACCGTCACGGTCCCCGCCGACCCGCTCGCGCCCTAGGAGGCCGATTTCACCCTCCCGCCTCCGCTCCCGGACGCCCCGGGGTCGGTCTACGCGGGGGCCACACCGAGCCCGTCGGACATCGCCGGGCCTCGGCGCGCTGAAGCTACACGTCCTTCTCGATCGGCACGTCCACCAGGTTGCCCCACTCGGTCCAGGAGCCGTCGTAGTTCTTGACGTCGTCGTGCCCGAGGAGCTCGTGCAGGACGAACCAGGTGTGCGCGGAGCGCTCGCCGATTCGGCAGTAGGCGATTACGGGCTCGCCGTCGAGGACTCCCTTCGAGGTGTACAGCTCGCGCAGCTCGTCGGCCGGCTTGAAGGTGCCGTCCTCCTGGACCGCCTGGGCCCAGGGCACCGACGCGGCCCCGGGGATGTGGCCGGAGCGCTGAGCGCCCTCCTGCTCGTAACCCGCCATCGCGATCAGCTCGCCCGAGTACTCCTGCGGTGAGCGCACATCGACCAACTTCGTGGAGGCGTCGAGCGCGGCGCTCACCTCGTCCCGCTTTGCGCGGATCGCGGCGTCGGGCTCCTTCGCGCTAAAGGTCTGCGCCTCGTAGCTCGGAAGGTCGGACGTGGTGGGCCGACCCTCGGAGATCCACTTCTCG
>JBKPFJ010000229.1:0-9994 GCA_046728795.1 Actinomycetota bacterium | reverse complement strand
CTGCTGAGCAGCCCGCTGGTCTCCGGCGACTTCGCGCGCTGGGGATCAAGCGGCCGGGGCCGCTGGATCACGATCTACGCCAACAGCAGCCACGTCTACATGGTGGTCGCGGGGATGCGCTTCGACACGAGCGCACGCTCGCGTACCGGCTCGCGCTGGACGAGCGTCGGCCGCTCGTCGAGCGGCTACGCCGTCACGCACCCCCGGGGCCTCTGAGAACGAGTGAGGGGCGCCCCCGCGGGCGCGCCTCACGGTCCGGGGGCGGAGATGACCCGTTTGAGGGCGCTTGCTCGCCCTTAACGGCGCGGGAGCCGCAGGCCCTCGGGCGCCGGTGCCGGGGGGCCGGTCAAGCACCCGACCTGTGGCGAGTTCAGCGCGCCCTGCAGGCCGGACCTCCATCCCCGTCTCGACGCCCTGCGTGGTTGGATACGGGGTTACTGGCCCGATGCAGCAGCGGCTGGCCTATCTCGACAACCTGAAGATCCTGCTGGTGGTCGGGGTGATTGCGCTCCACACCGCGATCACCTACGGGTTCGACGGGTCCTGGTACCTGGAGTCGTACGACGAGATGGCCGGCGCGGTGGTCGACGCGCTCACGGTTCTCCTCGGCACCGGCTGGCTCTTTGGACTCGGCCTCTTCTTCCTGATCGCCGGCCGGCTGACTGGGCCGTCGCTCGATCACAAGGGCCCCAGGCGGTTCGTGCAGGACCGGCTCATCCGCCTGGGGATTCCCCTCGTGGCCTACACGCTCCTCGTCAGCCCCTTCCTCGAGTACGTGGATTACCGCTGGAACGGCGACGGGACCGAGTCGCTCTGGGCTTTCGCGCGTGAGCAGGTCTGGCACTTCGCCCCCGGCCCGACCTGGTTCCTCGAGGCCCTGCTTGCTTTCTCGCTCGGCTATGCGCTCTGGCGAGTCGTGAGCCTCGAGGCGGAGCGCCCTTCGCGCGAGCCTTTGCGGGGACGGCAAGTAGCCGCCGCCGCGGCAGCGATCGCGGTCACCTCTTGGGCGGTGCGCTTGGCTTTTCCTCTCGGCTCGGAGCAATTCCACCTCCAGCTCGCCGCGTTCCCGCAGTATGTGATCCTCTTCTCGCTCGGCGCCGCCGCCGGACGGCGCGGGTGGCTAGAGACGCTCACGCCGCGCCTTCAACACCGCTGCGGCCTGGCCGGCGCAATCACGGCGTTAGCGCTGCCTGCAGTCCTGCTCGCCGGTGGTTTCTTCGAGGGCGTGACGCCGAGGATCGGTTCGCCGGCGGCTTGCATTGGCAGGCCGCGGCGGTACCCCTTGCGGAAGGTGTGATCGCCACCTGCGTGTCGCTTTGGGCGGTCGGGTTCTTCCGGCGGCGCCTCAATCACCTGACTCCAGTCGCAAGGCTGATGGCGCCTGCCGCCTACGGCGCCTTCGTCCTGCATCCGCCGGTGATCGTCGGCCTGGCGTTCGCAGTGCAGCCCTTCCCCCTGCCCGCGGAGCTGAAGTTCGTCCTCGTCTTCTTGGCAGGCGTAGCCGCGTCGTTCGGCCTGGTTGGGCTTGTCAGCCGAGCGGGTCCGATCGCGAGGGTCATTGGATCCGCTCCGCGCAGGGCCCCGCCGGGCACGAGCGCGCGGTCCTCCGAACCACCGGAGCCTCATCCCGCACCTGCATCGCCACGCGCCTAGGACCCGCCGCTGACTCTGGTCGGTCCGCGCGCGACGGGTTCCGGTGACACGCGGGACCACCGGGAGCTGGTCCCGGTGGTCCGTGATGAGGGCGCCTTCACCGAAGCGAGACGGCCACCTGCTCCAAAAGGTCCAGAGCGTCCTGGAGGCCGGCCTCCATCCCCGACTCGATGTGTGCGTCGCGGTGCTCCTTGCTCGCGTGCTGCACGAGGATCGCGAGGGTCGTGCGCCCGTCGACCTCGGTGAACGTCACCGTGTCGAGCGCTTCCGCGTCGGGCATGCCCTCGTATACCTCGGTCGAGACGATCCGCTCGTTCGGGACGAGCTCGCGGTACTCGCCGTGGAACGCGACCTCGACTCCGCCGTCCGCCACCATCACGTAGCGCCAGGTCCCGCCGACCCGCAGGTCGATCTCGCAGGTCGTCACCTCGCCGCGCTTCGCGTGCCACCAGCGCCTGACCAGCTCGGGCGTCGTGTAGGCCTGGTAGACCAGGTGCCTGGGGGCGTCGAACTCCCGCGTTATGAGGATCCGATCATCCGCGGGGAGCTTCACCGTCGCGGTCCCGCTACTCGTGGCTGCCATTTCCTTCCTCCTTCCGTTTGAGGTCCTCGAGCACGACATCCAGCTGCTCGAACCGCTCCGCCCACAAGCGCTCGTAGCCCTTCACCCAGTCGTGGATGGGCTTGAGCGCATGGCCGTTCAGCCGGTACAGCCGCTGCCTTCCTTGGCCGCGCACCTCGACCGCTCCCACCTCTCGGAGCACCCGGAGGTGCTTTGACACCTGTGGCTGAGCCAGACCGAGAAGGCGCACCAGGTCGTTCACGGGCCGCTCCCCGCCGGCGAGAAGGTCCAGGATCTGTCGCCGCCGCGGCTCGGCCACCGCGTTGAACGCATCTGCTGTCGTCGCTGCGCGTGCCATTGCGCGAGATTATATACCTATATCGGAATATGTCAATCCACCAGCTGCGGCGGGGCCTGATCCGTCGAGTCCCGAAAGCGGCGGATCGCGTGTGTGACGACTGCCCAGACGCGGAGGGGGCGGCGCTCAGGCCGCCCCCTCTTCTCGGCTCCTATGCGTCGCCGCTCAGCGCGGGCGTGCGAGCTCGTGCCCGCGGAACTTGAACCGCACGTTGCGGGTGGTCGCCGCGGACGCCGTCCGCGGCGGCAGCGGGTCCTTCGCCTGGCGACCTGTGCGGAACGCTCGGGGCGTGTCTGGGGGCGTCAGCACCCCTTCCTCAAGCGTTCCTCCCGGTCGGTCGCTCGTACCTCTCGAAGCGAGGGAACTTGGATCCTAGGGGTCTGGGCGAACGGTTCTTGGTCGGCTGCACCGTCGTGCGCCAGCCGTTTCCGGTGCTCCTCGCCACCGACCGGTCTTCCGTCAGGTTGGAACTCCTCATCGTGGCCTCCCTTTGCTCATGGGCTCGCGCAAATGCGGCTTGCCGGCGGCTGCGGCTGAGCCCGTACGGGGACTATGCGGCACGAGGCAGCGCGGGCTCGGTCTCGTGGACCTGGTCCAGCGCGAGCCGCGCCGAGCGGACCGCGTAGCGCAGCGATACGGACGCCGCCTCGTAGTACAACGGGCTCGCTCCGTCGTACAGGAGCCGCGAGGCCATCGCTGCCCCTTCGACCTCGATCGGCCGCTCGTCACGGAGTCGCCGCGCGAGGGCGAGCAGATCCTCGGCGCAAGCCCGGACCTCGGCTCGCCGTGGCGTTACCCGCGTGGTGAACGGCGCCCTGGGGCTGCGCGCTTCGCTCAGGACGCTCTCGAACCCCTCAGCCAGTCGGGCGCGTCCTGCGCGGGAGCCGAGTTGCTCGGCGCGTCGGTGGAGCGCGGTGTCTGCCAGCGGGTCGGCGCCTCGGGCGAGCTGCTCGTCGAGCCGGTCGCGCCGCAGCCACACCCTCAGCCTCAATGGAAGCGACGGGCGGGGGGAGCGCGAGGGACGGCCGTCGGACTGGGGACGGAACTTCGGGAGTGGATAGATGCCGCTCGGCATGTCTGCTCCTTCGGTTGGGTGACGATCGGATCGTGGCGCGGACCCGCCTGCGCGCCCATGGGGGCTGCTACCGATCTTCGGGCGGCGGGAGCCCCCATGCGCCATCCTTGCCATCACCATCCGCGATCGAGTGGCCATGCGTGATTGGCGGCGACGACCCGACCGGCTCTCCCTGCTTACACGGGTGCTGCTTGCCAACGGCACCGTGCTCGCGGTCGTAACGCTGCTGCTGCTGTTCTCTCCCGTGGAGATCAGCTACCCGGTGACCAAGAACCAGGCGATCATCCTGGTGGCCGGGTTCGCCGTATCGTTGGCCGTCAACGTCCTCTTGCTGCGCGGGGTGGTGGCCCCGCTGCGGCGGCTGACGGAGACGATGCGGTCGGTTGACCCTCTCGATCCGGGCCGCCGATTGATGATCCCGGGCGCGGACGCGGAGGTCGACGCCCTCGCTACGGCGTTCAACGAGATGCTGGACAGGCTCGAGAGCGAGCGGCGCGACAGCGGGCGGCGCGCACTGGCGGCGCAGGAGCACGAGCGCCTGCGGATAGCGCGCGAGCTCCATGACGAGGTCGGCCAGGTTCTTACCGGCGTCATGCTCGAGCTCGAGGAGGCGGCGAGGACGGACCGGCAGCTGAACGGTGACCGACTGGCCGAGGCGCGCGAGGCCGTTCGGCGCAGCCTCGACGACGTGCGCCGGATTGCTCGCGAGCTGCGGCCCGAGGCGCTCGACCACCTGGGGCTGCAGAGCGCGCTCCGTTCCCTCTGCACCGACGTCGCGGCTCACAAGGGGCTGCGGGTAGAGCGGGAGCTCGAACTGGGGGACGCCGATGTGAGCCCGGAGGTCGAGCTCGTCGTCTACCGGGTCGCCCAGGAGAGCCTGACCAATGTGATGCGGCACTCGGGCGCCTCGCGGGTGTTGGTGGGGCTCCGAACTGTGGACGGCGGACTGCGCCTGGTCGTGCGCGACGACGGGCGCGGCATGCTGCCGGGCGCGAACGGGGATGGAATCGCGGGCATGCGCGAGAGGGCACTGCACGTTGGCGGCCGCCTGACCCTCGCCTCGGCGCCGGGAGGCGGAACGGAGGTCCGCCTGGACGTGCCCCTGCCCGAGGGCGAGACATGACGGTCCCGCTGAAGACCCGGATCCTGCTGGCGGACGATCACCAGATGGTGCGCCGCGGGCTGCGCATGGTTCTCGACGCCCAGCCCGACCTGAGCGTGGTCGCCGAGGCCGGCGACGGCGCGGAGGCCGTCGAGGTCGCGCTGTCGACGGCTCACCTCGACCTGGCGGTGCTCGACGTCGCCATGCCCCGCCTGACGGGGTTGCAGGCGGCCGCCGAGCTCCGGCAGCGCCGGCCCGAGCTGCGCACGCTGATGCTGTCGATGTACGACAGCGAGCAGTACTTCTTCGAGGCGCTCAAGGCCGGCGCCGCGGGCTACGTGCTGAAGAGCGCGGCCGACCGCGACCTCGTCGAGGCCTGCCGGGCGGCGATGCGTGGCGAGCCCTTCCTCTACCCCGCCGCCGTAGCGGCCCTCATCCGCGATTACCTCGACCGCGCGAGCCGCGGCGAGGCCAGCCCGGCCGATCCGCTTACGCCGCGGGAGCTCGAGATCGTGAAGCTTGTCGCGGAGGGACACTCCAGCGACGAGATCGCGGACACGCTCGTGATCAGCAAGAAGACCGTCGAGCACCACCGCAGCCACATCCTCGAAAAGCTCGGCATGCGCGACCGCGTCGAGCTCACTCGCTACGCCATCAGACGCGGCCTGGTGGAGCCCTGAGCGAAGCTCGCAGCGCCCCTCCTGATAGGGGCTCTGGCGGTTCTCCGCTCAGCGACGTTCGTGCTCGGAGTTGCGCTCGAGCCCGAAGAGCCTGTCGCGCTCGAGCCGCGATTCGATGGTGGCCTCGATCTCCGCCATCACGGTCGGCATGGACCGGGACATTCTCCGGAACCCCTCCTCGTCCATGACGATCGCTCGCATCGGCGTCGTGGTGATCACCGAGGCGGTACGACCGATCCCCCGGACGAGCGCGATCTCTCCGAGGAAGTCGCCCGCCGCGAGGTCCGTGATGTGCCTCCCGCTGGCGATCACGGCGGCCTTCCCCTCCTCGATGAGGAAGAACTGGTGCGCGAACTCGCCCTCGTTCACGAGGTGATAGCCGGGTCCGACCTCGAGGGAGCTGGCGTGCCGCGCGAGCCTGCCCCGCTGGCGCTTCGACAACGGAGCGAACAGCGGGATCTTGCTTAGGCGAGCCTCGTCCATGGGGCCGGGACCGAAGTATGCGCGATCCGGGGCCGACGCTGCGGGCTCAGTCGATGAGGGCGCGGTCGAGGAACCGCACGACTCGGCGCTCGTACGCCCGGGTCGGCGTCGTAGCCGCCCGTGTGACCGCGGTCGGTCTTCCAAAGCTGCTTCGGCTCGCCCGCGGCGGCGAAGTACTCGGCCGTCAGCTTCTCGCCGCCCTGACCACCCGCTCGGTCGCCCCGGCTAGGCGGAGACCTTCGCGGGCGCCGGCGCGGGCGGGCGCTCGGGCTCCGGCGGTGGGACGCCCTCGCCCTCGACGCCGACATGGGGCAGCCACTCGAGCCACTTCGGCAGGTACCAGTTCCAGTCGCCGAGCACCCTCATCGACGCGGGCAGGAGCACCCCGCGTACCACCGTGGCATCGATCAGCACCGCCACCGCCAGCCCCACTCCCATCTCCTTGAAGTCGAGGAAGGTCAGGGTCACGAAGACCGAGAACACGACCACCATCACCACTGCCGCGCTCGTCACGGTCCCCGCGGTGGTCGAGATGCCGTGCCGCACGGCCTCCGTGGTGCTCATCCCCTTCAGGTAGGCCTCTCGGACCCGCGAGAGGATGAACACGTGGTAGTCCATCGAGAGGCCGAAGAGGATCACGAACAGGAAGAGCGGGAGCCACGAGGTAACGCCCCCGTTTGAGGTGAACCCGAGCAGGCCTTCCCCGTGCCCGTCCTGGAAGACCAGCACCAGGACGCCGTAGGCCGCCCCGACCGACAGCAGGTTGAGCACGATCGCCTTGATCGGGATCACGATCGAGCGGAACGCGAACAGCAGCAGCAGGAAGGCCAGCGAGAACACGAACGCGAAGATCAGGGGCAGGCGGGCGTTCAGGAGGTCACGGAAGTCCATCGACTGGGCGGCGCTGCCGCTGGTGTTCACCGTGACGCCCGGCACCGCCCCGATCGTCGCCGGGACCACCCGGTCGCGGATGTCGTTCAGCGCCGCCTCTGACTTGGCATCGTTGCCGTTGCCCCCCGTGGGTATCGCAACGAGAGCCACGGATCCGTCCTTGCTGTAGGTCACCTCCGTGCCCTCGAGCGCGTTCGGCGTGGTCCGCGCGCGCCGCGTCAGCGCGGCGATGCCGGCAGCGGCCGGACCGGTGCGGACGTTGTCCCCCTTGACGGCAACGTCGACCGTCACCCCCTCCTTGGGGAACGCGTCGCGGAGTCGGTTATAGGTCTTGACGGCATCCAGGTCCTGCGGCAGGTCGTCGACACTGCTGACGACGATGTTCATCCCCAGGGCCGGAATCGCCAGGGCCACCAGCAGCCCGCCGGCGAGTGCGATCGCCACCCACGGCCGCCTCATGGCTCTGTTCACGAGCCCGGACCAGAAGCGCGACTGGCCCGCCGGCGCCCGGCGCCGGCTCAGGAACGGGATCCGCCCCTTCTCGACACGGTCCCCCAGCCAAGCGAGCACGGCCGGCAGAACCGTCAGCGAGGCGAAGATCGCGATCGCGACGACCAGGATCGTGCCCTCGCCGAACGAGAAGAAGGTCTTGTCCCCACTCAGGAACATGCCGGCCATCGCAGCGATCACGGTCAGGCCGGAGATCAGGACCGCCCGGCCCGAAGTCGCGGCGGCTACCTCGAGCGCGCTCCTCGGGGAACGCCCCGCTGCGCGCTCCTCGCGCTCACGCCGGAGGTAGAACAGCGAGTAGTCGACGGCCACGGCGAGCCCGATCAGCAGGATCACCGACGAGAGGTTGCTGTCGATCGGCGACAGCTGGCTCGGAACGTTCACGAGCCCCAGCGCCGCGACGACCGTCGTGATGCCGATCAGCAACGGCACGAGCGCAGCCACCAGCGAGCCGAAAGCGATCACCAGGACGAGGAGCGTCAGCGGGAACGAGAGCAGCTCGGCCTTCGCCAGATCGGACTTGAAGGTGTCCTGCAATTCGGCGTTCGAGCTGACGCTCCCGAACTGCTCCACGCGCAGCCCGGGATGCTGGGCCTGGACCGCCTTCACCGCATCCTTCGACGGATCGACCCTCTTGGCGGCCTCGAGGGAATTTCCGGTGATCTCGAAGTCGACCAGAGCCGAGCGCCTGTCGGCCGACACCGGAGCATCGCCGGTGAACGGCGTGACGACGTTGCGCACGTCCTCGGTCCGCGAGAGGCGTGCGGCGGTCTGCGCGATGGTGGCCCGGAACTCCGGATCGCGAACCGTGAGGCTGCCGCTCTGGATGAGGACGTGCTCGTCGTTGGGCCGCAGGTCGGCGTCGTAGAGCGTGCGCTCGGCGCGGCCCGACTCGCCCGAGAACTGGTCGGCCCCGTGGATCGTGTTCGAGCCGATGACCCCGCCGAGCATGGCTGCGACGACCACGAAGGCGAGCCAACCCCAGATCGAGGCCTTGCGGTGGTTGGCGCTCCAGTGCGCGGCCCGAGCCGCGAGGTTCCGTCGCACGGGCGCGAGCCTCTCTGCTTCCCGCGGCCGGGTCATCGGGGGAAACCCCTGAACCTGCGCCGGCGCGTCATGGGATGTCCGTCGGACGGACTCGGATGGCCGTGGTTCGCTCGGCTACATACGCCGGAAGGCGCTCGAGCGCCTCCTCCTGGGTCGCGGCGTCGACCTCCCACCAGATTCGGTGCCCGCCGTAGTGGCACGAGGCGCTCGTGGGCCGGCGGCGGAGGGGGCTGTCGAACGCCTTGAACGCCGCGAAGACGGCGCCGCACTCCGCCGCCGTGTGCCGGTGGTCAAGCACGAACCGCGGCATGGTTCGAGGATCCCGCAGTGGGCGCGAGCCGGCATCGGGGGAACACCCTGAACCGGGTTATGCTGCCCCGCGGAGGGATTCGCACGTGACCCAATTGGCCGGGCCCCTCGTCGGCCGTGAGCGCGAGCAGCAATCGCTCGGGCGCTTGCTCGAGGAGGCGTGTGCGGGAGCGCCCCGCTTCGTGTTCGTCACCGGTGACCCCGGAATCGGCAAGACGCGGCTGCTCGACGAGCTGCTCCGGCAGTCCGAGGACCGCGGGTGCCTGGCACTCCAGGGCGGCGCCGCGGAGTTCGAGCAGGCGCTCCCGTTCGGGTTGGTAGTCGACGCATTCGACGAGTACCTGGAGTCGCTCGGGCCGGCGACGTTCAACCGGCTGCCGGCGGAGGACCTGCGGGAGTTGGCGGGGGTGTTCCCGGCGCTTCGCTCGCTGGGCCCGGACACTCGCGCGCCGAGCACGCCCGCGGAGCGCTTTCGGGCGCACCGCGCGGTGCGTGAGCTGATCGAGCGCCTTGCCAGGAGGCAGCCGCTCGTCCTCGTGCTCGACGACCTCCACTGGGCCGACGGCGCGTCGCTCGAGCTGGCCTCCCACCTGCTCAGACGGCCTCCCGAGGCGGCAGTCATGGTCGCGGGAAGCTTCCGTCCCGGGCAGGTGGACAGCTCCCTGGTCGCGACCGTCGAAAGGGCGATGGCGGGAAGCGACGCGGTGCGTCAGGTCGACCTCGGGCCGCTCGGGCGGGCCGAGGCGCAACGCCTGGTCGACGGGGCCGGAGAGGCCGAGTACGACCGCCTCTACGAGGCGAGCGGCGGCAACCCCTTCTATCTGCTCGAGCTGACTCGCATGGGGCGGGACCCGGAGGCCACGCGGCAGGAAGTCGAGGGAAGCGTGCCGGCCGCCGTCGCAACGGCCATCCTCGGCGAGCTCGACGCGCTGTCGGAGGCGGCGCGCCTGCTGGCCGAGTCCGCCGCCGTCGCGGGTGATCCTTTCGAGCTGGACCTCACGGCGGCTACCGCGAACCTGCCCGAGCCCGAGATGCTCGACGCGCTCGACGAGCTGGTCGAGCACCATCTCGTCCGCCCCGCCGAGGTTCCGCGCCGGTTCCGGTTCCGCCACCCGCTGGTCAGGCGCGCCGTGTATGAGGCGTCGACACCAGGGTGGAGGATCGCCGCGCATCGCCGCAGCGCGACCGCCCTCGCCGAGCGGGGTGCCCCGGCCACGACCCGCGCGCACCACGTGGAGCACTCCGCCCGGCACGGAGACGAGGCCGCTGTCGCCGTGCTGCGGGAGGCCGGCGAGGCAGCGGTCGGGCGGGCGCCGGTCAGCGC
>JBKPFJ010000154.1:0-8453 GCA_046728795.1 Actinomycetota bacterium | reverse complement strand
CCGAAGGGCACGCGCTGGACGAGGCCCGATCTCGTTGCCCAGATCGGCTTCACAGAGTGGACGCGCGACGGGCGCCTTCGCCATCCGCGCTACCTCGGCCTGCGCGAGGACAAGCCCGCTCGCGACGTGGTGCGCGAGCGTCCGGGCCCGCGTTGACGGCGCGTTGACCGTCCGCTGACCGCCCCCACATAGCGTCGCGGGCGTTGGGCGCCGGCCCTCCGGCCGGCGCGAGCGCGCCGACCCGGGAGGTCTACATGCGCCGTCTCCTCTATCTCCTCGCGGCTTTCGCCGCGAAGAGCTCGTCCTCAGGCACCGGGCGACTGCGGTGGGCGAGCAGGAAGCGGACGAGGCGAGCGGCCATCGGCCGGCCCCCTCGTTGAAACCGACCCAGACGCGTCCGCACTGCAGACCGAACCCGCCGAGCACTCTGTGGTGGACGACCGGGTGGAGGCCTTGGGTCCGGGAGCTGAGCGGAGCGCCCATGACGAGCGCGATTGTTCGGCCGCGCCCCGTGCCGGACAAGGCGACCCTGGTGTCTGCGCGCGGTGCCCCTGGTGGATTACGGCTTCCACCATGGTGGATGCCGCCGGCCCTCCCGCAGACAGGCGCGGCTAGGCGACCTCGCGCAGCGCTTGCGACTCGGCCAGTGAGCCGAGCTTGCGGAGCGCGTGCTCCTCGAGCTGGCGGGTGCGCTCGCGCGTGAGGCGGAAGACGCGGCCCACCTGATCGAGCGTGCGCGGCTGCTCGTCGCCGAGGCCGTAGCGCAGCTCGAGGATGCGCCGCTCGCGGTAGGAGAGGTTCTCGAGCGCCTCCCGCAGGCGGTCGCGGGTCATGCGGTCCGCCGCGACGTCGAATGGAGACTCCGCGGTCGTGTCCTGGATCAGGTGCCCGAACTCCGCGGCGTCCGAGTCGTCGCCGACGGGCTTGTCGAGCGAGACCGGCGCCTGGGACATGCGCATGATCAGGTCGGCCTCGTCGGGGTCGATGCCGGCCTCGGCGGCGATCTCCTCGATGCTCGCCTGCCGGTCTCCGTTGGCCTCGAGCTTGCGCTGCGCGCCGTCGAGCTTGTGGAGCACGTTGTTGATGTGGATGGGGATCCGGATCGTGCGCGACTTGTCGGCGATCGCCCGGGAGATGGCCTGGCGGATCCACCAGGTGGCGTAGGTGGAGAACTTGAAGCCCTTGCGGTGGTCGAACTTCTCGACCGCCCGCACCAGGCCGATCGAGCCCTCCTGGATCAGATCGAGGAAGGGCAGCCCCTGGTTGCGGTAGCGCTTTGCGATCGAGACCACCAGGCGCAGGTTCGCCTGCACCATGCGGTCCTTCGCCACGAGGTCGCCGCGCTCGATCCGCTTGGCCAGCTCGATCTCCTCCTTGGCGGTGAGGAGCTTCGTCTTCGCGATCCCGTCCAGCAGGAGCTGGAGCGAGTCGAGGGTGGGGTCAGGGGCCGGGAGCGTGGCGGTAGGGGTCTCGTTCACGCGCGAGACCGTACGCCCCGCTTCTAAAGCGGAGTTAAGGCTTGCCGTCGAGCTCGAGGACGGACAAGAAGGCCTCCTGAGGCACCTCCACGCGCCCGACCTGCTTCATGCGCTTCTTCCCCGCCTTCTGGCGCTCGAGCAGCTTCCGCTTGCGGGTAACGTCGCCCCCGTAGCACTTGGCGATGACGTCCTTGCGGATCGGCTTCACCGACTCGCGGGCGATTATCTTCGAGCCGATCGCCGCCTGGATCGCCACCTCGAACTGCTGCCGCGGGATCTGCCGCTGGAGGCGCTCGGTCATCGCCCGCCCCGCGGGGTAGGCCTTGTCCCTGTGGACGACCATCGAGAGCGCGTCCACCTTGTCGCCCGCGAGCAGAATGTCGAGCTTCACGAGGTCGGCGGGGCGCATGCCCGTGATCTCGTAGTCGAGCGAGGCGTAGCCCTTGGTGCGCGACTTCAGCTGGTCGAAGAAGTCGAGCACGATCTCGGCCAGCGGAAGGTCGTACTGGAGCTGCACCCGCTGGGGCGAGAGGAAGTGCATGTCCACGTGCGTGCCGCGCCGCTCCTGGCAGAGCTCCATCACCGCGCCCACGTGCTCCTTCGGCGCCAGGATGGTGGCCCGGATGTACGGCTCGCGGATCTCCGCGACACGCGCGCGGTCCGGCATCTCGCTCGGCGAGTGCACCGTGAGCTCCTGGCCGTCGGTGAGCGTTACCTCGTACTCCACGTTCGGAGTGGTGGCGAGCAGCTCGAGGTCGTATTCGCGCTCGAGGCGCTCGCGGACGATGTCCATGTGGAGGAGCCCGAGGAAGCCGCAGCGGAAGCCGAAGCCGAGCGCCTGGCTCGTCTCGGGCTCCCAGCTGAGCGCGGCATCGTTCAGCGCCAGCTTCTCGAGCGCGTCGCGCAGGTCGGCGAACTGGTCCGTGTCCACCGGGAAGAGCCCGCAGAAGACCATCGGCTTGACCTCGCGGTATCCCGGCAGCGGCTCGCTCGCCGGGTCGGCCTGGCTCGTGAGGGTGTCGCCGACGCGCAGCTGCGAGACGTCCTTGATGCCCGTGATCACGTAGCCCACCTCCCCGGCGCGCAGCACGTCCACCGGAGTCATCCGGGGACCGAAGAAACCGATGTCGTCGATCTCGGCGCGCGTGCCGGCCTGCATGGCGAGGATGGCCTCGCGCTTGCGGAGCTGGCCGTCGACCACCCGCACGTAGGCGATCACCCCGCGGTACTGGTCGAACTCGGAGTCGAAGATGAGGGCCCGGGCGGGGGCGTCTGCGCGCCCCTCGGGCGGCGGGATCCGCCTCACGATCGCCTCGAGGAGCTCGCCCACGCCGTCCCCGGTCTTGGCCGACATCCGGATCACGGCGTCGGGGTCCTCGCCGAGCAGCTCGCCGATCTCACCCGCAACGCGCTCGGGCTCCGCTCCCGGCAGGTCGATCTTGTTGAGCGCGGGGATCAGCTCGAGGCCGGCGTCCACGGCGAGGTAGACGTTCGCCACCGTCTGGGCCTCGACTCCCTGGGAGGCGTCGACCACGAGCAGCGCCCCGTCGCAGGCGGCCAGCGAGCGCGAGACCTCGTAGGTGAAGTCGACGTGCCCGGGCGTGTCGATCAGGTGCAGCCGGTACAGCTGCCCGTCCGCGGCCGTGTACTCCACCCGCACGGCCTGCGCCTTGATCGTGATACCCCGCTCGCGCTCGAGGTCCATCGAGTCGAGCAGCTGCGGACGGTGCTCGCGCGGGTCAACCGCGCCGGTGCGCTCGAGGATGCGGTCGGCCAGGGTCGACTTCCCATGGTCGATGTGGGCGATGATCGAGAAGTTGCGGATGTTCCGCGCGGGGGCGCTCATGGCGGCTTTCCGAGGTTAGCCCGACAGGGCGATCACGGCCCGAGCGGAGGAGCTCCAGGGTACGCCGAGCCCTCGCGCCAACAGACACAACGTCGCAATCGTGCGTTCCGTGCGGGCTTTCGAACGCTCTTGCCCGCCAGGCGCTCACAACATCGCGGGCTCGCCGGCGAAGCGGTCGAGTGCGTCGTTATTCACGCAGCCGTCCCGGGAGGAGCGCGCGGATCTGGCGCACCTCGGGGATGCGCATCGCGCTCACGGCGACGGCATAGACCACGATTCCGGCCACGATGCCGCCACCCACGGAGAGGATCTGTGCGGCAAGCGAGCGTCCAAGGGCCGTGTCGAGCAGGTCCCAGACGAGCCATGCCGCGCCGGCCAAGAGCCCCGCCGCCAGCAGCATCCGGACGGCCACGCCGACGGTGCGGCGCGCCTCGATGCCATTCAGGTCGCGGTGGAGAAGCGCCCCCTGCGAGACGCACATGACGATCGTCCCGCTGACCGTGCCGATCACGATCCCCGCGATGCCGAACGGCTTGTAGAGCGCGGCGGCGACGGCGGCGTTGACCGCCAGGTTGGCGAACGACAGCGCGGTCGTGAGCCACGGGCGCTGCAGGCTGAAGAAGGTGCGCGAGAAAAGCAGGCTCACGCCCTGGAACGGGAGCGAGATCGACCACCAGACCATGGCCGTGGCCACCAGGTCGGTGGCCTCGGTGCCGAACTCGCCGCGCTGGTACACGAGCCGGGTGATCGGCTCCGAGAGCACCGCCATAAGGGCCGCGCTCGGTATCAGCAGCAGGCAGATCTGCCGCACCCCATTCCCCATCGTGCGGCGCAGGTCGTCACGCGCGCCGCGCGCGGCGAGACGGGCCAGCGTCGGGAACAGGACCGTGGCGATCGAGATCGAGAACAGCCCCTGCGGCAGCTGATAGATGCGGAAGGCCTTGTCCATTGCAGCCGGTGCCTGGTCACTGACGAGCGTGCCGAACAGCGAGTTGATCAGCAGGCTCAGGTTGATCAGCCCGAGCGCGATCGTGACCGGCAGCATCAGCTTGAGGACTCGCCATACGTGCCGGTTGCGCCAGTCGATCGCGAACGTGAAGCGACCCCCTCTCCCCCGTAACCACGGCAGCGGCAGCAGGAACTGCACCAGCGTCCCCGCGAGCACCCCGTAGGCGTAGGCATAGATGTCGTCGCCGAGCACCGGGGTGAGCCCGACGAGCGCCGCGATGATCACCAGGTTCCAGGCGACCGGCGCCAGCGCCGGCACGCTGAAGTGATGGAACGAGTTGAGCATTCCCACCACCACGCCGGAGAGCGCGAGCAGCAGGACGATCGGGAACAGCAGCCGCGACAGGCTGACCGTGAGATCTCCGAGCGCGGGGTTGTCGTCGAAACCCGGTGCGAAGAACCCCATGATCGGCCGGGCGGCGACGACGAAGACGATCGTCAGGGAGCCGAGGATCAGGGTGATCAGAAGGAACAGGCTCGAGGCCACGCGGAAGGCCTCCTTCCGCTCGCCCCTCTCGAGCAGCTCGGTGAACACGGGCACGAAGGCGCCCTGGAGCGCCGAGTCCGCGAACAGGGCGCGCATCAGGTTGGGCACCTGGAAGGCGATGGTGAACGCCGACATGGCGCCGCTGACGCCGAAGTAGCTAGCTGCCACGACCTCGCGCACGAGTCCGAGGACGCGCGAGAGCCCGGTGGCGAAGGAGAAGAACGCGGTGCTGCGGGCGAGGCGGCCCCGCCGCTCGTCGCTAGACTCCTCGCGGTCCGTGGCCAACATCGCCTCACAAGAAAAGCGGATTCACCGGGCGGAGCGGGAGCGGCTCGAGAACCGCCGCCGCACCTCGCAGGTGAAAACGTGGTTCCGCCGGCTCGAGGCAGCCGTCGAGGCGCGGGACGCCGGACGCGCCGACAGCGAGCTCCGCGAGCTCGTCTCGAAGGTCGACCGGGCCGTGAAGAGCGGCGCGCTCCACCGCAACAACGGCGCCCGCAAGAAGGCCCGCGCCGCGGCGATCCGGGCCCGGCTTTAACCGAATCGCCGCACGCCGGCAGCACGCTCTGCGAGCACTGCTACCGCTCGCTGCCCGCCTCGACCTGGCCGAACCAGAGGTAGGTCCCTAGCACCGGCGCGCGTAGGTCGGCGGTCGCGAGTGGGTCGCCGAGGCGATCGCGCGGACGGCGTGTTCGGCCGACCCGTCGCCCCCGCGCTTCAGTCGACTCGCGGTCGCGGCGAGGGAGTACGAGACGCCGGACAGCTCTGCACCACGGCGCAGGTACCGGCACCAATGTCCACTACCGAACGCGACCGCCACCCTGCCACGGTGGGCGTGCCCTCGACCCACCTAGCAAAAGGAGCGATATGACCCGCAGACGCAACATCTTCCTCGGCGCGGCGCTGGCCGCCCCGCTGGCCGCCCTGGCGATCGCCGGCTGTGGCGGGAGCGGCGGCGCCGTCAAGGCGAGTTCGCCGGCCGCCACCAAGTCGGCCGGCGGCGCGACGGTCGACGTCCGCACGACCAACCTCGGCAAGACCCTCGTCGATGCCCAGGGCCGCACCCTCTACCTGTTCGAGAAGGACAAGGGCATGAACAGCACCTGCTTCGGCTCCTGCGCGAGCGTCTGGCCCCCCTTCACGACAAGCGGCAAGCCCAAGGCCGGCGCTGGGGTGACTGCCTCTCTGCTCGGCACCACCGCGCGCTCGGACGGCAAGCCGGAGGTCACCTACAACGGCCACCCGCTCTACTACTACGCAGCCGACCAGAAGCCGGGCGACACCACCGGCGAGGGCCTCGACCAGTTCGGCGCCAAGTGGTACGTGCTGAGCCCGACGGGAGAGAAGATCGACAATGACTAGCCCGCTGGCCCGATACCTGGGCGCCGCCGCCCTTCTCGGCGTCGGCATCGTGCACCTCCAGCAGTACCTGGGTGCCCACTACTCGGCGATCCCGACGATCGGGACGTTGTTCGCGCTCAACTTCGCCTCGGCGGTGGTCATCGCAGCCGGCCTCGTCGTGCCCATCGAGCGCGTCTTCCCGCGGCGCGGGAGGCTGCTGCACGGCCTCCTCGCGCTGTGCGGGATGGGCGTGGCGGTGGGCGCCCTGGTGGCCCTTTTCATCAGCGAGCAGACTCCCCTGTTCGGCTTCATGGAGAGCGGCTATCGCCAGGGCATCGTGGTCGCGATCGCGCTCGAGGTCGCCACGACGCTGCTGCTCGGCGGGTTCCTCTTCGGGCAGCGGGGCGCCCGCCGCGAGCGCCGCGGGATGGCCGCCGCCGAGCCCGCCTGACGCGGGGTGCCTACCGCGTCGCGCGGGTCAGCGCCATGGAGAAGGCCGTGTCCTCGTCGAGCGAAGCGTCGCCGCCGCCCCGCAGCTCGACCTCGAGGTCCGCGAACGCGCACATGGCGCGCTCGAGGGCCTCGCGGTCCGAGCGCTTGGCCGCGGCGACCGTTCGCTTGGCGAGCCACCGCGGCGCCCTCAGGGCGTCGGCGACCTTGGCCTCGGGCAGACCCGAGTCGAGCAGCCGGGCCGCCCGGTGCACCTCACGCAGCCGGCGGACGATCGGGTAGACGAGCCGGCCGGGCCGCTCGTCGCGGGCGGTGAGCTCGCCCGCCAGCGTGAGCGAGCCCTCGAGGTCGCCGGCCACGACCGCGTCGGCCAGGTCGTAGGCGCCCGCGGACGCGTCGCCCGCACCGTGCTCACGGACGTCCTCGAGGGTGGCTCGCGCCGCCGGATGCACGGCGATCGCCAGCTTCTCGACCTCGCGCGCGAGCCGCTGCTGGCTCGGCCCTGCTAGCGCGACGAGCTGCTTGGCCGCGTCGGCCTCGAGGTCGAGGCCCTCGTCGCGGGCACGCTCGGCGGTCCATTTCGGCAGCTGCCAGGGCTTGGGGGCGGAGTACTCGCGAGCCTCCCCGCCGGCCTCCTCGACCGCCTTCTGAAGCTGCTTGAGCGGCTTCCCGCGAACGATCAGGACGAGCACCGTGTCGGGCGGCGGGTGGGGGAGCGCACCCTCGAGGGGGGCGAGCTCGCCCGCCTTCCAGGCGCCCGCGTCATCGACGAGCAGGTAACGGGTCCCGCCGGCGAAGCTGAGCGTGGCGAGCGCCGCCGCGACGTCGGCCGGCTCACGCTCGCGGGCGTCGAAGGTCTCGAGTCCGCCCGGACCTTGCTCGGCCTCGGCGCGCGACCGGACCCGAGCGCGCCAGGCGTCGATCTTGGCGTCGTCGTCTCCCGAGATGAGATAGGCGGGCTTCAGGTCGGGCACGCGATCGAGTCTACGAGTCGGAGTGGACCGCCATGGCACCGCCGTGGATCGTGAGCGTGACCGTTCCGTCCTCGTCCGTGCGCCAGGTGCGAACCCCGGCTCGGCGCAGCGTGGCGAGCGTGGAGGGGGCCGGATGTCCGTAGGTGTTGTCGGCGCCCACCTCGATCGCCGCGACGTCGGGCCGCAGGCGCTCGAGGAGCTGCGGCAGCCCCGTATCCGAGCTCCCGTGGTGGGGTAGCTTCATCGCCTCCACGCGCGGGAGGTCAAGCGGGAGCAGGCTGGGGCTCTCCGCGTCCGCCGACAGGAAGAGGTCGAACGAGCCGGCGCTCACGATCGCCACGACCGCCCGCGGGTTCGCATCCTCGGGCGGCGGGCCGGAGGGCCGCGGCGGCGGCGAGAGGACCCTGATCGTGAGGCCGCCGGCGCGGAGCGTCATGGGCGCCACCGCGGGCATCCGCTCGATGCCGCGCCGGTCGGCCTCCGCCTCCAAGGCGCGGAAGGTGGGGTCGCGGGTGCCGTCGCCTCCGTCGAGCAGCATGTCGACCGGGAAGCGCTCGAGCACCTGGGCCAGTCCGCCGTGATGGTCGCGGGACTGGTGCGTGGCCACCACGAGACTCAAGCGCCGCACCCCGGCTCGGCGCAGGAGACGCACGATTCGCGCCTCCGGCGGCCCGCCGTCGAACAGGGCGGCGGCCCCGGAGGGGTCCTGGATCAGCGTGGCGTCCCCCTGTCCCACGTCGAGGAAGCGCACCGTCAGCTCCCGCGGAGGAGCGGGCGGGGCGAGCAGCCGCGCGGTCGCGACTATCGCGATCGCCGCGGCCGCAGCCACGATCGCGGCGCGCTGCCGGCGCGGCCGGCGGCGCCACCGG
>JBKPFJ010000040.1:0-19732 GCA_046728795.1 Actinomycetota bacterium | reverse complement strand
CGGAGGCGGCGGCGCTCGCGGAGCGGCTCGCCGCCGACCTCGAGGACGACGAGCTCCGCGAGGGCTTCGGACCGGCGGCGCTCCAGGGGTCGGTGCCGCTCGACACCACACGGAGCGCAGCAGCGACGCGGCGTTAGCATCCCCGCCCGTGCCGATCGACTGGCAGGCGCTGTGTCCGTTTCTGCTCGCCGTGCTGGTGATCCAGGTGACGCCCGGGCCCGGGAGGTTGTTCATCCTCGCCAACGGCGTCGCGGGCGGTCCACGCGCGGGGGTCGCCGCCGCGTTCGGCGCCGCGAGCGGCATGTTGGTGCACACCGGCGCGGCCGCGGCAGGGCTGGCCGCCCTGTTTCGAGCCGCGCCGACGGTCTACGACGGGGTGCGGCTCGCCGGGGCGGCGTATCTGCTCTGGCTTGCCGTCGGCCACTTCCGCTCGGGCGGCGGCCTCGGCGCGCTCGAGCCGGCGACGAGCAGCAGCTCCACACGGCGGGTCTATCTCCGGGCGATGCTGAACAACCTGGCCAATCCCAAGGTGATCCTGTTCTTCGTGGCGTTCCTGCCGCAGTTCATCGTCCGCGGCGGGGCCCCGGCGGTGCTCCAGTTCGTGGTCCTCGGGGGGCTGTTCCTGCTTGTGGGACTGGTGCTGGACGTGGCGATCGGGATCCTGGCCGGCCGGATCGGCGAGGCGGTGCGCCGGCGCGAGTGGGTCACGAGGTTGCTGGACCGGCTGGCGGGGACGATTTTCGCCGGGCTCGGGCTGCGCATGGCCCTGAGCGACAAACGCCCCTGAGGCCGCCGGCCGTTAGCCCGCGTTCGGCTTGACCCCGTAGTTCCCCAGCCCCGCCTCGAGCAGCTCGAGGGCCTGCGTGGTGCGGGCGCGAACGTCGCGGGCGAGCCGATCGCGCTCCATCCCGGCGACGATCCGCTCGCGGGTGAAGTCCACCATGGTCCGGTGCACGCCCATCATGGAGTTGGCGGCGACCCGGGGCCGGACGTCGCCCGGGCGCGCTCCCGTCTCCTCAGCGATGAGCCCGGCGAGCGAGTCCGTGTAGCGGCCGAAGATCTGCTGCTCGCGCGCCCGCAGCGCCGGGCTCTGGCTGATCATGCGGGTGACCGCGGCGAGCCGCTTCCCCGCCTCGGGGTCTCGGGCCCCGAGGAGCCCGCGCTGCTGGAGGATGAAGCGGCTGAAGGCCGCGAGGATCGACTCTCCCGGCGCCCGCCGGCGGATCGTCCCGAGCAGCTCCTCCTCGAAGGACTCGAGGCGCCAGTAGACGAGGTCCTCCTTCGTAGGGAAGTAGTTGAAGACGGTCTTCTCGGCCACCTCCGCGGCGCGGGCGATCTCGGCCACGGTGACCTGCTCGAAGCTGCGCTCCGCGAACAGGCGCCGGGCGGTCTCGGCGATCCGCTCGCGGGTTTGCTGCTTCTTGCGCTCCCTGAGTCCGAGTTCGACGCTCACGCTGGTCATATGCTACAGTGACTATAAGTTTACGTCCACAGTACGTTGGAGGCACGGACCATGAGACGAGACCCAAGCCACGACAGTTTCTCCGATCTCGCCGACGGCGCCGCGGTGGCGGTGCCCTTCGCCGCGATCGTTCTAGCGATGCTCCCCGCGGTGCTGGATCAGACGATCCTCGCCACCGGGCTGCCGGTGATCGCGAGCGACCTGGGCAGCCTCACGGACGTCTCCTGGGTCGTCAGCGCGTACGTCGTCGCCGCCGCGGCCTCGACGCCCCTGTGGGGGAAGCTCGGCGACCGCTACGGGCGCAAGCTGTTGCTCGAGATCTCGCTGGCGGTGTTCGTATCCGCCTCTGCGCTTTGCGGCGCCGCGCAGGACATCACGCAACTCATCGCCCTGCGCATCGTTCAGGGCGCCGCCGCGGGCGGCCTGATGACGCTGGCCATGGCCACCGTGGGCGATCTCGTCGCGCCGCGCGAACGCGGCCGCTACCAGGGCTACATCGCGGCGACCTTTGCGGTCGCCACGGTCGTCGGCCCGCTCATAGGGGGGGTCCTCGTGCAGCACGCCAGCTGGCGCTGGGTCTTCCTGGTGAACCTGCCCATCGGGCTTGCCGCGCTGGCGGGTCTCGCCCTGCGCCTACCGGCGCCCACAACCGAGCGTCCCGAGCACCCGCTGGACGTCTCCGGCGCCGCCCTGGTGGCGGGTGCCACGAGCGCTCTGATGCTCACCTGCATCTGGGGCGGCGCGCGCTACGCCTGGGATTCGGCGCCGATCATCGCCCTGGTCGTGGCCACCGTCGGACTGTCCGGCGCCCTTCTCGCGCGCGAGCGGCGCGTGGCCGATCCCATCGTGCCGTTCCACCTACTGCGCAGCCGGGCGGTGATGGTCGCCAGCTCCGCGCTGTTCCTGGGCACCGCTGCGCTGTTCGCGATAACGGTCTTCGTCCCGCTGTTCCTTCAGACGACGACAGGCGCGAGCCCCACGGAGGCCGGGCTGCTCCTGGTGCCGGCGATGCTGGGCATCACCGTCTCCACGACGCTGTCCGGAAGGAGGATGGTCCGCACAGGCCGTTACAAGCGCCTCCCGATCGCGGGCCTCGCGCTGATGACGGCGGCGCTGGTGCTGCTGGCGGTCATGGCGAGCGAACCGTCCCAGGTCGCCACGGGCATCGGCCTCGTGTTTTTCGGCCTCGGGTTCGGGATGGTCACGCAGGTTCTGGTGGTGGCGGTGCAGAACAGCGTGGAACGGAGCGAGCTCGGTGTGGCCACGGCCACCACCGGTTTCTTCCGAGCGCTGGGCGGGGCGGTGGGCGCCGCCGTGCTGGGCGCCGTCTTCGCGGCACAGGCCGGAACCCGCGTCTCGGAGGGCGGCTCAGGACTTCACAGCGCGATTCGAAGCGACGTGATCGATGGCGTTCAGACTGTGTTCCTGGTGGCGGCCCCGTTGGCCGCGCTGGCCCTGATCGTCGTTCTCCGCCTGCCCGAGGCGCCCCTGCAGACACGCCGCCCGCCGCGCGCTCGAAGCGCCGGCAACCCGCGCCCGGTCGCGATCCAAGAAGGAGGCGCAAATGCCCACTGAGTCGTTTCGACCCCACGTGCTCCTGCGAAGCGAGGACTCGGGTGGCGCGGTGTCGCTGATCGAGAGCTCCGCCGGCGTGGACTTCGCGGGGCCGCCACTGCACTTCCACGACTTCGACGAGGCGTTCTACGTGCTCGAGGGTGAGCTCACCTTCCAGCTCGGGAGCTCGCTCGCGCAGGCCGGCCCAGGCGCGTTCGTCTTCGCGCCGCGCCGGAGTCACCATACGCTCGCCAACCTGAGCCGGGCCCCGGCGCGGTACCTGCTCGTCTGCACGCCGGCCGGCTTCGAGCGCTACTTCGCCCGCATCGAGGCGGAGCAGGCCGGCATCCATGCCCCGGCCGAGACCTACCAGCCCGTTCCGCAGGTGACCCGCGTCGGTCCGCAGATCGGTGAGCGCGAAGACCTCGATGCGGCCGCACCGATCGCGGTCGATCGGGGCAAGATCAACGTCCTCTTGCGCAGCGAGCAGAGCGAGGGCGAGATCGCCCTGATGGACAACCTCGTCCCCGCCGACGTGAAGGGTCCCCCCCTGCACCACCACGACTTCGACGAGGCCTTCTACGTCCTCGAGGGTGAGCTCACCTTCCAGCTCGGAGACGAGCTCTTCACGCGTCGCAGAGGCGAGCTGGCGTTCGCGCGGCGGGGCGTCCACCACACCTTCGCTAACCTCAGCGGCGCCGACGCGCGCACGCTGATCGTCTGTACCCCCGCCGGCTTCGAGCGCTACTTCGACTGGATGGCGGCCAGGGCGGCCGGGGTCGAGCCCCCGCCCGAAGCCCTCGAGCGGTGGCCCGAAGTTATCGTGGTCGGACCGAGGATCGGCGAATGAGCGCAGCACGAGTGATCAAGGCGGACGAGCTGCCCGGCAGCGAGGTCGCGTCGCGGTTCGAGGGCTTCGAGCACGACGCGCAGGTCTCGTTCTTCCTCAGTCGAAATCCGGCCGGGAGCGGACCCAGGCTGCACCGGCACCCCTACGAGGAGACATTCATCGTCCGCGAGGGCACGGTCCGCTTCACGGTCGGCGACGACACCATCGAGGCGACCGCCGGGGACATCATCGTCGTGCCCGCGGGGACGCCCCACAAGTTCGTGAACGCTGGCTCGGCGCCGATGCGCCAGATCAGCATCCACCCGGTAGCGCGGATGGAGCAGGAGTGGCTCGAGTGAGGGCGGTCAGAGGTCCTCGGGCAGAAGCGAGAACATCACGAGGTCCTCGCGGCGGCCCTTGCGAACGCGGTAGGACCGGAGCAGGCCCTCGCGCCTGAAGCCGGCGGCCTCGGCCAGCCGCTGGGAGGCCTCGTTCGCCGGGTTCGCGAGCAGCTCCACGCGCTTCACGGCGAGCTGATCGATGGCCCACTCGGCGAGGAGGCGCACTGCGCGAGTGCCCACGCCGCGGCGGCGGGCGCCCACGGCCACCCAGTAGCCGACCTCGGCCCGCTGCCCCGGACCATCCATGACAAGGCCGATGCCGCCCAGGAGGGCGCCGTGGTGGCGGTCGACGATCGCGAGCCCAAGCTCGCGTCCGGCCCGCCGATCGCGCTCAAACCGGGCCACGTACTCCTTCGCGTCGCGGCCACGGTAGGGCGCCGGTATCGAGGTCCAGCGGGGGATCTCGGGGTCCTGGACGGCCTCCACGATGGCCCGCTCGTCGCCGCGGTCGAAGGCACGGAGCAGGACGTCGCCGTCGGCGAGCGGTGGGTCCGGGAGCGGGATCTCGGCCACTGCGCTCAGGCTCGCAAATCCCAGCCGGCGAGGGGGTCGTAGACGGCGCCCTGAGGTCGGAGGGTCGAGCGATAGAGCGTCAGGCGGCGGCCCTCGAAGGGCGGCGGCAGCGAGCCCGACTCGAGCGGCTCGGCGCGGCGATCGCGCTTCACGCGGGCGAGCGTCAGGTGCGGCCAGAAGGGCCGCTTCTCGGGCCTGTAGAACCGGCCCTCCGACAGCGAGTCGCTCAGGGCCGCGTGCACCGCCACGCTGCGCCCCTCCTCGTCCTCGAGATCGAGCGCGAAGAGGCGCGGCCAGCCGCGCGGCGGGACCGGCTTGACGCCCCGGGGGGTGAGCCACGCGGCCCTCAGCCCGGCGACCTCCGAGCACAGCGATGCGATCCGCTCGACGTCCTTCTCGTACTGCCAGCCAAGGAAGATCAGCGTGACATGAAGGGGCACCGGCCGCAGGTCGCGACGCCCGGCGATCAGCTCGTCGCGCCAGGCGTCGAGTCCCTCGACCTCGAGCGCCACGAACAGTCGCGTGCGCGGGCTAGACGGGCGCGTCCTCGCCACGGAGGAGCCGCCGCAGCAGGTGCATGGCCACGGTCGTCGAGCGATCCCGGATCTCGTTGCGGTCGCCCGGCACTCGGACGTCGCGAGCGATCGTGCGGCCGTCGTCGAGCTTCGCGCACCAGCACACGTACCCCACGGGCTTGGCCTCGGTGCCTCCGCCCGGACCCGCGACGCCCGTGATGGCGATCGCGGTATCGGCCTCGAAGCGCTCGAGCGCGCCGTCCGCCATGGCCTCGGCGACCTCGGGGGACACCGCGCCGTGTGCCTCGATCAGCCCGGAGTCCACGCCCAGCAGCGCGGACTTCGCGGAGTTCGAGTAGGCCACCACCCCACCGGCCGTGTATTCGGAGGAGCCGGGCCGCTCGGTGAGCCGCGCCGCCATCAGGCCGCCCGTGCAGGACTCGGCCGCGGCGATCGTGCGACCGGCGAGCAAAGCCGCCAGCTGTTCGTCCACGGTGGACCCGTCGGTGGAGAAGAGCGAGCGGGCGTGCCGCTCGGCCACGAGGCGCTCGAGGGCGCTCCAGGCCGCGGCGGAGCCCGGCTCGTGCCGAACCACCACCTCGACCTCTCCCCGGCGCAGGCAGGTGGTGATCTCGAGCTCCTCGAAGCCCTTAACCTCCTCCTCGGCGACCCGCAGGGTCGCGGCCATCTCGGATTCGGGGATCCCGAACAGGCGCAACGTGTGCTGGTCGTACTCGGTGCGACCACCGATCGCGGCACGGAAAGCCTGCCTGCCGGTGACGACCTCCCACATCTCGTGCAGCTCGCGGGGCGGCCCCGGCAGCACGACCACGGTGGGCCGGTCGCCGTTCAGCGGCGGCACCACCAGGCCGGGCGCGGTGCCCGCCGGATTGATGATGTCCGCCCCCTCCGGCACGAGCGCCTGCTTGCGGTTCGACGCGCGCACCGCGTCGAAGTCGAGCCCGCGGTAGCGCTTCATGAGCGGCTTCAGGATCTCCGCGATCCGCTCCTCGAGCTCGGCGTCGAGATAGAGCGGTCGGCCCGCGAAGCGAGCCACGACCTCGGTCGTCAGGTCGTCGGCGGTCGGACCGAGCCCGCCGCTCGTGATGATCAGGTCCACGCCCTGGTCCGCCATGAAGCGGAGCTGGGCCTCCATGTCCTCGGCGCGGTCGCCGCAGATCGTGATGTGGGCGAGCTCGACGCCGAGCTCGAGCAGCCGGTCGGAGAGCCACGGGCCGTTGCGGTCGCGGACCCGGCCCGTGAGGACCTCGGTCCCGGTGACGACGATTCCTGCCCGAGCCGACACTAGGCGCAGGGTCGCTGGCCGAGCGGTATCGGTGTGCGCTTGGTGGGCGTGAAGTCGTAGCCCACCGGGTTGGGCGTGGGCTCCACGTTCACGACCTTGCCGTTCACGAGCATCTTCGCGGAGCTCTTGCCGAGGTTCACGCGCAGGCGCTTGCCACGGAAGGTCTGGGCGCCTTGGAGGATCCCCTGGTAGACGATCTTGGTCCCCGCGCCCCTGTCCACGCACGCGTATGTCGGGATCTCCGGCACGATGCGCAGCCGCACGATCGTCGGGGCCGGCGCCGCCTTCTGCTTGCGCTTCTTGCGCGGCTTCTGGCGCTCCGTCTTGGTCGTCGACGAGGCCGACTGCGAACCCTCGTCGTCGCCCCCGCTGACCAGGCCGAGTACCAACAAGAAGGCCAGCACGGCAACCACGATCGCCGCGAACCAAACCCCGCGGGGCGGCGGGCCGCGCCCAGCCCGCGGAGGGGCGTAGCGGGGCGCCCGGTCGCGGCCCCGCCGCGAGGCGGCGGGCGGCCCGAGCGGCGCGACCTCCGCCTCGTCGTGGGGCTCGTAGCTCGCCCGGTACTCCTCGAGCAGAACGTGTGGGTCGAGGCCCAGCTCCTCGGCGTAGGTGCGGAGGAAGGTCTTGACGAAGGTCGCCCCAGGGAGCAGGCCGAACTCCTCGTTCTCGAGTGCTCGCAGGTACTTCGCCCGGATCTTGGTGCGCTCCTCGACATCGGCGATGTCGAGTTTCCGGCGCATGCGCGCCTCGCGGAGCCTGTCCCCGATAGCCCCCATCGGGCTAATACTGGCGGCTTCCGCTCGCTAGAGCGGAATCAGGCCCCCTGCGCGTAGGAACTGTGCGTAGAAGCGGGTCTAGCCGTGGTCGAGATACGCCTGGATCAGGGAGGCGACGTCCTCCATCGCTCCTGGCAACAGATGGCGGTAGGTGCCCCAAGTGATCGTCACGGACGCATGGCCGAGTGCGGCGCTCACGGTACCAATGTTCAGCCCGGCCGCGATCGCGATCGAGGCGAACGTGTGGCGACACTCGTGGAGGGTGACCGATTGAGCTTGGCGGCCTTCCAAGCAGCGTCCGCGCGGCGCGAAGGCCCTTGCGCTCGAATGGTGAGGCCTCGGTGTGCTCACGGCCCTCTCAGCACTGCGCGCGGGACGCACTGCGCGCGGGATTTCGATCCTGTTTCCCAGCGAGTCTCCCGGCGGTCTTGCGTATCTGCCGGTCCCGTCATGACCCTCCCTTATCCCGTTGGGTCGTCCGCCTAGCTCACGCGGCGTAGAAAACCGGCGTTGCGGTCCGTGTTGGGGGAGCTGGGCATTTGGGGTAACAACAACTTGGTCCAAGGCTCGGAGGAGACGGATGCAAAAGGTCATACTGGTGGCCGCGGCCGTGCTTGCGGCACTCGCGGGAACGTCGACGGCTCTGGCCGACCGTGGCGCCCACGGTAAGAGTGGGACTCAGGGTAAGAGTGCAGGGGCCACGTGCACGGGAACGCTCGCCTCTGGCACATACCGCAAGCTCGTCGTGCCCGAAGGCGCTACCTGCGACGGGACGGATGCGGAGATCAAAGTCCGGGGCGGGGTCCGGGTCCGCGAGGGTGCCACCTTCATTCTCGGGTTCGATCACGGTCCGTTCACCGGCACGATCCGGGGCGGGGTGCGCGCGAATGCGCCGGCCTCCCTGCAGTTGCACACCGCGCACGTGAGCGGCGGAGTGAGGATGCGGGGCGGCAACGGGTTCTTCTCGACCGTCGAGGACAACGTGATCCGCGGCGGCGCGACCATCAATGGCTACTCCGGGTTCTGGCTCGGCTTCATCCGAAACACGGTTCGTGGGACCGTGACGCTCAGCAACAACCACATGGACGACCCGGACGCAAACGAGTACGTCACCAACACGATCAAGGGCAATCTCGTCTGTCACGACAACTCGCCTGCCCCTCAGGTGGGTGACTCCGGGGGACCGCCCAATGTCGTGACAGGGCGGAAGGTCGACCAGTGCGCCGTGCCCGGCCTGTGAGCCTTGGCTCCCAGGAAGTGGCCTAGAACTCCTAGGCGAGCGCGTCGTTGCGGGTTGATACGGGTCCCGCTTTGGCTTACAGAGCGGGATCTCGGTCAGCGCCGGGACCCATCCCCCGATAGCCCCCATCGGGGCGCACATGGTGGCGGACGGCTGGTGGGCTAGTCGTCGGCGGCCGCGGCCATCGGTTCCTCCAGGCTCTCGATCACTCGGGGCAGGTCGGCCTCCGTGATCAGCACCTGGCGCGCCTTCGAGCCCTCGTAGCCGGAGATCACCCCGCGCCGCTCCATCATGTCGATCAGCCTCCCCGCGCGCGTGTAGCCCACCCGCAGGCGGCGTTGGAGCATCGAGGTCGAGGCCGTGCCCATCTGCACGACCGTGGCGATCGCGTCGGCCAGCAGCTCGTCCTGATCCGGGTCGTAGTCGCCGTCCGCGCCGGACTCTCCGTCCTCGCTCTCGATCGCCTCGAGTAGCTCCTCCTGGAGCTCCGGCTCGCCCTGCCGACGCCAGTGGTCGGTGAGCTTCTCGATCTCCTCCTCGGTGATGAACGCCCCCTGGATGCGCGCCGAGCGCGAGGCGCCGGTCGGCCGGAACAGCATGTCGCCCTGGCCGAGCAGCGACTCGGCCCCGTTCTGGTCGAGGATCACGCGCGAATCGGTCTGAGAGGAGACCGCGAAGGCGATCCGCGCCGGCACGTTCGCCTTGATCATGCCGGTGATCACATCGGCGCTGGGGCGCTGCGTGGCAAGCAGCAGGTGGATGCCCACGGCGCGCGACTTCTGCGCCAGGCGGATGATCGAGTCCTCGACCTCCGCAGGGGCCACCATCATCAGGTCGGCCAGCTCGTCGATCACGCACAAGATGTACGGCAGGGGACGCTCGCCCTCGCGCACGCGTACCCGGTTCAGTTCCACCAGGTTTCGCGTCTTCGCCTGGCTCATCACCCCGTAGCGCTCCTCCATCTCCTTGATCAGGTTGCCGAGCACGTTGGCCGCCAGCCGGGGGCTCGTCACCACCGGGGTGAGGAGGTGCGGGATCTGCTCGTAGTGGTTGAGCTCCACCCGCTTCGGGTCCACCAGCACCATGCGCACCTCGTTGGGGGTGGCGCGCAGGAGCACCGAGGACAGCATGGCGTTGATGCAGCCCGATTTGCCCGAGCCGGTCGTGCCGGCCACCAGCACGTGCGGCTGCTTCGCGAGGTCGGTGCCGATCGCCTTGCCCGCGATGTCCTTGCCGAGCCAGACGGACAGCGGCGACCAGTTCGGGGGGCTCTCCTGGAACACGTCCCCAAGGTGGACCATCTTGCGAACCCGGTTCGGCACCTCGACGCCCACCGCCTGCTGCCCGGGGATCGGCGCCAGGATGCGCACCTGCTCGGCCGCGAGCGAGTAGGCCAGGTCGTCCTTCAGCTGGGCGACCTTCGACATCTTGATCCCCGGCGCCAGGCGCAGCTCGTAGCGGGTCACGTGCGGGCCGGTGACCGTCCCGATCACCTTTCCCTCGACGTTGAAGTGGCCGAGCGCCTCGATCAGCTGGCCCCCGACCCGCTCGATCGCCCTGGAGTCGATCTTCTGGGCCCCATTCGAGTGCTTGAGGAACGAGGGGACCGGGAGCCGATAGTCGAGGTCGTCCGACTCCGTGACCGGCGTCCGGAGGTTGCCCATCGGCGTGAGCGCGGGCTCCATCTCGGGCTCGGGCGGCTCGGGCTCCGGCTCCTCCCGCGGCTCCTCTTGATCCTCCTCCCCCACGTCGATCGTGGGCACCTCGACGTGCGTGGCGCGAACCACCGGCTCGACCTCCGGGGGGGCGGCGCGCCGCGTCCGGCGGGTCGTGCTCGTCAGGCTCTGGTGGGTGGCGCGCAGGAGGCCGGCGATCGAGCCGCCCGTGAGGAGCAGGATCCCGGCCAGCAGTAGGAAGACGAACAGCAGGTGCGCCCCGACGCCCTGGAAAAGCGTGCGGGCGATCCAGTACAGGCCCTCGCCCACCAAGCCGCCCCGGGCGCGCAGGTAGGCGGCGTCGAAGGTGTCGTGCGGAGCGTGACCCGGGCCGAGCCCGAGCGAGCCCGCGGCGAGGCCCAGGGTGAGCGCCGCCCCGAGGCACAGGCCTCCCGCCTTGAAGGGCCGCACCGTGGGAAGCATCGGGCGCAGCACGAGCACCGCGCCGATCGCGAACAGCGCCACCGGCGCCAGATAGCCGACCCCGCCGAACAGGAACAGGATCCCGTCAGCCATGAGCTCCCCCACCTCACCGCCCGCCCAGCCCAGGTAGAAGACGCAGGCGAAGAAGGCGGCAAAGCCCACCAGGCCCAGCCCGATCAGGTCGAGCTCGCGCTGCTCGAACTGCGGCCCGCGCAGGGTCGGCCACAGGGCGCGCGAGCGGCCCCGCCGGCCCGAGCGGCGTCTCCTCTTCCTGGCGGCCATGCGGACCTAGAGGAATTCGACGAGAGGACCCCGTCACCCTCCCTACCATTGGCCCCATGGAGCGCTCGGCGCGCGTGCTGGTGGTCGAGGACGACGCGGACATCGCGGGCGTGCTGCGCCGCTCGCTCGGCATGGACGGCTACGAGGTGCGGCTGGCGGAGGACGGCGAGGAGGCGCTGCACGAGGCGGGGGTCTTCGAGCCCGACGCGGTGGTCCTCGACCTGGGCCTGCCCCGGATGGACGGCGTCGAGGTCTGCCGCCGCCTGCGGGCCGATGGCGACGTGCCGATCCTGATGCTCACCGCGCGCGACGCCCTCGAGTCGCGTGTCGAGGGGCTCGACTCCGGCGCCGACGACTATCTCGTCAAGCCGTTCGAGCGCGAGGAGCTGCTGGCGCGCCTGCGCGCCCTGCTCCGGCGCCGCCCGCCGCGGGGGAGCGCCTTCCTCGTCGTCGGGGACCTGCGCCTGAACCCGGACACGCGCGAGGTCTTCCGCGGCGACCGGGCGATCGACCTGACGAGCCGCGAGTTCGAGCTGCTTGAGCACCTGATGCGAAACGAGCGGCTGGTCGTCTCGCGCCAGGCGTTGCTCGACGACGTGTGGGACTACCACCCCTACGCGGAGACCAACACCGTCGACGTCTTCATCTCCAACGTGCGCCGCAAGCTCGAGGCGGGCGGTGAACCCCGGATCCTGCACACCATGCGAGGGGCCGGCTACGTCCTGAGGGAGCCGTGAAGCTCAGCGCCCGTCTACCGACACGGCTGAAGCTGGCCATCGTCTCGGCAGGGCTCACGTTCGTGATCCTGCTGCTCTTCGCCCTCGTGGTGGGAACCGTCGCCGAGCGAAAGATCAGCGGCAGCTTCGACAGCGATCTCCGCGCCACGGCCACGAGCCTCCAGAATCTGGTCCAGCGGCAGGAGGGCAACTCAGAGCAACTGCTGCGCGCCCTGAGCGCGGCCGCCGCCGGCGGAGCGCAGATCCGGATCCTCGACCGCAACGGCACCGTCGAGGCCCAGACGAAGGCGGCCCCCGCGGCCCCCGCGGCCGAGGGCGTGCGGGCCGTCGGCGACTACCACGTGGCCACGCTCGCGATCTTCGGCGCCGACCTTCCGCAGTCCAACCCGTTCGAGATCCGCCCGCAGAACGCGGTCGTGGGCTACCTCCAGTACGCCAAGCCCGAGCGCAGCCTCATCAACACCCTTGCGCGCGTGCGCCTGTTCCTCGCCTTCGGCGTGATCGGCGGTACGGCGCTCGCGTTCCTCGCCGGGTTCCTGGTGGCGCGACGCGCCATGCGGCCGATCGCCGGGCTGACCAGGGCGGCACGGGAGGTGGCGCGCACCCGCGACCCGGACGTGGAGCTCCCCAAGCCGGTGGCGCAGGACGAGGTGGCGGAGCTGGCCCACACCCTCGAGGACATGCTCCGGGAGCTCGGCGAGGCGCGCACGGAGACCGAGGCCGCGCTCGCCCGCCAGCGCGAGTTCGTGGCCGATGCCTCCCACGAGCTGCGCACCCCGCTGACGAGCATCCTGGCAAACCTCGAGCTGCTCGAGGCCGAGCTGGCGGGCGAACAGGCGGAGATCGCCGGCTCCGCCCTGCGCTCCTCGAAGCGCATGCGCCGCCTCGTGGCGGACCTGCTGCTGCTGGCCCGGGCCGACGCCGGCCGCGAGGCGCCGCGCAAGCGCGTGGACCTGGCCGCCGCGGCGCGCGAGGCGGCCGCGGAGGCGTCTCCGCTCGGCGACGACAGCCAGGTGGCGGTCGACGCTCCCGAGCCGGTCGCGGTCGAGGGGGTACCAGACGACCTCCACCGGCTGGTCCTCAACCTGATCGAGAACGCGCTCATCCACACCCCGGCGGGGACGCCGGTGACGGTGGCCGTCCGCCGCGAGGACGGTCAGGCGGTGGTCGAGGTGGCCGATCGCGGCCCGGGGGTCCCACCGGAGCTGCGCGACCGCGTCTTCGAGCGCTTCGCCCGGGGCGCCGACGGCAAGCCGGTCAAGAAGCACGACACGATCGCCCCCTCGGCTACGCGACCTGGCGGCAGCGGGCTGGGGCTGGCGATCGTCAAGGCGGTGACCGATGCCCACGGCGGCCAGGTGGAGCTCGACGACGCCGAGGGGGGCGGTGCGCGCTTCGTGGTGCGGCTGCCGGCCGGAGAGCCGGTCGCGGCTCTAGAGCCCCGCCACCCGCAGACCACGGACAGAGGGTTCTAGGACGACCGGCATCCCCACGCGACCCGCTCGCCGCCACGAAGTCGCCCATTCTCGGCCGCCACACGACGAGCTCGCGATCTTGTGCCGGCCTGGCGCAAATAAGCGACCACACCTCGTCGGGACTTGTTCGGGTGGGGGATTTCTGTGGGCGCCGCAGGGCGCCACGCCCCGGCGCGCAGGGAGGCGCGGCGGGTGTTGGGAACGGCGCGCGAGCGGGCGGCGTTCAGCGCGACGCTGAAGTAGCTCAGGGCCCCCGCTCCCGCACCAGCCGCGACATCAGGCTCAGGAACGAGCCGTTCAGCGCGACCAGTGCGAGCAGGGCCAGCGCGGCCAGCAGGAAGGGGCGGGCGTCGCGGTTGGAGGCCGTCTCTTCCACTCCGTCGGGTAGGGAACCGCTCGCTACGAAGGTTGGCGGCGGCCGTCGCACTGGGTTCGGACGTTCGTAGCGACGCTTCGGATGCCGCCGTCCGGTGTGCTTGCGGGCGACGGGGCGGCCGCTCCGCATGTTCGCAGTCGGTACGGGGGTTGGGGGACGGCTGCTCGGCCTGCCCGCCGGCCGGAGGCTGGTCGTGCGGGCGGCCGGTGCGGCCCCGGCGGCAGGTTGCGAGGTTTCCCGGGGGACCTGCGGGGCTGCCGGCGAGGTTGCCGGCTGGCTGCTCGAGGGCGGGGTGCTCGAGACCTGATCGGGCGCGGACGGCGCGGGATCGGGAGCAACGGGCGCGGGCTGTGGTGCCGGGTCGGGCGCCGCAGCCCACCCCACGCTGGGCCAAGCCGCCACGAGAGCAATCAACGAGACGACTATCCGGAGGCGCTGCAGGGTCATCGGACGGCATCCTCCTCCGGCGCCCGTGGCGGTGCGATGTGTCGCAGCACGCGAGCCGGATTTCCGGCGCAGACCGATAGCGGAGGAATTGCGGAGTCGACCACCGAAAGGGCTCCCACGACCGCTCCATCCCCGATGTGGGCCCCTCCGAGAATGGTCGCTCGGGCGCCGATCCAGACGTTCTCCCCGACCTCTATGTGCGCGCCGCCTGCGCGGAGGCGGGCATCAGCCGGCACCGCAACCGGACCGTCGGAGAACGTCACTCCATAAGCGACAAGCGTGAAATCACCGAGGCGCACAGAGCCGTTGACGGCGAAGACTGCGCCGTCGACGGAGCAAAAGGCGCCGATCTCGACACTGCTCTCGGGGCCGGTTACGAAGACAGTGCCTGCGTACAGACCGGTGTCGTGGCCCACCCTCACCCCTACGCGGCGCTCGCTCCGGTGGTGCAAGAACGCGAACGAACTGTAGATCCAGCTCCGCGCTCCCACCTCGACGTTCGCCGGGACGGGCGCGGGATACCAATCCCACGGAAGGTGGACGGGGCCGGTCATCGGCTTATCCGGGCGGGGTTTCCCTCCACTGCTTTCCCCGCCGGTACGTCGGATGTCACGACGGCTCCGGCCCCCACCCGTGCGCCCTCGCCGATCTGAACGCCCTTCAGGATGATCGCCCCGATTCCCACCTCGACGTGATCGCCGATGACGACCGGTTCCGAGACGAGGGGCGGTCGCCGCGAACGATCGCCCTGCGGCGCATTGGCGACCGCGTCCTGGCGTCGCAGGTCTGGGTCGACCGGATGGAAGTCGCAATCTGCGATCGCGGCGTTGAGCGAAAGTACGACCCCCGTGCCGACCTCGATGCGTTCAGCGCACATGAAGGCGGCACCGACGAGGATGCAGTCGTTCCCGATCTCGATGACTGCTTCGTCCTCGGCAGCGAAGCTGGTCCAGGTGTAGATCCTCGTTCCGCTCCCCACAACGAGCGCCGGATTGCGGGTTGAGAAGAAGCGACGGAAGGTCTCATGTCGGCGCTCGAAGTAGACGTCTTCGCCGAGCCGCACGTTAGTCGGCAGGGGTCCGGTGTCCCAGACGCTGACCTCCATCAGGCCGCCGCGGCCCCCTCGTCCAGCAACTCTGGAATGACGACCGACGCGCCGGAGTGGTTCGGAATCACTCGCGCCAACACTCAGCCCCCGCCCTGTACGCCGACCAGCGTCGCCGCGCCGGCTCCACCCGGTTCGGCGTGCCGTAGCCATCCCCCGCTGAGCTCGACCCTCAAGTCGCAGCCCTCGAGCGTCGTGAGCCGGTGGGCGATCATGAGGGTGGTGCGCCCCTCCATGAGCCGAGACATCGCCTCCAGGATGAGCGCCTCCGTCGTCACGTCGACGGAGCTGGTCGGCTCGTCGAGGATGAGGATCGGGGCGTCTTTCAGGAACGCTCGAGCAAGGGAGATCCGCTGGCGCTCGCCCCCCGAGAGCCTCACGCCGCGCTCCCCGACCGTCGTGCCATAGCCGTGAGGTAGCGCGGTGACGAAGTCGTGGGCGTTCGCAGCCTTCGCCGCCGCGACTACGTCGGAGCGGTCGGCTTCGGGCCGTGCGTACGCAATGTTCTCACCGACTGTGCTCGAGAACAGGACCGGCTCCTGCAGCACGATCGCGAACTGATTGCGCAGGTCGTCGAGCCTGTAGTCGCGCAGATCGACGCCGTCCAGGAGGATCTCGCCCGAAGCGGGGTCGTAGAAGCGCGTCAGCAGGCTGATGAGTGTCGTCTTGCCCGCGCCGGTCGCCCCGGCGATGCCCACGCTCCGTCCCGCGCCGACCTTCAGGCTGACGTCGTGGAGGGCGTCGCGGGCGCCGTCGTATGCGAAGGAGACATGCCTGAACTCGACCTCGCCGCGGGAACGGGCCACGTGACGCGCGTTCGGGCGCTCGACCAGGTCGGGCTTCTCGTCGAGCACGGCGAAGACCCGCTCCGCGCTCGCGACCGACGCCTGCAGGTCCCCGACCTTCTTGGCGATCGTGCGCAGGGGCTCGTAGAGCTGTGTGAGGTAGGTCATCACGAGCAGCAGATCACCCAGGGTGAGCGCGCCGCTCTGGACGCGGCGTACGCCGATGTAGAGGACCAGGCTTGTCCCGAGCCCCATCGTGATCCCCACCAGGTTGGTGAGCCTCGCCTCCGTCAGCGAGAGCCTGATCTGAGCCGCGACGCCCTCCGCCGAACGACCGACGAAGCGGTCCCCTTCTGCCTCTTCACGGCCAAACGCCTTCACCACCCTCAAGGCGCCCAACGCCTCGTCTACCACCGAGAAGGACGAGCTCTCGAGAGTCTTGGCCTCGTGCCACTGTCGCCGCAACCGCGCGCCGTAAAAGCGCAGCAGCCCGATCAGGATGGGCGTGACCGTCAGCGCAACGAGCGCCAGCTGCCAGTCGATGGCGAATGTCACCACGATCATCCCGATCACGGTCATGCCGGCGGTGACCAGCGGGATGAGCCCGTCGACCGAAATGTGCTGGAGAGCGGGTGCGTCCCACTGGATGCGGTAGGTCGCATCCGTCCTGCCCCGGAGGTCGTGGTAGGCGAGCGACAGTCTCTGCACGTGCCGGAAGAGCTTGCTCCGGAAGCCGAGGAGGAGCTTCTGGCCCGTGTAGGTGCTCAGGACCAGTACGGCGACCTCCTGCATCTGGACGAGGAACGTGATCCCCATGAAGAGAACGGCGGTGGCGAGTAGCAACGCCGAATCGGAGGCGGTGAAGCTGACAGGTAGGAGCGCGTCGAGAAGGGCTGGAACGGGCTGGGAGCCGAGCACGCTATCCACGGCGATCTTGAGGGGCACTGGGACTAGCAGCGTGAGACAGCTTCCAAGCGCGCTGAGCGCAAACAGCGCACCCAGGTGAGGCCAGAAGGGTCGCCCCTCTCGGGCGACCCGTCGGTAGGTGTGCGCCTTGGCCACCCGAGTCATGGCGCCGGGCCGTCTCGGGGCGCGCCGCCGGTGGGCGAGGCCCCCACCGCCCGGCACGTCGCGTCGTGCAGTGCTCCGAGCGCCAGGGCGGCCCCCCAGGCTGCGCCGACGACGACGACGGCGGCCGCCGTGGCAAGGGCGCCGGCCGCGGGGCCTCCCTGGGTCAGCGCCGCGAGGGCGAGTGCCACCGCGGCAACTACGAGCAGCTTCACCGCCCGGGGCCAGTGTGCAGCGCAGCGGTAGAGAGCGAGTTGGCGCCCGTGGCCGTGCTCCTCGACGGCGGTCGAAAGCCGCGCTCGTCCCAGCGGGCCGGCGCGCACCTCGAGGTCCCAGGAGTCGAAGTGACCGCCGCGCACGACTGCGGCCCCGAGTCTGAGCAGCTCGGCTTCCACTCTCCGCGGTCTCGCCTCTGGCGGTTCCCACTGCTCCGTCCAGGCGGTGAGCGTCCGCGTCCCCGGGGCCACTGGCGTTCGCGGTCCCCGCAAACGCCACGGGGTGAGGCCGTGCATCACGCGCCCCCACAGGCGGGCCACGGGCTGGAGGAGGTAAAGGGCGGCGGTGAGGGCTCGAAGCGCGAGCCGCTGACCGCGGCGGTCCGAACGCGGCGAGAGGGTGGCATCGGCCGCCCCATTGAGCGCCTGGAGCAGGGGCGGCGCCGCGGCAAGCACGGCGAAGGGGACCGCCACGAGCAGCTGGGGCCAAACCAAGCCGAGCCCCGAGAGGAGTGCGAGCAGGACGATGAGCAGGTACCACTCGGGCGTCGTTGTCAGAGAGCGAAGCGCCCCGTCGGCAGGCTCGTAGAGCCGCTGGAAGGCGCCGCTTCCCCAGGTCCCGAAGTACACCCGTCGGCGGCGCGGCAGCGGCGAATGCACGAGCCCCTTCCCGTATAGGCGCCCCTGCCAGGGTAGGTGGCCCGCCGTGTTGTACTTCTCCGGCCACTTCCGCTCCAGCAGCGCCTCGGCCTTGCCGTAGCCCCGCTGCTGGCGCCAGTAGGCGCGGACCGAGGCGCGGCGGTGGTGCCACACCATGGCCGCCGGGCTGAAGCCGAGGGTCCAGCCCTGCTCCTGGACGCGCCAGCAAACGTCTACGTCGTCGCCCGCCGCCCGGAACTGGGCGTCGAAGCCGCCCACCGCCTCGAGGCATTCACGTCGGAAGGCCATGTTGCAGCCGGGAATGTGCTCCGCCTCGCTGTCTGACAGCAGGACGTGCACGGGCCCACCCGGTGCGTTCGCCACACAGTCGGCGATCGGACTGTCCCCCGGCGGGGCGATGTTCGGCCCGCCCACGCCGGCGTGGCGAGTGGTGCGGAAGGTATGCGCGAGGTAGGTCAGCCAGTCTCGGTCCGGGCGGGCGTCGTCGTCGATGTACGCCACGATCTCGCCGGTCGCGGCGGCCAGGCCGGTGTTGCGTGCGCTGCTGAGGCCGCAGTTGCCCGTGTTGACGAGCTGGAACGGATATTCGCGCGCGATCTCGGAGGTCGCGTCGGTGGAGCCGTCGTTGACGACGATCACCTCGTAGTTCGGATAGTCGAGCTGTGTGAGCCCGTCGAAGCAATCGCGCAGGGTCGCCTGTCCGTTGCAGCTGCAGACGACCACCGAGATTCGTGGCCAGCCGGCGGCGGGCTGCGGCGGCAGCTCGTCGAACGCCTCGCTCGCGGCGGCCAGCGCCGGCTTGGGCGTCCGTTCGCGACTGGTGAGGCCGAACCCCCAGTCCAGGACCTCGTGGCCGCCGCGGTGCCACTCGTCGGTCCACGAGAAGACGAACGCCCCCGCGCAGCCCGCCGAGGCCGCGGTCTTGATCTGCCACCGCAGGGCTCGAGCCTGCTCGTTCTCCCCGTGGCTGCGGCCGTCCAAGCCGAGCTCGGTCATCAGCAGCGGGCGTTCACCGGCGAGAGTCTGAAGACGCGCGAGGTACGCGGAGAGGGGCCGCTCCGCCTCCAGGTACACGTTGAACGTGACGATGTCGAGAGAGGACAGTTCGAGGTACTCGGTGGAGGGGAAGTTCACATACGTGACCAGACCCTCGGGGTCCTCCTCCTTGGCCGCTCGGGACAGTCGCTCGAGGAAGCGCTCTGTGCGCCGACGGCCGTGCCAGCGAACGATGGCCGCCGGAATCTCGTTGCCGACCGCGTAACAGAGAACCGCCGGGTGGCCGGCACAGGCGCGCACGCCGTCACGTACGCGCAGCTCGATCGAGCGGGCCCGCCGGCGCTCGTCGAGGAACGCGACGTGCTGCTCCCAGGGAAGCCCGACCATGACCCGGAGGCCGTGCTCCGCCGCGCAGTCGAGCAGCCAACGCGGAGGGACCGTATAGGTACGCACGGCGTTGAAGCCGTACGCGCTCATTGCGGCGAAGTCCTGCTCGACGACGTCCGGAGGCGGGTAGGGCGAGCCGTCCGCGCCCGGCCGGAATGTTCCATACGTCACGCCGCGCACGTAAAGTTTCTCGCCGCTTGCCGCGAGGAACTTGCCCGAAACCTCCGGCCGGCCGGCCTCAGAGGGAAGCCTGCGGACCGGATCGAAGGGTGGAGAGCTGCGCCTCCCGGCCTCTAGGAGAAGTGCCATCCGACGAAGGCGGCGAGGAGGACCGTGGTTGCGAGTCCGGGCTTGCCCGGCGTCACCGCTTCGTCGGCGGGAGCGCGGGGGTGCCTAGCCAGCACGTCCGTCGGGACCATCACCCTCCGTAATACCCCTGTAAACTTGGCCACGTTCGCGCGG
>JBKPFJ010000068.1:0-4578 GCA_046728795.1 Actinomycetota bacterium | reverse complement strand
GAATCCACGGTCATGTCCGGCACGCCGGTCGTCGGCCCGCTGGTCGACGGACTCGCGGGCGCGATCCCCATCGGGCTGCGGGGCATCCTCAACGCAACCGCCAACTTCATCCTCTCCCGAATGACGCAGGGCAGGTCCTATGAGCAGGCGCTCGCCGAGGCGCAGCGAACGGGTCTCGCGGAGCGCGACCCGGCGGCGGACGTCGAGGGCGAGGACACGGTTGCCAAGCTGATGATCCTCGCAGCCCTCGTCTTCGGACGACAGCTGCGACGGGGGCAGGTCGCTTGCCGCGGAATCACCGGCATCGCTGCGGCTGTGGTCGACCATGCAAACGCCAGCGGGGCGCGACTCAGGCACGTCGCGACGCTTGAGTTCTCCGAGTCCGACGGGGCGGGCGACGTCCGCGCTCGCGTCGAGCCGATGCTCCTAGGCCGCGATGATGCCCTGGCATACGTCGACGGGACGACCAACGCCGTCGTCTTGACGGCCAAGCCGGTGGGAGAAGTGACGATCATCGGACCTGGTGCCGGACCTGAGCTCGCCGGCCAGGGCGTCCTTGGCGACCTGATCGGGCTCGCACGGCCTGTCAACCGAGGCGCTGCCTGACCGAGCCTGAGCCCATCTAGTGGTGCCCGGGTGCAACGGCTACGGTCGTCGCTGGTGGTGAGGGACGACCGCTGCACGCCCGGCGGGGGTAGCGGGCTGGTCCTGGTTGCGGAGGCTGGAGAGGAGCGGCGAACGGCCACGACCCGGCACGACCGAGCCAGCAGAGTCACAGAGGAGGACGGCCCCGCGACACGTGGTCGGCGTGCCTGCCTGCGCGGCGAAGCTCTGCGCCAAGCTGATCCCGCTGGGCAGCCTCTCCTCGCTGCTCGACGAGGTCTACGGCAACCGGGGACGAGTCGCTGTCGCCTCATCCCCCGGGCCCCAGGTGCAGCCGAGCGGGCGCGCGTGGGCGATCGCCCGGCGGCTGCGCTGCTCGTCCGCCCAGCGGCAGGGACAACGACGGCGGGCCGCTCCTGGACTGGTTAGGCGAGGCGCTCCCGGACCTCTGCCGGCCGCGAGGGCCGTGCAGCCCGGGAGCCTGGTGGATTCGCTCAGACGCGCAGCAGCGCGCGCAGACGCTCGAGTTCGGCGTCGGTGAGCACGCCGCGCTCGTGGAGCTCCGTCAGCCTCCCGCGCGTCTCGGCCGGGTCCGCGGGTGGTGGCGTCACGGCCGCGGCCGGCGTCGTACGCGGGTGGGGCGCTGCCGCCGGGAACGCGGCACGAACCGTCTGCTCGGCCCAGCGGCCGCCCTGACGGTTGGCAAACCACGCGTCGAATCTGTCGGTCCTGCCCGTGATGGCGACGGACCGGATCATCTGGCTGAGTAGGACCATTTGCGCGACTCTAGCGAGGGCCGTGCCGGAGGCCGGAGGCTCGCTAGGAGGTCACCGATTCACAGGCATCGTCGAGGTCCTCGCGATGCGCTCCCCTTCCCCGCGCAGCGCCGGCGGTGTAGTCCGACGTGGAAGCGGCGCGCGCCGCGTCGGGGCCGGCAAGGTCAGGAAGATGCAGGAGGCGCTGTCCGGGCTGCAGCGGCAGCGCTCCGTACCGGCCGTGGGCTGAGCCGCCGAGCCTGTGCCGAGGCTGCCAGCTTGCCTACCTGGCGGGGACGGCCGACCGAAGGGGCGGGAAATCGGAGAACAGGTCGGCGGCCTCCACCTGGAAGAGCTCCACTGGCTCCGGCAAGCCGCGGAAGCGCCAGGCTCCGAGGCCCTTCAGGCCGACCCCGTCGGGGAGCGACTCGAGCACCGTCGCGCGCACGGCGGACGACAGCACGATCTGGCCGCCGTGCGCCGCGAAGCAGATGCGCGCCGCGGCGTGGACCGAGATGCCGACGTAACCCGTGTCGGTTAGCGCGGGACGCCCGCGATGGAGGCCGATGCGGAGGCGCACGTCGCTCCGCTCGGGCCAGGCTCGGGCCTTCATCTCCCGCTGGATCCCGAGCGCGGCTTCCAGCGCAGCGGGGGCGCGCTCGAACACCGCGAAGACGTCGTCCCCGCGGGCGGACGCCTCGCGGCCGCCCGCCTGCCGCACCGCGCCGCGCACCAGACGGCGCACATCGGTGAGCAGGGACGCGTACCCGTCGCCGAGCCGCCCCAGCAGCTCGGTCGAGTTCTCGATATCGGTCAGCAGGAACGTGACGTTGCCCGTCGGCAGCTTCCGCTGCGGCTGCAGCTGCGCGCTGATGAAGCCGATCGGCATGATTCCGTGCTTCTTGGCCGCCCTCAGCAGCCGGTTGCGCGCCCGGTCCCGCGCGTCCTCGTCCTCGAACGCGACCTGCCCGAACCGGGCGAGGGCATTCCTCACGTGTGCCGCGTCGTGGATCGGCAGGCGCCGTCTGCCGCGGGAGTCGATGTATGCGAAGGCGCTGTCGGGAAGCTGCGCGCGCTCCTTCGCGGTGAGCGGTGGCATGCCGGCATGATCGCAAGGAGCGACACGCGCGGACCGGCCCGGTGCCGAGGCCCTCAGCGCGTCGAGCGACCGCCGTAGATGCGCAGGATCAGGTTGGAGAAGGGGACCCCGACAAGGAGGCCGCCGATGATCCCGATCCAGGCGCTGAACCCGAACCAGCGGCGGCTGCGGAGCCCAGGGCCGCGGCCCACGCGGCGCCGGTCAACCGGGCCTGCCGCGGGGACGACCGCTCGTTCCCCTGCGCAAGAGAGTGATGGCCAGCACCGCCTGCCATAGCAGGTAACCGCCGATGCTGACGCGCTCCGTTATTCCGGCCCAGGACGTCGGCAGGTTCGCCTCCACTCGGGACGCCTGCGTGGCCGTCAAACCGCCAGTCACGACGAGTACCGAGATCGTGGCGATCGAGTAGCGGCGAAAGCGCGTTCCGAACGCCGTGGACCCAGATCCAATGGCGAGCAGGATCAGGAGGCTGTTCACGCTCGTGAAGATGACGTGGACCGTGTCGGTGCGAGATCTCTCGCCCCGCGCGAGCGCCTCACGCCGATGCATCGGGAAGAACGGCGCGGGCAGGTCGCTGGCCCCCAGTCCCACGAGCAGGGCTCCCGTCACGCGCAGCGCGCGCTTTCGACCAGCACACTCCGAGACACCCAATCCGAAGGGGATTACAAGAGCGCCGTGCGCGGTGAGAAGCGGAATGACGAGTGCTCTCGACGGAGCGCCGATCGCGGACAGCTCGCTGACGGTTTGAGACGTGAGGCTGTAGCCCCTCCAGCGCCGGGCCCCGAGGGCGTTGGCACCGACATAGAGCAGCGAAGACAGGATCCCGCAGCCGAGCAAGGCCTTTCGTCCCATCGTCTCCTCCACAACCGCCCGAGGAAGGCGGCACGATCAGTGGGCGTACGCTGAGCCTATGGGCTTGCCCCCGGGCCCGCGCGCTCCCGCCGCCTGGCAGACCGTCGCGTGGATGGCGCGCCCGGCCGCCTTCCTGCGCGGTGTCCACGAGCGCTTCGGCGATCCGGTGACGATCCGCACCTACTGGACCGAGGAGCCGATGGTGCTGTTCTCGGACCCGGACGCGGTCCGCGAGGTCTTTCGCCTGGATCCGGCGATCGCGCCGGCCGGGCAGAGCTGGGAGTTCCTCCGCCCCTTCGCCGGACCGCACTCGATCCTGCTGCTCGACGGTGAGGCACACCGGCGCGAGCGCCGGCTGCTGCAGACCCCGTTTCACGGGGAGCGCATGCGGGCCTTTGCCCCCTTGATCTCCGAGCTCGCCCGCCAAGAGCTGGCCACGTGGCGCGGCAGGGTCACCACGCTTGACCGGACCCGGCCCCTGACCCTGGAGATCATCCTGCGCGTGATCTTCGGCGCCCGCGACGAGCGCGAGGTCGCCGGGCTGCGCCGGGCGATCGAGACCACGCTCGCCGACGTCCGCTCGCTGCCGCGGATGCTCGCGATGGCGCTCGTGCAACGCGACCTCGGGCCGCGCAGCCCGTGGGGCCGGTTCCGGCTGGCCGTCGAGCGCTTCGACGCGCTGCTGCTGGAGACGGTCGCGCGCCGGCGCGCGCAGCCCGTCGGCGACGCGGTCCTGGACATGCTGCTCGAGCAGCGCGACGAGGACGGCAACCCGCCGACCGACCGCCACCTGCGCGACCAGCTCGTCGCTCTGCTGATGGGCGGTCACGACAGCTCGGCGGCGACGCTGGCTTGGGCCTTCGAGCGGCTCGCCCGCCACCCGGCCGTCCACGCGCGCCTGCGCGAGGGCGACCCGGCCTACCTCGACGCCGTGGTCAAGGAGGTTCTCCGGAGCCGCCCGGCGCTCACGATCGCCCCGCGCCTGCTGCTCGAGGCGGTGGAGATCGCCGGGCACCGGCTGCCAGCCGGCGTCCAGGTAGCCGCCTGCCTGTGGCTGGCGATGCGCCGCGAGGACCTCTGGCAACAGGCCTCCGCGTTCCGGCCCGAGCGCTGGCTGGACGGGCGGCAGCCCGACCGGATGACGTGGATTCCGTTCGGCGGCGGCGTGCGGCGCTGTGCCGGTGCGCCGTTCGCCGAGATGGAGCTGCGCGAGGTGCTGCGCGTCGCGGCAGACCTGACGATTCGCCCGGCCCGCCCCGAGCCGGAGCG
>JBKPFJ010000162.1:0-8104 GCA_046728795.1 Actinomycetota bacterium | reverse complement strand
GCGGTGTCGAAGTCGACGGTGCCGACCTGGAGGATCCGTTCGAGCACGGACTGCCTCGTGTTCACGTTCTGGACGCGCTCCAGGCGTGTCTGCTGCAGCTTCCGGGAGAAGACCCCGCGGCGGATCCGAAGCCGCTGGTTCGTGATCGTGTAGGTCGTGGCGATGCGCTTGATCAATCCGATCAGGACGACCAGGGCCATCACCACGATGACCACGATCGCCACGGTCCCGCTCTCGACCTCGTCGCTGCCGACCCTGGTCACGAGCGCCGCCACCCCTCCGGCGACCACAGCGACCAGCACGCCCTTCGCGTAGAAGCTGAGGATCGAGCGCCACGAAGGGTGGCCCTCGAAGATCACGTGCTCGCCAGGCGCCTTTTCCACTGTGCCGAGGCTATCCGCTCTGTCCAGCGCTGGCGCTCGGCGCTGGGGCTGTGATCGAATAGGCCCAGGCATGAGGCGCCGGAGCTCCCGGCCATGAGCGAGAAGGCCGCGCCTCCCCAGGTCTTCCCGTCACGCGTCCCGGGTGGGCCCTTCGTGGGCAGGGCCACGGAGCTCGCCGAGCTCCGTGACGCGTTCGGCGCGGAGCCGCAGAGCCTCGGGATGAGGGTGTTCGGAGCGCTTGCGGGCCGGTGCTACCTGAGGACGTGGCTGGAGCGCTCGCTCGACTCGCTGAAGGAGGCGGCCGAGGACGGCCTGACGGCGGCGGAGGACGCGAAGCGGGCCAGCGCGCCGCGGGCCGGCGGGGGCTCGAGCTGAAGGGCGGGCGGCTCGTTCCCGGCGAGCCACGCGGAGACGATGCGGACCTCGTCCACCTCTTCGGGTCGAATGGGTGAGCGGGAGCGCGGGACGGCGGCGCGCACCGCGGCGGTGCGCTCCTCGAGCTCCGTCAGGCCGGGCAGAGGGCCCCAGTCGACGACCCGCCCGCCGGCGATCCAGAAGGCGTCGAAGCGCTCCTTCGAGGGGTGCGCCGCCAGCACCAGGCGGGCGCCGCCGTTGACCGCGCGGAGGACCCCCTCCAGCCGCGCCAGCACCCACTCGAGCCGGTCCCGTCGCCGTAGCAGCGCGGCGGCCCGCTCGTAGCGGAGCCCCGCCGAGGCCGCGCGCATCCGCTCGTCGAGGAGGGCGAGCAGGCGCTCGCCGCCGCCGTCGCCGTCGAACAGCCCGAAGGCCTCGTCGAGGCGGCGCCGGTACAGGTTGGGGTCGAGGTCCCCGAGGCAGGGCGACAGGCAGCGGCCCATCTGCCCGTAGGCGGAGGGGTGCTCGCGGAGCTTCAGGCGCCGCCCGCACTGCCGCAGCTGGAACAGCGAGTTCAGCTGGTCGGCCAGCTCGCGGGCGAGCGCCTTCCCCCGGACGGGGCCCACGTTCAGCGCCAGGCCCGGCGCGGGCTCCGGATCGACCTCGATCACGGGGTAGGCGATGTCGAGCCGGGCTCGCAGGTAGACGTAGCCGTCGGTCCGCTTGAGCTTGCGGTTGCCGGGCGGGCGCCAGCTCTTGATGAGGCGGTTCTCGAGCACCAGCGCCCCCAGCTCCGAGTTCGTGGAGCGGTAGTCCACGACATCCGCACGCTCGGTCCAGCCGGCCGGGGCACAGAAGTGGGAGCGGGCACGGCTCCGCAGCGAGACCGACTTCCCCACATACAGCGGGCGGCCCCGCTCGTCACGGAAGATGTACACGCCCGGGTCGTCCGGGAGCCGCGAGAGGTCGGGCCGCTCCTCCTTGGGGCGCGGGCGCCCCGGAACCGCATCGCGCCGCCGCCGGGGCCGCAGGAGGGCCAGCCCCTGAGAGACGGTGACCGCGTTCGCGCACAGCTTCGGGAAGAGGGCACAGAATATTCGCGCGCAGGTGAGCGCGTCCGGCAGGGCGCGGTGGACGGTCTCCACCTCGATGCCGAGCGTGTCCGCCAGCGAGCCGAGGCCGCGCCGCCGGGCGAGCGGGGCGAAGCGCCGGGCGAGCGCCACCGTGCAGAGCACGGGCGGCTCCGGCCAGTCGATCCCGTAGCGCTCGAAGACCTGTCTCAAGACGCCGTCGTCGAAGCGAGCGCTGTGGGCCACGAGCACCCGGTCCGCGAGCTGCTCGGACACGAGCGGCAGCACCTCCTCGGGCGGTGGCGCCGTGTCCACCATCTGCTGCGTGATGCCGGTGAAGCGCTCGATCCCCCGCGAGAGGGGACGTTCGACCCGCACGAGCGACTCCCAGGAGTCATGCAGCTCGCCGCCCCCCACGAGCACCGTGCCCACCTCCGTCAGCTCGCACAGGTCGCCGCCGAGACCGTTGGTCTCGACGTCCACGGCGAGGTACTCGGCGCGGGCGAGTGGCTGGTCGAGTAGCTCCATGGGGAACAGCTGATCGCAGCACTCGGGCCGGACGGACGGGGCGGGAACGTCCACCGCCGCCCTTAGCCTCGGTGGATGGCCAAGGCCACCAGCACCTTCACGTGCTCCGCCTGCGGGCACGAGAGCCCGAAGTGGCACGGCCGTTGCCCGGGCTGCGCGGAGTGGAACACGCTCGTGGAGGAGGCTCCGAGTCGGCCGGGCCCCTCCCGCCGGGGAGCCCCCGCGCTGCGCCCCGTGCCGCTCGGCGAGGTCGAGGCCCCGCCGGTGGAGCGCCTCCGCACCGGGATAGGCGAGCTCGACCGCGTGCTCGGCGGCGGCCTCGTGCCCGGCTCGCTCGTGCTGATCGGCGGCTCGCCGGGGATCGGCAAGTCGACCCTCACGAGCATGGCGCTGGGCGACCTGGCGGCCCGCGGCGTGCCCGTGCTGTACGTCTCGGGCGAGGAGTCGGCGGCCCAGGTCCGCCTGCGGGCCGAGCGCCTCGGACCGGCGGCGCTCCGGGTGCCGATCGTCGCCGAGACGGACCTCGACCGGGTCTTGGCCACGCTCGAGGCGGAGCGGCCGGGCGCCTGCGTCGTCGACTCGGTGCAGGTGCTCTACGACGCCGCGCTAAGCGGTTCGCCTGGGAGTGTCGGTCAGGTGCGGGAGGTGGCCGGGCGGCTCATGCGAGTCGCCAAGGAGCGCGGGACCGCCGTCGTGCTGGTGGGGCACGTGACGAAGGAGGGATCGCTCGCGGGGCCACGGGTCCTCGAGCACCTCGTGGACTGCGTGCTCAGCTTCGAGGGCGAGCGAGAGCGGACCTACCGCACGCTGCGCGCGCTCAAGAACCGCTTCGGCTCGACGAACGAGGCGGGCGTGTTCGAGATGGCCGAGGGTGGCCTCGTGGAGGTGGCGGATGCCTCCGAGCGCTTCCTGGCCGAGGCCACCCGGGGGCCCGGGTCGGCCGTCCTGTGCGCCATGGAGGGCTCACGCCCTCTGCTGGTGGAGGTCCAGGCGCTCGTGGCTCCCAGCGAGCTCGTGCCGCCGCGGCGGGTGGCGAACGGCGTGGACCGCAACCGGCTGGCGCTCGTGCTGGCCGTGCTCGCACGCCACGCGGGCGTCTCGCTCGGCTCCAGCGACGTCTTCGTCTCGGTCGCGGGGGGCGTGCGGGTGGACGAGCCGGGCGCCGACCTGGCCATCGCGCTCGCGCTGGCCTCGGCGGCTCGCGGCCTCCCGCTTGGGGGCGGGAGACCGGTCGGGGCCTTCGGCGAACTCGGCCTCACCGGCAAGCTGCGCCACGTCTCGCACGCAGATCGGCGGCGGGCGGAGGCCCGAAAATTCGGCCTCGAGCCGGTGTTGGAGCCCCGCGAGAGCCTGGCGACGCTGCGTGCCGCGCTTCGCGCCGCGCTCCCCGCGCAGGCAGCAAGAGCCGCATAGCAGAGCGGAAAACCGGGGCGGATCTAGCCCCTTTCGCGTATCATCAGTTTCCATGCCCTACGCCGGGGACGACGTCGCCGAGCTCGAGTCACGGCAGGAGCCCCGGCTGGTGCGGGCCCTCGAGATGGTGGCTCCGGGGACCGCCGTGCGCGAGGGCCTGGACAACATCGTTCAGGCCCGTACGGGCGGCTTGATCTGCATCGGGGAGTCCGAGGAGCTCAGTTTCCTGCTCTCCGGGGGGGTCAAGCTGGAGGTCGACTATGCGCCGGCGCTGCTCTACCAGCTGGCCAAGATGGACGGCGCGATCATCCTCAGCTCGAACGCCACGAAGATCCAGTGGGCGAACGTGCAGCTGATGCCGGACCCCACGATCCTCTCGCTCGAGACGGGCACCAGGCACCGCACGGCCGAGCGGGTCTCGAAGCAGACCGAGGCGCTCGTGATCGCGATCTCCCAGGGGCGGGGGGTGGTCTCGCTGTACCTGGACGGGGCGAAGTACATCCTCGAGGACATCCCTGTCGTGCTGGCCAAGGCCAACCAGGCGCTCGCCACCCTCGACAAGTACCGCTCCCGCCTCGACCAGGTCTCCACCCGGCTCACCGCGCTCGAGTTCGAGGGCGGGGTGACCCTGCACGACGTGCTCACGGTGCTCCAGCGCTCGGAGCTCGTCACGCGCATGGCCGTGGAGATCGAGCGCTACATCGTGGAGCTGGGCGCCGAGGGGCGCCTGATCGAGATGCAGCTCGAGGAGACGATGGTGGGCGTGGCCGCCGACAAGTCGGCGCTGGTGAGGGACTACATCGTCGAGCCATCCGACGAGAGCTACGCCATGGTGCTGGACTCCCTGGCCCGGCTGCCGCACCAGGACCTACTCGACTTCGGCCGGCTGGCCGAGCTGCTCGGGTACGACCGCAAGCTGAACACCCTCGACCATCCGGTCTCGCCCCGGGGGTATCGCATCTTGGGCCGTATCCCGCGCCTCCCCAAGCTCACGGTCCAGTCGATCGTTGACGAGTTCAGCGGGCTGGACGCCATCCTGTCGGCCACCGACTTGGCGCTCGAGTCAGTGGACGGCGTGGGCGACATGCGTGCGAAGGACATCCGCGAGGGGCTTCGCCGCCTGCAGGAGATCAACCTCGTGGACCGTTATCTGCAAACCTGAAGGAGCAACCGCTCGTCGCCGAAGGAGGAACCCCCATTACCGAGACAACGCTGGAGCAGGAGATCACGGACCTCGAGCTAGACACGGTCCCCGAGGTCGTATACGAGGTCGGGGACCACGTGGTCTATCCCCATCACGGGGCAGGCAAGGTCCTCAAGAAGGAGATGAAGGAGGTCCTCGGCGAGAAGCGCCAGTACCTCACCATCAAGATCCTTCATAACGACATGACGGTCATGGTCCCGTGCGAGAACGCCAGCAAGGCGGGGCTGCGGCGCGTGATCGGGGAGGAGGCGGTGCAGAAGGTGCTGTCCGTCCTTCGCGACGACGTGAGCGCGATGCCGAAGAACTGGAACAGGCGCTTCAAGCACAACCGCGAGAAGATCAAGACCGGCGACGTCTACGAGCTCGCCGAGGTCGTGCGCAACCTCGCCATCCGGGAGACCGAGAAGGGGCTCTCCACTGGCGAGAAGCAGATGTACACCCGCGCCAAGAAGATCCTCGCCTCCGAGCTGATGTATGCGCTCGAGATGGACGAGGGCGGCGCGGAGACCCATCTCGAGGAGCTGATCGCGGAGGCCCATGCCACCCGCAACGGCGCCCCCGCTTGAGCACACCGGATACCGTCGCCTGGCCTCGGGGTTAGCCTTGGCCGGCCAGGGCTTCGCCGCTGCGTCCTTGGCAGTCTCGGCCTCCGGCGGGCTCAGAATCACCGTGTGACCGTCGTCGGGATCGTTCCCGCCGGCGGATCCGGCGAACGCCTTGGTGCCGACGGGCCCAAGGTGTTCGTCGTTCTGGCCGGCCGCCCGCTCGTCGACTGGAGCGTGGAGGTGCTGCGCGAGGCGTGCGATCGCGTGGTTGTCGCGGTGCCCCCCGGCTACGAGGACGCGGCCGAGGACCGCGTCCTGGGCGGCGACTCGCGCTCCGCCTCGGTCCGGAACGCGCTGTCGGCCGCCCCCGAGGCGGACGTGGCGGTGGTCCACGACGCGGCCCGTCCGCTCGTCTCGCGGGAGCTCATCGAGCGCTGCCTGGCCGCGCTCGAGCCCGGTGTGGACGGGGCGATCGCGGCCGCACGCATGACCGACACGGTCAAGGAGGCCGGGTCCGACGGGCGCGTGCTCCGCACCCTCGACCGCTCGGTCCTGTGGGCGATCCAGACCCCGCAGGCCTTCCGCGCTGAGGTGCTGCGGCGCGCGCTCGAGACGAACGAGGCGGCACTGGCGGCGGCCACCGACGACTCGTCCCTGGTCGAGGAGATCGGCGGCACCGTGCGCGTGGTCGAGGCGCCGCGCGAGAACCTCAAGGTCACCAGGACCACCGACCTGGCCGTGGCGGAGGCGCTCCTGGCGGCGCGGTGCTGACGGACTACCACGTGCACCTGCGCCCGGACGACGGGGGCCCTGCGGCGGAGAGCTTCACGCGCGAGAACGCCGAGCGCTACCGGGAGACCGCGGCCGAGCGCGGCATCGAGGAGCTCGGGGTGGCCGAGCACGTCCACCGCTTCGCCCAGGCGCTCGAGGTGTGGGCGCACCCATTCTGGCGCGAGCAGGCGGTGGACGACCTCGACGCCTACTGCGAGTTCGTGCGCGACGAGACCGACCTGAGGCTCGGCATCGAGGCTGACTTCGTCCCCGGCCGCGAGGACCGCATGGCCACCCTCATCGAGGCACGCGACTGGGACTTCGTCGTCGGCTCTGTGCACTTCCTGCGCGACCGGGCGCTCGACATGCGAGGCGAGTGGGACATCTGGCGCTCGGAAGAGCCCGAGAGGGTGTGGGCGCGCTACTTCGACACGCTCGGTGAGGCTGCCCGCAGCGGGATGTACGACGTGCTCGCTCACCCGGACCTGGTGAAGGTCTGGGGCTCGGGTGCGCCCTGGCCGGACGGGGACCTGCGGCGCTTCTACGAGCGCGCCAGGGAGGGGATCACGGAGTCCGACGTGGCGATCGAGGTCTCGACCGCGGGCCTGCGCAGGCCGGTGAGGGAGATCTACCCGGCCGCGCCGTTCCTCGAGATGTGCCTCGACGCGGGCCGGCCCGTGTCGCTGTCTAGCGACGCCCACCGGCCCGATGATCTCGGGCACGAGTACGAGCGCGCGGTCGAATGGCTGGACGGGTTGGGGGTGCGCGAGCTCGCGGTGTTCGAGCACCGGCGCCGGCGGCTCGAGCCGATCGGATGAGCGCGCGCTCGGGCATCGGCTACGACTCCCACCGCCTGGAGGAGGGCCGGCGGCTTGTGCTCGGCGGGATCGAGATTCCCGGCGCGCAGCGCGGGCTGGCCGGCCACTCCGACGCCGACGTGCTGAGCCACGCGGTGATCGACGCCCTCCTGGGGGCCGCGGGGCTCGGGGACATCGGTCAGCACTACCCGGACAGCGACGAGCGCTGGCGCGACGCCGACAGCGTGGGGCTCTTGGGTGAGGTCGCGGGCTTCCTCGACGACCACGGCTGGAGCGTGCGGCACCTGGACGCAACCGTGATCTGCGAGGCTCCCTCGCTCGGTCCGCACCGGGACGCCATGCGGGCGCGCCTCGCGGGCGCGGTGGGCCTCGCCCCGCTCGAGGTGAACGTCAAGTTCACGACGAACGAGGGCATGGGCTTCGTCGGCCGCGGGGAGGGGATCGCCGCCTTCGCCGTGGCGACGGTGGAGAGGTCCGACTAGGTGGTCGGTCCGCCTCCGGGGTCTCCGAATCGGCCAACCCGCTGCATACCCTCGCAGCGAGTACCCGGTCGTCGGAGGGACCGGTGATGGACCGGGACGAGCTGGCCTTCGCCGGCGCCGCCCGGCAGGCGGAGATGATCCGCGCCGGCGAAGTGTCCTCGCGGGAGCTCACCGAGCTCTACCTCGAGCGCATCGATGCGCTCGACCCGCGGTTGAACGCCTACCGCGTGGTGCTGGCCGAGCGTGCGATGGCTGACGCCGACCAGGCCGACGCTCGCCGCGCCGCGGGTGACGAGCGTCCGCTGCTCGGCGTGCCTCTGGCGGTCAAGGACAACACGGACATCGCAGGCGAGCTGACGGCGCACGGAACGGACGCCCACTCGGGCGAGCCTGCGGCGGAGGACTCGGAGCTCGTGCGCCGGATCCGCGCGGCCGGGGCCGTCATCCTCGGCAAGACGAACCTGCCCGAGCTGGCCGCGCAGCCCTTCACGGTCTCGAAGACTTTCGGGCAGACTCGCAATCCGTGGGACCCCCGC
>JBKPFJ010000238.1:0-15437 GCA_046728795.1 Actinomycetota bacterium | reverse complement strand
CATCAAGGCCAAGCGCGCATTGGCCGGGCCGCGAGTTGGTGGTCGTGCCTGGCTGAACGGTCGCGAGGTCGGCGGTGCAGATCCGCGCTACACCCACCTCGAGGCCTCGCACGACTAAGTAGGGCACGCGCTGCCTGTACCCCGATTGGAGATACAGCCATGAAGATCCTCCAGCGCCTTCGCAACCGCTGGCCCCGGGGGGATGCCAACGACCCCGGCTCAGCGGAAGCGAGCTCCTCAGACGCAGATCAGCTCCCGATCCCCGGCTACGACCAGCTCGATGACAGGGAGGTCGGCGCGCGGCTCCATGAGCTCTCGCAGGTCGAGCTGGCAGCGGTTGAGACCTATGAGCGGTCTCACGACAACCGGCCAGAGGTGCTCGACAAGCTGCGCTACATGCGTACGAGCGAGCCGCTGCCGGGCTACGACGCCCTCAGTCCCGAGCAGATCGCCACAGCGCTCGCCGGCGCTGACGCAGAGACGGTCAAGGCCGTGCGCGACTACGAGCGCAAGTTCGGACATCGCAAGCAGGTGCTGGATGAGGCCGCGCGCGTGCTTCCGACGTCGCAGGCGAGCGCTGGAGAAGACCGCGCCCGGGAAGAGAAGGACGCGCGCGTCCGTGAAGGACTCGCGGGTCGTCAGGAAACCGCCGGCGGCCTTGCGAGTCGTCGGTCGGCCCCGCCCGCGGGAGGCGGCTGATGTCGACCCTCCGCCAGCCGCTCAAGCGCGAACGTCCCACCAGCACTCTCGAGCGGGTGGAGGCGGCGCGCGACGAGCGAGAGCAGCTGCGTGAGGAGACGCGCTACCGCCGCGAGCGCCTCGCCCTCTATCGGGCCCGGCTCTACGGTGGGCGAGCCGCCAGCCAGGGCAAGCTCCGCGAGCTGCAGCGGACCTCCGACGGCGCCACCGCCCGTCTTCGCCGGGCCGAGGCAAAGGCCCCGCCTCCTCGTCCCCCCGCCTGAGCGTCCACCACGGCCGCGCCCGCCGGACTCACCACGCCCGCGGCCGCCGGATTGACCTGGACCGGCTCGCTTGGTCCGCCCTCGGGCGCCGCGGGCCACCGGTCCGTCGCCACATCCGGCTTCGGCGCGCCAGTCCCGAGGGGCAGTCCGGACGCACGGGGGGATGTCGCCCTCCTTCTCGAGGTTGCAGCCCCGGCAGACACTGCGGCCGCGGCAGATGAAGCCGGCGCCAGCTCCGAGCGATCGTCCGCGGCTCGACCGTGACCAAGTGCCGACCGTCCACCGCGGCCGTCGGCGGTGCACGGCGCTACGTCGGCGGGGCAGCCAAGCGCCGGGGAACACACTCACCCCTAGGGTGAAGATCCTCCCGGCGGCGGCGGGCGAACGCCGCGGGACACACTGGAGATGCGCGAGGTGGTGGAGCGGACGCTCACCAACGCGGAGCGCTCGCCCCAGGGACTGAGCAGGATGCCAGGAGACGCAGGGCCGGCAAGAGGCTTTCACCGAGTTCGTCCCACCTTGTGGGCCCGCGGTCAGCGCTGTGCGCTGAGCATGTCCAGGACGTCACCCGCCCTTTACCTACGCGCTCTCGCGAAGTGCTCGGGCGACCGCGGCCTTCGGCGTGCCCACTCCGAGCTTGGCCTCCAGGCGCGCCAGCCGCTCCCGGACCGCGTGAAGGCTGAGGAACAGCTCCCAAGCGATCTCGGCCTCGTCCTCCATCGCGGCGGCCGCGTGCAGCACCTCGGTCTCGCGCGGGGTCAGGCCGAGGCGGTCGAGCGCGTCCGTGCGGAAGCTCGCGACCTCCTCCTCGAGCAGCAGTGCGTGCGGGTCGCCGGGCAAGAGACGGACGGTGAGGCGCCTGCCGTCGCGCTCGCTGACGAGCGGTGGGCGCGGCGGCAGCGCGAGCCACAAGGCGACCGGCCCGGGCAGCCAGCCCGGGTGCTCGGCGGCCCCGAAGTGCTCGGCGAGCCAACGCTCGGCGCCGAGGCTCGAGAGCTCGATCTCGCCGTAGCGGTCGAGCAGCACCACGGCGGTGCCCGGCGGCGGCCTGGCCACGAGGGCGCGGGCGAGGCGGCCGCGCGCCTCCGCAGCCCGCAACGCGCCCTCGAGCCCGGGGCGCACGATGTCGAGCACGTCGCGGTCGCGCTCTGAGAACTCGCGCTCGCTGCGGCCGAGCCCGGCGACGACGGCCTCGCCGCGACCGGTGTGCAGGCCGATCGCGATCTCGTACTCGACGCCGGATCGGCGGAGCAGGTCGCCGTACAGCTCGCTGTGGGACAGGCGGCGGGGCTCGACGGCCTCGGAGAGGCGCAGCGCCGGACGCCGGCGGGCGGCATGCGCGGCCAGCAGGGGATGATCCGCCGCGTCGCCCACGAATACCCCGAATGCGCCGGGCGGCTCGGCCTCGGCGGGGACCGCCTGGTGGCGGACAGCACCCGTCGCGAGCTCGACGCGGTCCCACGTCAGCACGTCTGCGCGAACGAGCTCGGCGAGCGCCTCGAGCGCGCGACGACGCACGTCTGCCTCCGTCCAAGCTTCGGCGATCGCCCGGGCGAGCCCGTGCGCGGCGCGCACGTCCGTGTCGGCGAGCCAGGGCATGGTCTCACCCGGGAAGATACACCTCGCAGTGCGCCCTCCCCGCGGGCGCCGAGTCGGCCCGGGGCGCCGGCGCGAGCGACGATCAGAAGCCGGCGCGGACCGCACCGTGCCCGCCGAGGATAGTGACGAGCAGCTGGCGGCCGCGCCCTTTAGGCGACCACTCCGATCGCGTCGGCGATCTCGCCGGCCGTCACGGCGCCTAGGTCCGCGGTGCCAGCGAGCGTGCCGGCCTCGGTAGCGACGCTCTCCGACCCCGGTGCAGCGTGGTCGTTGTGCGCCTTCAGCGCGGCCGCGGAGCTCGGGCGCGAGCACGCCGCCGGCCAGTCCAGCGGCTGAGGGACCAAAGCCGGTCCGCGCCGGCCCAGCCCGCGAAGCACAGTCCGCCGACGGTGCCCGTCACCGTCATCAGCACCCCGGCCGCCGCTGCCGCCGCCACCCCGTCGCTGCCGAGGATCAGCACCGCGGCCGCGGCACCGACGCTGGGGCCGACCGGAAGCTGACCGAGCGTCACCACCGCGATCAGCACGGCGATCGCGTCGAAGAAGGAGGCATCGACACCGACCGCGTGCAGCAGCAGCCAGTTGCGGAAGATCTGCGCGAACACGGCCACCAACACGAAGCCGACCACGCGGCTTCCGCCATTCAGGCTGCGGAGCACCGCGAGGCCCTTCCACAGCTCGCGCCCCCTGCGGAGGGCCAGGTGCCGCAGGCCGGCGCTGGCCGTCCCGATCACGGCAAGCCCGATGAGCGGCAGCCACCACGGCAGCCCGAGCGGCCCGACCAGGGTGAACGACGTCAACGCGGCCAGCGTCGCCTCCACGGCGAGGATCGGGAACTCCGCCGCGATCAGGGTAGGCACCTGCGGACTGACGGCGGGGGACGAGCGCCGCAGGGCCGCGATCCGTGCTGCGACTCCGAGCTGCCCGTTGATGACGCCGCCCAGGACCTGCATGCTCGAGGCGCGATAGAGGATGCGGCGGTCGACCGTCCCGCCGGCCGCCCGGATCGATAGATGCCACGCCTCGCTGCGCGCCAGCAGCGCGACGATCTGCAGCAGCGCTGCCACCGCGAGCACCCACAGCGCGGCCTCGGACAGCGCGGCCGCGAACTCGTGGCGCCGGCCGGCGAGCAGGAAGACGAGCACCGCCGCGGTGGCCAGCGAGCCCAAGACCGTGATCAGCGTGCGGTGGCGGCGAGCAAACCGGCGGATGCCCGCAATCCATTCGGCCAGGCGACTCACGCCGCTCGTCCGCGGCGACGGGCCGACCGGTTCGCTACCAGCGAGCGACACCGCCGCCTCCGATCGGCGCACCGAGACAGCCCATCGAAACGACGCTACTGGACGGCGGATCGAACGCCAAGGCGGTCGGAGCGAAGGGCGCGGTCGCTTCGCTCCCCTGCCCAGCGCGAGTGGCGCCGTCCGATGCGCTCCACCGTGCCGGACTTCCGCTTCGCGATACGCGAGCGTCTCCGCCGACGCTCACCGGACGCTCGCTTGGCCCCCAGAAGCGGCCCGCGCGTCCTCTGAAGCTCGCACCGCGACTGCTCTTCGAGCGAAAGCGACCACGCCGGCGGCGAGCCCGCCCACCACCGCTTCGGCCACAGACCAGCGGCGGGCCTCGCGATCGGATCGTGGCCGATCCAGTCGCGAGGCAGCTCGGTGCCGGCGTGATTGCTCTCGCTAAAGAGCGGTCGCCGTGCGAGCGCGAGTCGACACGCCCGCTGCTCATCCTGAGCGAACGTCCGCCGAGACAACAGCATCCACGCGGGAGGGCGGAAGCACGACTGACCACATTCGACTGCGCGGGATATGGTGGTCTCGGTCAAAGGACCCGACGCCAGGCGTAGTGGCATTGTCGTCGGGCCGCACGGGAGGGGGAATGGTGTGCTCGGACCATAGGACGACCACGGCGCTGGGCGATGCGCCGAGCGCGAGGCCCTCCACGGGGCGTGTCTTTTGGGGCGATGCCCTCGCTCCGTACTCCCGGCCGCGCTTGGGCCGCAGCCTGCTGGACATCGCGACCTCGCTCGTGCCGTACTTGGCGCTCTCGGTGCTGATGTACCTGGCGCTGGACGTCTCGTACCTGCTAGTCCTGGCACTGGCGATCCCCGCCGCCGGCTTTCTGCTCCGGACGTACATCGTGTTCCACGACTGCGCTCACGGCGCCTTCCTGCCATCGAAGCGCGCCAACTCGTGGCTGGGCGTCGCCTTGGGGCTGGTCGTCTACCAGCCGTTCCTGAGCTGGCGACACAGTCACGCGGTCCATCACGCCACAGCCGGTCACCTCGACCGGCGGGGAGTCGGAGACGTCCTCACGCTCACCGTCGCGGAGTACCAAGCGTCGCCGTGGCGGCGCCGGCTGGGGTACCGCCTCTTTCGCAACCCGCTGGTGATGTTCGGGCTGGGGCCGATCTACGCAATGGTCCTGCAGCCGCGCCTGGTCTCCCGCTCGGCGCGCCCGCGCATCCGGCGCAGCGTGCTCGCGACGAACGTCGTGCTCACGGCGCTGGTGGGCGCGCTCTGCTGGCTGGTGGGGTGGCGCGAGTTCCTGCTGGTGCAGATGCCGACCGCGCTGCTCGCAGGCTCGGCGGGCGTGTGGCTGTTCTACGTCCAGCACCAGTTCGAGGACACGTACTGGCAGAGCGCCGGCGACTGGAGCTACGCCGACGCAGCGCTGCAGGGCAGCAGCTACCTGAAGCTCCCGAGCGTGCTCCAGTTCTTTACGGGCAATATCGGCCTCCACCACGTCCACCACCTGAATGCCCGGATCCCCAACTACAACCTGCAGCGCGCGCACGACCGGAATCCGATCTTCCACCAGGTGCCGACGCTCTCCCTCTGGGACGGCCTCCGTGCCGTGCGGCTCAAGCTCTGGGACGAGGGTCGTGGGCGGCTGGTGACCTTCGCCGAGGCCGGCGCCGATTAGGCCCTCTGCGTTTCGAGGCCATGGCCGACCGCGACGACCTCGAGTTCACCTACTCGCTGATCGATCGCATCTTCCGACTCAGCCTGGGAGAGCTCGCGGACTTCAGCGGCGCCAAGTACGACGGTGACTTCTCGCTGAGCCTCGAAGACGCTCAGCGGCGCAAGCACGAGTACGTGGCCGAGCAGATCGGGATCGGACCGGGGAGGCGCCTGCTCGACCTGGGCTGCGGCTGGGGCCCGCTGCTCCACTTCATCCGCAGCCGCGGCGGCAGCGGGGTCGGCGTCACCTTGTCCTCCGCGCAGGCGGCGGCCTGCCGGCGGCACGGCCTCGATGTCCACCTCCACGATGCGCGGCGGGTCACGCGCGACAGCTTCGGCCCGTTCGACGCGGTCGCGAGCCTCGGCGCCTTCGAGCACTTCTGCTCTCCCGAGGAACACCGAGCCGGGCGGCAGGAGGAGGTCTACCGCGGGCTGTTCGCCCAGATCGCGAGACTGCTGCCCGACCACGGCCGGCTCTACCTACAGACGATGGTGTTCGGGCGGAACATGATCCCGCTGGATCGGATCGACATCAACGCCCCGCCGGACTCCGACGCGTGGTACCTCGCCCTCATGGAGCGCCAGTTCCCCGGCTCCTTCCTTCCCTATGGCGAGGAGCAGATCATCCGCAGCGCGGAGCCGCACTTCCGCCTCGTGTCGAGCACCAGCGGCCGGCTCGACTACATCGAGACCATCTGCCAGTGGCGGAAGCGGTTCGCGGCGCCGAGCCTCAAGAAGACGCTGCTCAAGCTCGAGCTGCTCCCTCGCTGGCTGACGAGCGCCGATTTCCGGCTCGCGTTCACCTCGGGAGTGAGCGCCAACAGCGTCTGTTTCGAGCGGGAGCTGCTGGACCACCACCGGCTCGTCTTCGAAAGGACACGCTGAGCGCGCCGTCCGTCCGCGCCACCGCGTTCACGGGCGAGCCAAATTCTGGTCCGGCGCCCGTCGGCGGCGGTCGCCGCTCGGATCGCCGCGCTGCGCTGCTCGTCCCCGGACGTCAGTCCGCACGCGCCGACGCTGATCGCGGCGGAGCTTCCGATCCTCGCGGTCGAGGCGGCGCTGGCCGCGCTGACGTCGTTCACGCTGGTCGGGCCGCTCGGGCTGCCGTGGTGGCTGCCGATCATCTGCCTTGCGGTGATCGGAGCGGCCAGCGCCGGCCTCCGGCAGCTCGCCCTCGGGAAGGGTCGCGAACTGTGGAAAGGGCTTGCCATCGTTCGCAGCCTGCCCGGCGGGAGTCACCTGATCGGCTTCGTCCTGGTGGCCGTGTTCGCGCAGATCTTCCGCAACTGGCTGCTGCTCTACGCTGTCGGCGTCAACGCCTCATTCTTCGATGCCATCGCCGTGCTGATTGCGGTGGTGACGCTCGCTCAGCTTCCGGTCGGCCCCAGCGTCGGCGCCGCGGCCGCCGTGCTCATCCTCGGCAGCAACGGGGTCGCCGCGGCGGCGGCGGCCGGCGTGCTGATGACCGTGACGGGCACGATGGGTGGGCTGTGCTTCGCGGCCAGGGCTGGGGCCGACCGGCTCTGGTCCATAGCCGCCGGGCCGCGCTTCATCGTGCTCGGCGCCAAGCCATGGCCGACTGAGCCAACAGGCTCGCGGCGTGCCGCTGCGTTCAGACACGGAGGGTGACCGCGGCCCCTGAACCTGGGAGCATCACCGGGCTCTCGCAACCGTCGGGCCCAACCGTTAACCGAACGGCGTCTGGGGCCGGCCGCTTCTCCTGATCCCTGGCCTGATCCTCGCGCTCGCCTCGGCGGTGGCCACGAACCTCGCCTTTCTGTTCAAGCAACGCGGTGCGGTGCTTGCCCCCCCGATCCGGGCCCGCCATCCGCTGCGCAGCGCCGCCGGTCTCTTCCGCTCCAGATGGTTCCTGGTCGGCTGGGCCGTGGCGATCGTGGCCTGGGGGCTGCACGTCGGCGCGCTCTCGCTCGCGCCCTTGTCGATCGTGCAGGCGGTCCTCTCCGGCGGACTCGTCTTCCTCGCCGTGTTCGCGGAGCGCTTCTTCGGCTTTCGTCTCGGACGCCGCCAGTGGGTCGGCGTGACGATCACCGCGGCCGGGCTGGTGGTCATCGGGCTGACCGGCGGCGGCGCCAACGACCTGCCGCGCGCCTCGCTGGCGGCGCTGATCGCCGTCGAGGGCGCGATCTTTGCGATCGGCGCCGCGCTCGTCAGGGTCTCGACCCGCCGCCACGTCCGGCCCCGCGCCGAGGGGCTGCTCCTCGCCGCGGCCGCCGGCGCGCTGTTCGGGCTCTCCGACGTCGCGATCAAGTACCTCACCCAGGCCCCACCGGGGCCGCTGCTCGGGCTGGTGAGCCCATGGGCGCTCACGGCGATGATCGGCGGAGTGGTCTCCTTCTACGCGTCCGCCCGCAGCCTCCAGATCGGCGAGGCCGTCGAGGTGATCGCGCTGACCTCCGTGGCCGCCAACCTCGCCGCGATCATCGGCGGCATCCTCATCTTCCACGATCCGATCGGCTCCGGGGCCCCCGCTATCGGCGGCCGTCTCCTCGCTTTCTGCCTCGTCATCGCCGGTGCGGCGCTCATGCCCGCGCCGCTGCGCGCCACCCCAGACGCGAGCTAGCGCGCCCGGCCGGCTGGCGATGGCTGCGGGTACCGGCTGCGGACTGCCCTAGGTCCGGTAGCGCCGCCGGCTCTGGATCAGGGCGTGGTTCAGCATCGCCTCGTCGTTGTCCTCGCGAGCGACCACGACGATCTTGTTCCAGGCGCCCGGGTGGACGACTCGCTCGTTGTAGATCTGCGTTCGAAAGCGTTCGGCGTAGACGGCTGGGAGCGCGTCACCGGCGCCGTACATGCGCCGGCCTCCGTCGCTACCACGAATGACTGCGACGAGTTCGCTGGTCTGTTCATAGTCGTCGGCTGCGACAAACTCGACCAGCGGCTGCTGGGGGGAACCGGCGCTCAGGAAGGCAACGACGTACTTTCGGTCCCGGCCCCACTTGTTCTTCCGGATGGTCTCGCCAAGTCCGATTTGTACAGCGCCTTCGGCGCGCGTTGTTCCCATGAACACGCGGTAGAGCTTGTAGCGGTCGCGCCCATTCGGCCACCGATATGACTCGCCCTCCCGCTCCCGCACGAGCCGCCAATCCTCGGGGAGGTCCAGAGGTCCCCCACGAGGGGCGGCGGCCGCCATGTCAGAAGCACCGGCGGTGTCGACGTGATTGATGATCGGATTGTCGAAGCCCGCCTCCGCGAGCCGAGCAAGAAGCGGGCCGAGCTCGCGATCCGGAACGTGCCGCACGGTGACCGAGAAGGGGCTCATAGATCTCCCTGCATAGCTAACGTAGGACAACTTAGCAACGTAATCAACCGTTGCTCCATAAGCTGCTAGGGTACGTCATGCGCCAAGACCCACCGCGGACGTCGTCGAGGTACCTAGTTTCCCTTCGACTGTCACCTCGGGCCTGAGCGCATCAGGAGGACTCAACCGAGCTCTCCAGCCCAGAGAAGAAAGTTGGACCATTCATGTTCGCCACCATTCGACGCTATGAGGTCATCGACCAGGCCCGCACCAACGAGCTCGTCAAGGAGGCCGACGAGACCCTCGTGCCGAGCCTGAGCGAGCTACCCGGCTTCAACGGCTATTACCTCCTCGAGGCCGACAACGGCGTCATGAGCTCCATCGGCTTCTTCGACACCAAGGCTCACGCCGACGAGTCGACCCGCCTCACCTCCAACTGGGTGCGCGAGCAGAAGCTGGAGACGGCGCTCCCGAACCCGGCGAAGATCACGAGCGGCGAGATCGTCGTGCAGAAGACGAGCGAGCTCGTCCAGGCCTAACAGCCTGGACGTCGTTCGCAGTCGGAGAGAAGGCTCGCTTTCGCGGGCCTTCTTTGTCTGACTTGAGCGGATTCGCCGGCCGTTTCGGGGGGTCGAAGCGGCGAGTCGAGCGCGATCAGCCACTCCGGGCGCGTCGATCCACGCCAGCTTGAGGATGATGCCGGTGGCGGCGCCGGCCCATACCGCGATCAGGATGGCGCTGGCAAGCGCGCCGGCCAGGGCGAGCAGCGCGAACGGCGTGTACGTGCCGGCGATCAGCATGAAGATCATCGAGTGGTCCAGCCGGCGCATCCACCGACGTGCGCCAGGCGAGCGCCACGCCACGCTGTGATACAGGGCGCTGCTTCCGAACAGCGCCGCCACGGTGACGGCGTAGATCGCCGCCGCCAGGCGCGCGCGCGCCGACGGCGCGGCTCAGTACCAGCGCGGTGCCCGCGAAGATCGACGCAACGAACGCCCACTGGTGTGTCACCCCGCGCAGGCGCGGAGTGACCGGTCCGGGTCGCGCATCGCGCACCCAACCAACTTTCGGAGCAGCGGACGTCGGGGGCCTAGTGCGGCGTCGCGCGTGGCTCCCCGGACGCTGACGGCGGCGGCCCCCCGGCATGCTGCTCAGGCTCGAGCTGCGCCTTGAGGGTACGGATCCGCTCGACCGTGGGGCTCAGCCGCGAGTTCGCGAGCTCGCCGTTCTCGACAAGATCAAACGTCGTCCGCCCGAGCTCGCCGTAGGCATGGCTGAGCTCGCGTTTTGTCTGCACCTGGCCGGCGCCTTCCTTGGCCTTCCTCGCCGCCTGCTCGGCTGCGCCCTTCGCCTTGTCGAGCAAGCCCATCTCTCCCCCTTCGCTTGCGTGGACGTCGCTGCTCACGTCAGCAATGATTCCACTCCAACTCGGCTGCGTCCGTTACTCGCGTAGGACCGACGCCGGCTGCCGGTCCAACCCGGAACCAGCAGCAGCGGCGCTGGCGCGGCGCCGGCGGGCGATTAGCTGCGCTGAATAGCGGACGGCAGGCGCAGATCCCGAAGGCATGAGGGCTGGTCGTCGCGCGAGGGACGAGTCCCGACGGGCACCCGGAAGCGCGTCGCAGGCGGGCTATGCTGTCGTCATGGCCGTCACCCCGGGCGGAGGCGAGGGGCAGCCCGACGCAGAGCGGGAAGCGCGGCGAGCGGCGCGAAGCGAGCGCAGAGAGGCCCCGGCGGAGCGCCGGGGCGTGATGATCCCAAGCGGCCGCAAGCGCCTGCCGCTTGAGGCGCCGCTCATGCGGGTCGTAGCCACCGGCGGCATCGTCGGGATCGGGGTGGTGATCGCCGCCATCATGACCTCGCAGGACTCCGAGGGGTGGCTGATCGGTCTGGTGGTGTCGGTCGTGTCGGTCGTGTTGGCCGCCGTGCTTTGGTCCTCGCGGCGGTTGTGAGAGCGCGCCTGCCCGGCCGTTCCCGGGCGAGATCATGCCGAGCCGGGTCGTCGACGCGGTAGACGCTTACCAGCGCACTCACCGCTGGCTGGGCTTCCCTCTCGCGGTGATCTACAAGTTCGCCGACGACCAAGGCCCGTATCTGGCCGCGCTGATCACCTACTACGGGTTCCTGTCGCTGTTTCCCCTGCTGCTGTTGCTGATGACGATCCTCGCCTTCGTGCTGGACGGGGATCCGCACCTGCAGGCCAAGCTCATCGACTCGGCGCTCGTCCAGTTCCCCGTGATCGGCAGCCAGCTGAGCGACAACGTCCACTCGCTCAAGGGCAGCGGCATTGGGCTTGCCGTCGGCATCCTCGGCACGCTCTACGGCTGCCTCGGCGCCGCAGGCGCCACGCAGGATGCGTTCAACCGGGCCTGGGCGGTACCCCCGTAACCGGCGACCGAACCCCGTCACCGCTCGGCTGCGCAGCCTGCTGCTGCTGCCCGTGCTCGGCGCCGGCGTGCTCGTGACGACTGCGCTCGCGGGGCTGACCACCGGCGCGGACGCCTACGGCGCCGACGTCGGCGCCGGCCTTCGCGTCGCTGCGATCCTGCTGGCGGTGCTCACGAACGTCGGCCTCTTCGTTCTCGCCTTCCGGGTGCTCACAGCGACAGAGGTGCCCACGCGAGACCTGCGCATCGGCGCCGTCGTGGCCGGCCTCGGCTGGCAAGTCGTGCAGCTCCTCGGCACGTACTTCGTGACCCACGCGCTCAGGGGTACCCAGGAGGCCTACGGCGTCTTCGGCCTCGTGCTCGGCCTGATCGCTTGGATCTATCTGCTGGCGCTGGTCACCGTGTTCGCGGCCGAGATCAACGTCGTAGCTAAGAGGCGGCTGTGGCCACGAGCGCTGCTGACGCCCTTCACCGATCGCGTGCGGCTGACCTCGGCCGACGAGCGCGCCTATACCGGATATGCCGACAGCGAGCGGCACAAGGGGTTCGAGGTCGTGGACGTCGGCTTCGAGCCGCCGCAAGAGGCCGCCGTGGAGGACCGCGGAGAGCCCGGGCAGTGACGTCCAAGCCCCGGGCGCCACGCGCCCACGGCGGGTCAGAGAGCGCCGGCGGCCGCGGATGCCCAACGACATCGGACCCCATCTGGGGCAGCGGATCCATTCGGGCGGGCCGGGGCCTGGGCCACGTCTCGGCCGCATGTCGGGCGGTCGGCGTAGACCACTCGACCTATTACCGGCTGAGACGCAACTGGCTTAGCGGGAGTCGAGGATAGTTGCGGCGTGGCGTGCGGTCTTCTCGGGTCCGGCTTGCCTTGGGCCGGATGAGCTCAAGTCGGCTATAGAGGCTGATTTCACAAAGCGCGGCGCCAGTTCCGGCGCCTGCGCGCGACTGGGAGCGCTCCGAGCTACACGAGGCCTTCATAGCTACGCCTGCGCCTTCATCTGCCAGCGATTCCCCCCGCGGCACCGTCATCAGGCGCTTGACCTCGGGCCAGGACAGCGCCTCGGCGGCGATCAGCTGCTCGACCGCCTCTATCTCGGAGTCGAGGAACTCGACCTGGCGCATAGCGGCGTCACCCGTCTCGCGCTCAGGATCGGCAACTGCTGCTCGGCGAGCCAACGCCGGCCCTTGACGCCGAATACTCGAGCGAGCCTGCCCAAAGCAGCTTCGCCAGCGCCCGCGCGTCCAGGCGGTCGGTCTTCGCTCACGCCTGGCGGATGCCGGTGTCGCTCGGCGAGACGACGATCACGCGCACCACATGCGGCTCCAAGATGCGCGATCTCCCAGGCGTTGCCGGTGACCTCGAGCGCCACGTGGTCATGCCCGTCGAGGCTCTGCGCGAACAGCTCGAGTGCCTCGGGCCTTGTCTCAGTCCGCCCGGCCAAGCGGACTTCACCGTGCTCGACTATCGCCACCTCGCAGAAGTCGCGGTGGACATCCAGTGCCACAGCTCTCAACTCGTCCTCCTCGCTGTTGTTCGGTGAAGCGGAGGGCAGGTGGCAAACGACATCGACGGATTCGGGCTCGCAGCGCAACCGGGCCAGTCGCAGAGGCGGCCACTGAAGAGCCCGGGCTCCTCGACCCATCGTCCACGAACGGCCTGCCAAGCCTGCGTTCTCCCAGAAGGCCCCTTGTCCCCGTCGGCCGACGCGACGCCGGGCGCCGGACGTCAGGTCAGCCCTCGGGGCGCAGTTCGATCCCCCGAGAGGCGGCGGTCGGGGCCGGAGGTGCGGACCGACCTGCGGCGGCGGGTCGACTGGCTCGCCTCGCGCCGTGGCAATATCACGGCTGTGTCGGTGCAGCATCAGCCGCTGCTGCTCGTCCAGGCGCGCAACTTGATCACGAACCTTGCGCTCCCGGCGCTCTTGACCGATCCCGAGGGCCGGCTGCTGTTCTTCAACGATGCGGCGGCCGGGTTGCTGGGGCGAAGCTTCGAGGAAGTCGGTCGGTTGTCGCGCGCGCAGTGGGCGCGCGAGGTGGGGCCTGTCGATGAGCGGGGGCGCCCGCTGGCGGCGGACTCGCTGCCGTTGGCGCGCGCGTTACGGGAGGGGCGTCCAGCGCACGGCCGCGTCCGTGCCCGCCTTGGTGAGAGCGGCGTGCGCGAGGTGGAGCTGAGCGCGCTCCCGCTGCTCGAACCCGGCTCCTTCGAGGGCGCGCTGGTTGTCTTCTGGCCTGTTGAGGCCGCGACGCCCGTCACGGCCTGAGCGATGCGGATCACGTTCTGGGGCGTGCGCGGATCTGTGGCTGTGCCGAACGGGCGCATGCTGCGCTACGGCGGCAACACCTCGTGCGTGGAGGTCACGCTGGCAGACGGGACGGAGATCATCCTCGACGCCGGCACCGGGATCCGCGAGCTCGGAGCGGCCCGTACGTCGCATGCGAACTCGCTGCAAGTGCTGCTCACGCACCTGCACCTGGACCACATCCAGGGACTGCTCTTCTTCCCACCGTTCTTCGACCCAACCAACCAGATCACCGTCTACGGCCCGCCAGCGCCCGGCCCGAACCTCGATCAGCGGCTAGCCCGCTACCTCTCGGCGCCGCTGTCCCCCATCGACCTGCGGGAGCTCCCCGCGCGGGTCGAGTTCACCGCCTGCCCCTATCAGGAGTGGGAGATCGGCAGCGCGCGCGTCCGAGCCGGCATCGTCGCCCACCGCGGCGTGACGCTCGGCTACCGCATCACCGAGGGCGACAGCTCGCTGTGCTACCTGCCTGACCACGAACCGGCGCTCGGCGCCACGCTGGCGGACGCCGAGCCCGGCTGGATCTCCGGCATCGGCCTCGCGGTCGACGCCTCCGTGCTGATCCACGACGGCCAGTACGCCGACGACGAGTACCCCGCGCACGTCGGATGGGGCCACAGCAGTGTGTCCGACGCCCTGACCTTCGCCCAGCGCGCCGAGGCGGAGCGGCTCGTCCTGTTCCATCACGACCCCACGCACGACGACCACACGCTCGACGACCTCGGTGCGTGCGCCCGACGGGCGTGGGAGCTCGCGGGCCGGGACCCGGCCACCGTCTCGCTGGCCGCCGAGCGTGCAAGCATCACACTCTGAGCGGTTGGCGAGCAGCGACAGCCGCTGGAGGCGCTGCGGGTGGTCCGAGCCGACCCGGCCCGTCTCTCTTCCCGGAGGTGGCCTCGTACCGGACCTTCGAGCTGGATCGTCCTCAGGAATCGGCTGGCGCCGGGACTCCCTGCAGGTCTCCCGGCGAACTCATCGCGGCCCCAGCGGCAGACAGCGTCGACGTCCCGGAGCACGCTCGCCCAGCCGCCGCGACTCCGATCATCAGTTGATCGCCGGCCTGGTGGCCGTGGGCGTCGTTGAACGCCTCGAGGTCGTCGCGGTCCAGCAGCGCCGATGGACAGCGGCTCACCGGAGCGCCGAAGACGTGCCAGCTCTTGGCAGCGCTGCTGATCCAGCCCCACAGCGCGCCATCGCTTAGCCATCCGGGTAACCGCGGTCGAGCGCACCCGCGCCGAGCGCCAGCACCGCGTCCGCGTTCTCGCTGCCGCGAGGCCCACCTCCCAGAGTACCCAGGCGATCGCGCCGACGCCCGCGAGCACCACGCCGCTGCCGCCCAGCATTCCCTTCAGGTAGTGGCTCTGAGTCCGGCGCATCGCCGCAGATGGTGCATGCACAGCGAGTAGAACGGGATCGAGCGGACGAGCACGAGCTCGTCGTAGCCCTCGTCGTTGGGGAAGGTCGTCGGGCGGAAGGGCTTCGAGGTGAGCAGCTCGACGTACTTCTTCTCGGACCAGTACGACGTCGGGATGGAGTACTCGGGCTTCGCGACCGAGTGGGACGAGGTCGTCTTCCGCGGCGACCCGGCCGATCGCGTGTTCGTCGCCTTCTGGCTGCGGGAACAGCGGGTGATAGCGGGCACGAACGTCAACGTCTGGGACGTGAACGAGCACCTCCAAGCGCTGATCCGCTCACGTCGGGCCGTCGACGCGGCCACGCTGACCGATCCCGACAGCCCGCTCGAGTCGCTCGCCCCGGAGGAGGAACCGACCAATGCAAGGTAAGCCCAACCCCCGCCTCGAGCGCCTGCACGACGCCGGTGTCTCGATCTGGCTCGACACGCTCTCGCGGGAGCTGCTGGAGACCGGGGAGTTCAGCGAGCTGGTCCGCGACTACGCGGTGACCGGAGCGACCTCGAACCCGACGATCTTCGCCAAGGCGATCACCGGATCAGGCCTCTAC
>JBKPFJ010000205.1:0-5622 GCA_046728795.1 Actinomycetota bacterium | reverse complement strand
GCGTGACGCTTCTGCCGACCGCCTCAACCTGACCGGCGATATCGAGTCCCGGTACCGCGCGCCTGGGCTTACGCAGGCCGAACACCGCGCGCATGACGTACGGCACGCCTCTCAGGAGGTGCCAGTCGCCGATATTGACGGACGCCGCCCGGACGCGTACGAGCACGTCGTCGTCCTTGACGACCGGCCTGTCGATGGCTCGGAGCTCCAGGACATCAGGGGAGCCGTACTTGTCTTGGACGATCGCCTTCATCGCGTTCTCCTGGCCATCGCCAAACATGGTGCTTCTCCTTGGAAAGTCCCAGTTACCCCGGGCCGATGGCTGGCCCGACTCTACCCGGCGGGGTTTCCGGGCCGCTCGGCCGGCCGCCCGCTGGAGCGTCAGGCAACCGCTCGGTGCAGGTATCGACTCCCGGCCCGAGCAGCGGCCGCGTTCCGTCTTGCCGAGCCGCGCTTCCGCTCGCGCCTCGTTGCGAGCGCATCCGAGGCTGGTTTGACACGCCCGAAAAGGACGAGGAGCATCCGCGCGGCCAAACTCCTCCTGTCGCGGGCGTTGCATAGGCACAGCGTGGGCGACCTGACAAGCGCCGCCGCGTTTCGGTCGCACGGCTTCCGCTCTCGCAATCGGCTTGGAGGAGCCGCAGCCCTGAACAGCTGGAGCGCTCGCATCCACGCGCCGCCGCTGCTGGCGTGCCGTAGGGCGATCCGCTTGCGGCGCGCTCGCTCGCTGCTCGGCGATGGCGGTGTGAGCTGGTCGCGGGCGTCGATGGGCGCAGCGTCCGGCCGTACGCTGATTTCGGGGATGGCGACGGCGAGGAGCGAGCAGTTGCGTGCGCTCGCGCAGCGTGTGGCGGAGGCGCTTCCCGCTGGGATCGTGCAGGAAGGTTGTCCGCACTGGAAGCGTTCCTCGCGGCGCGGCCGACGAGGGTTCCGATGTCGCGATGCTCGTCGTCACACGCGACCTCCTTGAGCTTGAGCGGTGCTTCACGGTGGCGCGCAGGGCGGGTCTCGGCGCGCGTGACAGCTGGGTGCGCGCGACGGGCCGGCACGGCGCGTTGCGGGCTCCCGGACGTCAGGGGGTTCCCCTAATCGATGAGTTCAGGTGGTAGACGGAGTCCCTATGACCATGAGATTCGACCTCCGCTACAGCGACCCCGCGGCCGGCCCGACGCCGTGGGAGGACGTCGTCGGCGTGCTCGAGCGCGCCGAGCTGTACTGGCTGACGACCGTGCGCCGCGACGGGCGTCCGCATGTGACGCCGCTGATCGGCGTGTGGCACGACGGCGCGATGCACTTCACCACCGGCCTGGGCGAGCAGAAGGCGCGCAACCTCGAGGCCAACCCGCGCGTCGCGCTGACGACCGGCAGCAACACGTGGGCCGACGGCCTGGACGTCGTCGTCGAGGGTACGGCCGAGCGCGTGACCGACCGCGACTCGCTGCAGCCGCTCGCCGATGCGCTGGTGGCCAAGTACGGCGAGGTGTGGCGCTTCGAGGTCGGCGACGGCGTGTTCCTGCACGCCCCCGGCGAGGCCGCCGTCTTCCGGATCGAAACGGCCAAGACGCTCGCGTTCGCGAAGCGCCCGCACGGCCAGACGGCTTTCACGCCCTAGGCCACGCTTAGGCCCGGGTAACCCCCGCAGCACACGCCGCTGGCGACGCTCCACACGGTGATGCCCGTCCCCGGCCAACGCATCGACCCCGACGCCAGGCGCCCGATGCGCCCGTCGCATTGGGCGCCCGCGCGACCTCGGCGTTCCCGTTGCCGCGGCCCGTCCGAGCGCCTTGGCGGCGCTGGCGCACCGGATCCCCCCGCCTGTGCTGGCCGATCTGCTCGGGTTCGGCGCGCAAACGATCTGCAACGCGCACGCCGATCTGAAGGAGCCTCTGGCAAGCGTGGCGTCAGGACCGCCGGGCGACTGCGCGGCTTCCAGCGACGTGGACCACATCTACCGTCGTGGATAAGCGTGCCGGATTCGGATGACACCGATTACGCGCCGCTCGCCGGCGACTACGCCTACGTGCGGCAGGCAGATCCCGAGGTCGCCGCACAGTTGCACGCTGCGCTCGGCGACGCGCGCACGGTGATCAACGTCGGTGCGGGCACGGGTTCCTACGAGCGAACGGACCGGTACGTGGTCGCGGTCGAGCCCTCTGCAGAGATGCGCCGAGGGCGGCCCGGCGACCTGCCGCCGGCCATCGACGCGCGCGCTGACGCGTTGCCCTTCGACTGCGAGCCGTTCGACGCGGCTCTCGCCGTCCCGACGATTCACCACTGGCCGGATCTCAACGGCGGGTCTGACTGAGCTGCGTCGTGTCACCAAGGGCCCGATCATCCTTCTCACCGCGGACCCGGAGCGCCTCGATCGCCTGTGGCTGTCGACCTATGCGCCGGAGTTCCACGCAACCGAGCGGCGTCGCTACCCGGCGCTCGACACCATCGGCGACCTGTTGGGCGGGCGGATGTCGGCTCGGCCGCTGCGCGTCCCCCTGCACTGCAGGGATGGGTTCGCCGATGCCTTCTATGGACGGCCCCATGCGCTGCTGGACGTCGAGGTCCGACGCGCCCAGTCAGCCTGGAGTTTCATCGACGAGGCAGCCCAGGAAGCGTTCGTTGGCCGCCTGGGCGCCGATCTGACCTCCGGCGCCTGGGATGCGCGGTTCGGGTACTTGTGCTCCCAGCCCTACTTCGAGGGCTCCATGCGGATCCTCGTCGCCGATCCGTGATCGCCCGCCGCTAGCTGTGCGCGACTCTGGTTCCTTCGTCGTGCACATCACCACTCGTTCGGCGTGGGAGCTGGCTCGCGCGTCGGGCCATTATGAGCCGCGATCCCTCGCGGTGGACGGCTTCATCCACTTCTCTGGCGTCGAGCAGGTGGTCGCGGTCGCCAACGCCGCGTTCTCCGGGCAGGGCGACCTGGAGTTGCTGTGCGTGGCGGTGGACCGCCTTGACGCTCCGCTCAGGTACGAGCGCAGCGATGCGGGCGGCGAGTCGTTCCCGCATCTGTACGGCGCCCCTGAACCTCGATGCCGTCATCGCCGTCGTGCCATGCGTCGAGAGCGATGACGGCTTCGCGGTCCCTACTGGGGTGCGCAGCCTGCGTCCGTAGCTGGACGTGAGCGCAAGGCGCGGGCAGCACCCTCTCACGCTGTGCCGTAGGCCGATCGGTTTGCGGCACGTGGCCGGTGCTCGGAGCGGTGGGTGTGCGCCAGTTCGCTGGAGTCTCAAGGTGGCGGTCGAGCGCGGATGGCTGGGCGGCATCGGCTGTTGCGATGCGCCCCGTGTGCCGGCATTGTCGGCGATGGTGGCGAGGAACCGTTCGAGGTTCCTCGGGCGGAACACCGCTCACGCCACGCCGCTGGCGCCGACTCAGGTTGTTCCTTCCGCCTGTGAGCGACAGCGCGGCAACCCCGGATCGGGCCCGTCGCAGCGCGATCGCTAATCCTGCGAGATACGCATGCCGCGGTCATGTCCCACGTTCCGAGGCCGCTCGTCCTACGGTCAAAGCCGGCGACCACCTCGAACCCGGCACCGTTCGCGCGCACGGCGAGCGGGACCAGCATCCCTTGCAGCCGAATCGCGCCGGCGAGCGCGTGCACGTGCGCGTCGGCGACCGCGCGCACATTGTCGGGCACGCGGATCTGCTCGAGCGCCACGCGGTGCATGGCCGGTCGTAGCGGACATCGCCGGCACGCCGGATGGTGCGGGGTCAGGGAGCGGTGTCGATGATTGAGAGGTCGTCGATCGCCAGCCAGCCGACGGCCTCGCCTGCCACGGCCATCGCGATGCCGTTGGGCCCTGAGGGCAGCGCCGGGGCCTTCCAGGTCGCCTGCTTCCACGAGTTCGACTGTGGCTTGCGGTCGCTTTGACCGAGCACGTTCCAGGCGCCGGCTGGCGTCCGGTAGAACGCGACGAGGCGTGGCCGCAGGCTGCCGCGGTACCAGGCGCTGAGTTGGTAGGTGTGGCCGGCCGTGGCGGTCGCGGCGCAGTAGCCGAGGTCCTGCTGGGAGAGCAGCCGGACCTGGCCGGAGGTGTAGCTGGTGACGTCGAAGCGTTCGGCGACGTTGCCGCTGTGCGCGTTGGTGCCCGTGAGCCGCCGCCAGGTGGCCGCGTTGGTTCCCCAGGCGTTCGCCCGCCAGCAGTCCGGGAATCCGTCGGCGTTCGCGTCGGCCTCCAGCCCGGGGTCGCTGACCATGTTGCCGCTGCGCACGGGCGGCAACGGCGGCCCGGCGACCGCCGGCTGCACTGGCCCTCCGATCACGTCTCGTAGGGTCCCGACGACCGTTCCCGTCGCCGCCCGCGCCTGCAGCCAGTCCAGGAACGCGGTCAGGACGGACGGGCTCACTGCATACGTGCCGCATTCGTCGCAGACGTTGTGGAACACGAACATCACCCAGCCCCCGCCGGCGGCTTCGGCGCTCGTGACCGCCTGCTGCAGGTCGGCGAGGGTCGTCGTGGAGACGACCTCCGCGACCGTCCGGATGGCGAAGCGGTCGGCGGGCGGGATCGTCTCCGCCGCCGGTCCGGCGGCGCCGATGCCGGTGTTGTTGCGTGCCGCGTCGTACCCGCAGGCGGGCGGCACCTGCTCGAGTGCCGGGTCGTTGAGGCCGAACGGATACGCGAAATTGGTGATGGTGAAGCCCCAGCCGAGCAGGGTGTCGCGGTCGTCGCACACCTGACGGGCGCGCTCGTCGGCGTCCACGGTCGCCAGGTCGATGTGATTGACGGTGTGTCCGGCGATCTCGTTGCCGTCCGACTGCAACGCCAGCAGCTTGGTCTTGGTCATGTAGCCGGAGGTGTCGACCCGCCCGCTATTGACGAAGAACGTCGCGTGCATGGCATGGCCCGATAGCGTTGAGCGGATCTGATACTGGCTCGACAGTGTGTCGTCGAAGGTCAACGACACTACCGTCTGGGCGTCCGCCCTGGCGGTCCCGGCAAGGGCGAGGCCCAGCGCGGCAAGCGCCGCCACAACGACGCGCACGGCCGGCGTAACCGGGGTCGTGCGGGCGGACCGTGCCGCGGGCGAAGCGGACACCATGCTGAACCTCCTGGGGCGAGCGCGGGCGACGAAACTACCTCTCGCCGATTGGCGCCGCCACCACGACGTCAGGACATCAACCGGCCCCCGGGGGCCGCCTCACCTCACGCTCAGCGCGGACCGTTTGGGACGACGGCCACTGTCCTCAGAGCGAGACCGGTCGGCGTCGCCGAGTTCGCGCTCCAGCTCGAGGAGTCCGCCGCACCACGATGGCCGTCACCACGCCGGGCGACACCCTCGGCGACACGCTCGTCGCGTGGCAGCCCCCGGCCGGCTTGCACCGCCGCGCTGTCGCGCCTCCACGCTCGAGTTGCAGTAGAGGATCCCCAAACGGGACACAGGTCGCCTCTTCCGCTCAGATACACCAAGCGAGCGCCCGGCTCGCCGCCTCTCGCGCGCCTGGTTTGGACGAGGGCCAGGCGTCCGCCCGCGCGTAATCGGTCCCCACCGCGCTCCTGCATCCGTAAAGAGCAGCAGTCATGCGGCCGCTATCGCGTTCCATGCAACTGAGCGGTGCGCACGGATGAGGCCGATCGACCGGCGCGCTGCTGCTTATCTGTGCAGGCCCCCCGTGTCAAGGC
>JBKPFJ010000208.1:0-9798 GCA_046728795.1 Actinomycetota bacterium | reverse complement strand
GGCAACAGCTCGGTGAACACGTGCGATCTGCCCTCGCTAGGCGTGCACCGGTAGCGCTGACGCCGATGGCCCGGTCGGCCGTACCTGCCGTCGAGCTTCACTCGCGAGCGGGCGTGCTCAGGCCGCGGGCACGTCAACCGCGCCGCGCTCTCCCTCGGCATGCGCCGAGGCTGGCACCTCACCCGGACGGATTAGCCCAACGAGATGCGACAGGGGGGTCCGGTCTAGCCGTCCGGGTCGGGCTCGTCGAGACCCGAGGCGTTCGGGCCGGGGAGACAGCCATATAGGGTGTCGCCCGGCAGATGACGAGGCTCCTGCAAGCGATGGCCGCGCTACTGGTCCTCGGACCCCTCGTGACCGCTGGCTCGGCGAGCGCCACGTCCCACACCCACCCGACGGATCGCGACCAGGCGCTCAGGGACGGCTGCCAGCGACCGAGCCTCATCAACGAGACACTTGTCAACTCGGCGGAGTGGGTCTACGTCAACCACGACACGCGCGTGCACTTCGCCCGCGGTGTGACGCGCGTGCCACATCCGGCCTCCGTCGACCAGCCCGGGACACACGACTGGTACGACTTCAACGGGAACCTAGTGCCCGACAGGAGCTACCGGTATCTCCTCGCCGGAAGCAAGGCCGCCGGTACCAACAACTTCGGGGGCCGGGTGAAGGACGAGGCGGAGGAGTACGGGCGCCTGCACTACGAGTGGGAGGAGGGGAGCCTGCCTAAGTTCGCCTGGCCGAGCGACGGCGACCGCACCGCGCTGTGGGGCTCATGGATCTGGGACTGCTTCCACTTCACGACGGCCGGTCGCGTGACCGGAGAGCGCACCGAGTTTCATCCCCTCAACGCGATCGCCGTGACCCGCAGGAACGGCGCCCGCGCGCGCGCGGGCGAACGGGAAACCGACGCCTACATCTCGAGCCATGGGACGTTCGCGCACGTCAACGAGGAGTGCGCGCGCCGCATGCAGCCGCATCCGGACGGCACCTACGGCCCGGGCTTCCAACCCTGCGCGGCCAACGCACCACGCGAATTCAGCCACGATGCGGCCAGCTTCCGTCAGAGGCTTGCCCGCTCCTACACCTTCATGGTGCCTGCGCCGAGGCGACCGGCGGGCGCATCGAAGCTCGTGCTGCGCTCGGTCATCAGGCGGCACGTCGGCCGCGCCCGCGAGCGGATCCGTCGAATCAAGGGCGGCTTTCGTATCAAGGTGACGCCCCGCACGCGGGATCTCAGATGGGGCAAGTCGTACTTCGGGCGCTGGGCGAGGGTCAGACCGGCCGCGACGAGGCTCAAGGTCACGTTCCGCAGGCTGCTCGTCAAGCGGGCGGACCCCGACCCGAGCGAGGGCGGCGCCGACCCGGCCGGCGAGCATATTGCGCTGTATCTCGAGCTGAACGGCTACTGGAAGCGTCTGAACCGCTGGGAGCCGTCGCTCTTCAACGCCAGGGACAACATGCTGATCGACGTCAACCGGAGGATCCGTATCACGGTGCAGCGCGGGCGGGGGCTGCACCTCTTCGTGATGGGCCGCGAGTGCGACGGTCCGAGCGGAGTGGTGATCCTGGGCCATTTCGTGCCGAGAACGAAACCGTGTCCCTTCAATCCGACCGAGTCGAAGATCAGCTCCCACAACAACGACGACCCGGGTACCATCCTCGACCGCTACCGCTCCGCGGCAGCGGCGCTCGGCACGCACACCTCGAAGTCGCGCGCCACCGTCTTCTCCCCCCGAACGGGCCGGATCACCTTCTTCGACGGCGTACAAGGCAACGACGTGTACGAGCTGACCTACACGATTCGCCGGGCGCAGTAGCGGAAGCGCTATAGCGCTGGCCCGGGCCAGGGCGGCCGCGCCCGGCGTCTCACGTCGTCATGCCGCCGAACTGCCCGCCGGTCACGTTCAGCACCTGGCCGTGCACGTAGTTGGACCACGGCGAGCAGAGGAAGAAGACCGGCCCGGCCGCCTCCTGCGGCGACGCGGGACGGCCCAGCGGGATCATCATCGAGGCCATCTGGCGCATCTGCTCCGGGATTCCGAGCTTGATCTCCTCGCCGTCCTTCTCGAAGGTGCCGCCCTCTTCCTTCGCGGCCGTGAGACGCGTCTCGACGAAGCCGAAGGCCACCGCGTTCACGTTGATCTTGAACTGCCCCCACTCCTTGGCGAGCGTCTTCGTCATTCCCACGACGCCCGCCTTGCCGGACGCGTAGTTGGCCTGGCCCGCGTTGCCCATCGTCCCGGACACGGACGAGACGTTGACCACCTTGCGGAAGACCTCGCGGCCCTCCTCGCGCTCCTTCTTGGCCGGCTCGCGGAGATGCGGCGCCGCCGCGCGCAGGACGCGGAAGGGCACCACGTTGTGGATGTCGATCATCGCCTGGAACTGCTCGTCGGACATCTTGTGGATCGGCCCGTCCCAGGTGTAGCCGGCATTGTTGACCACGATGTCGAGCCGGCCGAACTCGTCGGCGGCCTTCTGGACGAGCTGATCCGGCACGCCCTCCTTCGTGAGGTCGCCGCCGAAAACGGTGGTCTCCCCCTTGATCTCGGCGGCGGCCTGCTCGGCCAGGTTTTCGTCCAGGTCGTTGATCAGCACGCGCGCCCCCTCCGCCGCGAGCAGCTCGGCCGTCGCGCGGCCGATCCCGCGTGCCGAGCCCGTGACGATCGCCGCCTTCCCGTCGAGAACTCCCACTGGCCATCTCCTTGTCCGGTTTGACGGGCCGGGATCATGACGACCGCGGGGCGCCCGTGCTGGCCGGCCAGCCGGGACGGCGCGGTCAGGGAAGCAGGAGGGCGGCCCGCGCCCTGAGGAGCTCCGCCTTGAGCTCGTTCGTCCGCGTCGAGCGGTAGAGCGGGGAGTCCCCGTCGGAGAGCAGGCACTCGACGAGGGCGACGGCGCGCGGCGGCGCGCAGTCGACCGTCTCCAGATCGTGGGCGAGCTCCATCAGGAGCTCGCGCGCGCCGAGCACGGCGGCGCGATCGACCGGAGCGGCCGCGCTGATGAGCGGCGGGTCCTCGGCCGCCCGGATTGCCCGCCCGAGCGCTACGGCCAGGCCGTGGCGTTCGCGGCGCGAGGTGAGCTTCTGCGCACGTCGCCCGAGCTCGCGGGAGGCGCGCGGGTCCGCGCCCTCGCCGAGCTGGCGATCGAGCTCGTAGCGGTGAATCCAGGTGCGGAGGCCCAGCGCGGTCATCTCCGCCTCTGAGTGTCGTCGCATCCTCGTCAAGCGGGCATCAAGATGCGCCGCCGACCGCTAAAGATCGCGTGAAGCGCTAGGCGCTGAAGCGATAGCCGACGCCCGGATCCGTCCTTATGAGCTCCGGGCTGCCCGGTTCGGCCTCGATCTTCCGGCGCAGGTTCGCGATGTGCACGCGCAGGACCTGAGTGTCGTCCTCGTAGCCCTGGCCCCAGACCTCGCGGAGCAGGGAGCGGTGCGTCATCAGCCGGCCCCGGTTACGCACCAGCGTTCGGAGCAGGTCGAACTCGATCGGCGTGAGGTGCACCTCCTCGCCCGCGCGGGTGACCAACCGGGCTGGCAGGTCGATCCGGAGCCCATCGGCGTCCAGCACCGGTTCCTCGGCCTCCGTGGGACGCGCACGCCGCAGCGCGGCGTTCAGCCGGGCTACGAGCTCCGATGGTCCGAAGGGCTTGGTCACGTAGTCGTCTGCCCCGGCGTCGAGCGCTCGCACCTTCTCGGCCTCGTCGCCTACCGCGGAGAGCACGAGGATCGGCATGTCGCTCCATTCGCGAATCGAGCGGCAGACCTGGACGCCGTCCCCGTCGGGGAGGATCAGGTCGACGATCGCGGCGTCGGGCGGCCGCACCGCCACGGCGTCGAGAGCCTCCTGGGCCGTGCCGGCGGGCACCACCTCGAAGCCGTTGTCGCGCAGGATCACCCGCAGCGCGCGCAGGATCTGGGGCTCGTCGTCGCAGACCAGGATCCGGCCCGCACGGTTCACGCGAATCGCTGCTCCGCCGGGGCGCGGTCCTGCGCGGGCACCGGAAGCTGGAGGACGAAGGTCGACCCCTCGCCGGGCACGGACTCCGCGCGCAGCCGGCCACCGTTCGCCTCCACGAAGCCGCGCGCGATGGCGAGCCCGAGTCCCGAGCCGCCTCCCGTCTCCGCGGGCGCGCGATGGAACGGCTCGAAGATCCGCTCGAGCTCCTCGCGCGGGATGCCCGGGCCGCGGTCGCCGATCCGGAGCGTGACCATGCGATCCGACGCGTGGGCACGAACCGTCACCGGCTCGGTACCGGCGTGGCGGCTCGAGTTCTCGAGAATGTTCGCGAGTGCGCGCTCGAGCTGCGCCGCGTCCAGTCTCAGCAGTGGCAGGTCCGCATCCAGCTCGAGATCGAAGCCACCCGGCGGCGCCGGCACCGAGTCGGCCGCGGAGCGCACCACCTCCTCGAGCGAGCTCCAGTCGGCACGGGGATCCGCGCCCCCCGACTGGAGGCGGGAGAGGTCGAGCAGATTGTCCACGAGTCGCGCGAGCCGGCTGCTCTCGCTTGCCACCACCGCTCCGAGCTCGCGCCGCTCCTCCTCCGAGAGCGTGTCGGAGAGGAGTCCGGCGGCGGCTGTCGTGATGGCGGTCAGGGGCGAGCGGAGGTCGTGGGAGACCGACCGCAACAGCGTGGTCTTCGCGACGTCGCTGCGCCGGAGCGTCTCGGTCTCGATGACCTGGGATTGCAGGCGCTCCCGCTCGCGCGCGGCCGCCGCGAGCGTCTCGAGCGAGGGAACGATCCGCTCCCGGAGGGCGTCGAGCACGCGCCGGTCCGCGTCGCGCGGGACGAGCACCGTGCCCACGCGGTCGCCGCCCACGATCAGGGGTATGGCGCGGCGGCGCTCGTCGCCGTCGACCCACGCCATGACGATCGTGACGGAGCCGAGCCCGTAGGCGTCGGCAATGAGGCGCCCGAGCACCCGCAGCGACCCCTCGAGGTCGGACCCGCCGAGCAGCAGGCGAGCCATCTCCGCGGACAGGTCGGCCTCGCGCCGGCGCGCCACCGCCTCCGCCGCGCGGGCTCGCGCCGACTCCGCAAGCGTGCTGGTCACGACGGCGGCGACGAAGAAGATCGCGAGGGCGACCCAGTTCTCACCCTCTGCGATCGAGAAGCGCCCGGTCGGCGGGATGTGGAACCAGTTGAAGGCGGCCGCACTCAAGAGGCCCGTCAGCAGGCCCATCCACATGCCCCAGTAAGTCGAGACGAGCAGCACCGCCAGCAGGTAGACGACGCCGGTGGAGACCACCGGCATGAACTCGCGGAGCCCGAATATGAGGCCGGTGATCGCAGCGACCGCGGCGACCGCTACGGCCAGCCCGGTCGTCCAACGCGAGCCCAATCTCGGCATGTGCACATGGTCCCGCACCCGCGACGGTCTTTGCGAAACCTTCATGCCGGCCTCGACGATCTTGACGCGGGCTTCACGGACTCGGGCCTAGCGTCGAGTACATGGCCCGAGCCACTGAGCGGGGCCTCCGCCGAACGGTCGGCGTGCCCGGATTGTTCGCCACCGCCTATGGCAACGTGGGCTCGTCGATCTACTACGCACTCGGGCTGGTCGCCGCGCACGCCCTCGGACTGACTCCGCTCGTCTTCATCCTGGCCGGAGGGCTCTTCGCCCTCACCGCCAAGACCTATGCCGAGGGTGCCTCGATGTTCCCGGAGGCGGGCGGCTCGTCGTCGTTTGCCCGCCACGCCTTCAACGAGGTCGCCTCGTTCTTCGCGGGCTGGGCGCTGACGCTCGACTACATCATCACGATCGCCATCTCGGCATTCTTCGTGCCGCACTACCTCGGCGCGTTCTTCCCGGCTCTGCGCCACGGGCCCGGTGACGTGATCGGGGGAATCGTGGTGGTGGCGGTGCTCGCGGCGCTCAACGTGCGCGGCCTGCGCGAGTCAGCGAGGCTCAACATCTTCCTGGCCGTCACGGACCTCCTCACCCAGCTGGCGCTGATCGTGCTGGGTGTCCTCCTGATCTTCAAGCCGTCCACGCTCGTGAACCAGGTGCACCTCGGCGTGGCGCCCACCTGGAGCGAGGTGATCTTCGCCCTCTCGATCTCGATGGTGGCCTACACCGGGATCGAGACGGTCTCGAACATGGCCGAGGAGGCGCGCGACCCGGACGACGACGTGCCGCGGACGGTGAACCTCGTCCTCCTGGCGGTGCTCGGCATCTTCGCGGGCATCTCGATCATCTCGCTGGTCGCGCTGCCGGTGACGAAGGATGCGGCGGGGCATTTCACGACGGCGCTGGGCACGACCTACAAGGAGGACCCGGTGCTGGGGATCGTCTCCGCGCTGCCGCTCGGCGAGACGCTCCACACGGCCTTCCGCTACTACGTCGGCGTCCTGGCCGCGACGATCCTCGTGATCGCGACGAACGCGGGGCTGATCGGCATCTCCCGGCTCTCATGGTCGCTCGCCGAGCACCGCCAGCTGCCGCTCGCCTTCGCCCGGGTGCACTCCCGCTACCGCACGCCCTGGTTCACGATCGTCTTCTTCTCCGCGCTCGCCTGCGTGCTGCTCATTCCCGGCCAGACCGACTTCCTCGGCAACCTCTACAGCTTCGGCGCGATGCTCTCGTTCACGACCGCCCACGTCGCGGTGGTGGCGCTGCGCTTCAAGGAACCGGATCGGCACAGGCCGTATCGAGTGCCCTGGAACGTCCCCTTCCGGGGGCGGTCGCTGCCGCTCGCGGCGGTGCTGGGCGGGCTCGGGACGTTCACCGCATGGGTCTCCGTGGTGGTGCTCCACCAGGAGGCGCGTACGGTCGGCGTGGCGTGGATGGTGGTGGGCCTGATCGCTTACTTCGTCTACCGCCGCCGGATCGGCCTGGACCCCCGGGAGGTCGCGCGCATCGAGCGCAAGGCCGCGCCGGCCGGCTTCAGGGAGCTCGCCTACGGGTCGGCGCTCGTGCCGGTGTTCGGCACCGACGTGAGCGGCGAGGCGCTTCGCAGGGCCGCGCTGCTGGCGGGCGAGGACGCCACCGTGGACGCGCTCTACGTGATCGAGGTGCCGAGCCAGCTCTCGCTCGACGCCGGCCTCGAGGAGGAGGAGGCCACGGCGCGGAGGGTGCTCGACACGGCGCGTATCCAGGCCCGCGACCGGAAGCTGAAGATCCGCACGGGCATCGTGCGCACCCGCAACGTCGGCGCCGCGCTCGTGGAGGAGGCGCGCCACCGGAACTCCGAGGTCGTCTACCTCGACACCGACCACGCGCCGCCTCGGGAGCACGCCTTCGGGCCTACTGCTACCTACCTGCTGAGCAAGCGGCCTTGCCGGGTGATCATCGAGACCTCGGGCGGGGCGGCGAACGGGCGCCCGGGGGGCGCCCGTTCGGAGCGGGGCGAGGTGGTGCCCGCTCAGGCGTACGCCGGCCGCGGCCGCTCGTAGCGCTCGGCGAGGCCGCGTTTCCTCGCCAGCCACGCGAGCGGGGCGAGCGTCGCCCGCTGCACCCAAACCGGAGGGAAGGCGCCCTGTACCTCGCGCGCGAACTCGCGGGTGAACAGCGCGAGGTCCAGCGGCTTCGGAAGGCCCTTGCTGGTGGTGCGGCCGCTGCGGGCAAGCTCGATGGAGGTCTCGAAGAGTTGCTCCATCCTGAGCGCCGGAGTCACCTGGACGCGGGCGTGGGCCGGCCCGTCGCCGGCGTTCTCGAACGTGTGGGCCTTGCCGGCGGGCACCACGACCGTGTCGCCGGCCTCGGCGACGATCGTTTCCCGGCCGAGCTCGAAGCTCATGCGGCCGCTTCGCACCTCGAAGCGCTCCTGCTGCTCGGGGTGCACGTGCTTGCCGGGGACATGCCCGTCGGGGGTGAGCTCGAGCTCGATCTCGAGCAGCTCGCCGTTCGTGTCCGCCGCGGTCCGGCGGAAGGTGATCCGCTCGCCGCTGATCGGGTTCTCGATGACCTGACCTGTGTATGCCATCTGCTTCTCCTTCGTCCGGGCGTTCCGGAGGGCCGGTACGCGGTCGCTATCTCGTTCGCCCCACCATCACGCCCCGGGCCCCCGGCGTCGTCGACCGAGGTGACGATCTTGCGTCCCGCCGTCTGGGTAACCGGAGTGGACCCGTGGAGGGAGCGGAGCTCACCCCGGAGGGGATGTCTCAGGCGGTGGCGACCGCCACGGCCACGTACGCCACGTACAGCAGGAGGAGCAGCGCGCCATCGGCCCGCCCCAGGCCCCGCCCACGGGCGAGGAGGGCGCAAAGCACGAGCGTCGCGCCCACCGCCGCCGGCAGGTGAAGGCGGGTGCTCGCGTGGTCGAGCTCGATGGGTTTCACGAGCGCGATCAGTCCGGCGTTGAAGGCGGCGAAGTGCACGATGGTGCCCACCACGTTCGCGAGCGCCACATCGCCCCGGCCGCGCCGCGCCGGGACCGCGACCCGGGCCACCTCCTCGGCCTCGACCGCAGCGGCCAGCGCCGTGTTGCCGAGCAGCGTGGGCGAGATCCCGAAGCGCTGGGTGACGTCGCGTAGCCCCCGCCCGAGGAGGTCGCCGCCAACGGTGAGCGTGGCCAGACCGGCGAGCGCCCGGACGGCGGCGAAGGGCACCCGCTCCCCGCCAGGTTCGACGAGGAGTTCCCGCGCGGCGCGCGCGATCCCGGCCATCTCGAGCGCGAACCATCCCAGCAGCAGCGCGCCGTCCAGCCGGGAGAGGCGACCGTCGAGGGCCAGCGCGGCGAGCGGAAGCGGAGCGGCGGCCGTCCAGAGCAGGAGCGCTCGCGGTAGCGAGGCGCGCAGCGGGCGGATCAGTGCGCCGAGCCCCGCGACGCCGAGTGCGAGGAAGGTGGTGCCGCCCAGGAAGGTCCCCGCCGCCGCCCCGCCCAGGCCATGGGCGTTGGCCGCGATGCCCGCCGCCAAGTTCTCCACCTCGAAGCCGGAGACGAGCGCGGTGAGCGTGAAGGCCGGCACGCCCAGCCGGCGGGCCAGGCCGAGCAGCGCCTCGAAGAACAGCTCGGCCCCCGCAACGACCAGCGCCACCCCCGCGACCAGGACGAGCAGGTCGAGCACCGGGCCAATACTCGCGATGTTCTGGCGTCAGCCGAGCAGTTCGCGCGCGGCGCCCTCGCCGCCCGCCGGAGCCACCACCTCGAGGACCAGCTCATCGCCCTCGCGGTCGAGCGCGAAGTCGAGGAACGGGCAGCACTCGCCCTCCAACTCGATCAAACGTCGTAGGGCAAGCTCGACCTCGGCGCCGCCCCGAAGGCGGGCTCGGACGCCGCCAGGAATGACGGCGCGAGCGAGCAGCGCCCGCGCGGTGAGCTCGGCGATCTCGCGTCGCCGCGCGGCGAGCTCTGGGGCGGGGAGCGAGCAGGCGAGTGGAAGCTGCTTCATCTGCGAGATAGCTTCGCAGGCCGGCCTGGGCGAGCCCGCCTGGCCGCGCTGCAGGACTGCGCGGGACCAGGTCGGCCCGATACCCGGATGCGAAGATGACCCGGTCCACGGCCAGGCGCTCGGAGCTCGACATGCTGAACCGCAGCTCACTGCGTGACCAAGCGGCTGTACCTCGACGACCTCGGTCCCGGCCGGCGATGAATTCCGCCCCCGAAACGAAGCGCGAGCCAGTATTCGAGCCTGAGGCGGCCAACCTCCCAGAATCGCCGGGCGATCGCCTCCTGCTGCGCCTTCGCAAGGTTGCGCCAGTAACCGCGTACTTTGAGCGTCCTCTCCACGTGCTCATCGACGAACTCCCACGACACCCGCTCGAAACGCGGCACGTCGTGCCGATGGACGATGTCGATCCGCTCGGCGCCGTGCTCGCGGAGCAGTGCCGCCCACTCGTAGGCGCTCTGCCGG
>JBKPFJ010000186.1:0-7367 GCA_046728795.1 Actinomycetota bacterium | reverse complement strand
GCCCAACGCTTCATGAACCAGCGCCCGACTGACTTGTCGAACAGCCGGTACCGGAGCGCGGGCGGGTGGAGTCCCATCTCCATGTCCACGAACGTGCCGCCTTGTGCGGCCGTCAACAGCCAGCGCTGGAAGCCGCCCGTCGTCGGGCAACTCCACCTCAGTTCCTTGAGCTCGTCGCGCGCCGGTCGATGATTCGGGTGTACTCCAATCGCCGCCCAGCGAACGTCGCCAGCACCTGCGTATACACGTCGCCGACGTCGAACGTCTCGCCGCGAATCTCTATCGCAATCGGCCACCACTGAGGGTAGGTGGCAGGGTTTCCGACGAGCGCCCAGACCTCATCCGGCGGCGCATCAAGATGGGCCTGCATACGGTAGTCCGACACCACGCAATCTTCGCAAAGAGCGAGACTTGCGAGTCCAAGAGAAAAGTCGGGTCAGAGCTGAGCCAGTGTTGCTTTTGGCACCCCCCGTGATCGCATTCGGCGCATAGGGATCACGCCCACCCCCGTTCGCTCTCGCGATGCGCGATAAGCGCTGTTCGTCGCGGGTCGTCGGTGTGAGGTTCCGGGCGAGGTATCAGGGTCCTTTTGACAGCCACGAGCTGTCAGCTCACCGGCCCAAGCGCTTGGCGTCTGGCCTGGCAGCCATCTCCGCCGCGACATCGATGATCATGTCCTCCTGGCCGCCAACGGTTGCACGGCGGCCGAGCTCCGCGGGACGCCTGGGTCCCCGAGACGCGAGGCGCGCCCGTTTCCATGTAGACGTGGCCCATGCCGAGCGCGTCAAGAAGTCTTAGCCGTCGATCGCCGATTGGCTTGTTGGTGACCGGGGACGCCAGCAACCCCCGCGGGCGCTCCGCGTTGGCTCACAGCGGTTAATCTTGCGGATTGGCATCGGTGGTCGTCACTGGGCGGGTCTACGACCACGGCGCGCTGATCCGGGCGGGCGCCTGTTTCGTGGCGGTCGTCCTTGCGCTGCTCGCTGTGAGCGCGCCTGCGGCGGCCGCGCCCAGGCGCATCGGTGGCACGCTGAGCAAGCGCGGCTACACCGTGATCGCGTTGGCGGCAGGCGGCACGGCGACGTCGGTGCGGGTCCACCGACGCCGTTTCAGGCTGCGGCCGCCGGCGGAGCGGGTCACGCTGCAGCTGCGGAAGAGGAGTGGCAGGTACGGCGGCCCGATCGTGATCGGCCGCGAGCGCAAGGGCAAGCGCGCGATCGTGGGTGTCAGGGCGGGCGCCAGGCTCGGCCGGATCAAGGTTCGTCGCGGCTACGCCAAGGTCGCGAAGCGGTTCCCGACGAGGTGGATCGACGGGAGGCGCTACGCCCGCGCGAGGAAGGGCGTCCCGATCGGGGCGGGGCGCTTCGGGCGCGTGCGCTCGAAGCCGCCGCGCGAGCGGGTGCGCGGCGATCTCGATCTGGACGGTATCCCCGACCCGCTCGACATCGATGACGACGGCGACCTGATCCTCGACAGCCTCGACCTATCGGTCGGCGGATCGGCGCGCACGCCTTCTGTCGGGGGTGTCTCCCACCTCACGCTCGAGCTATCCCGCGCGGTGAACGCGAACGCAGCGGGCCTGAGCGGCGAGCAGATCGACGCGGCCCTCGCGGGCTCCGGAAGCCTTGACTTGGGAGGCGTAGGCGTCCGAGCCGATCCCGGCACCGCCGTCGAGCTCGATTGCGGCGATCCCGAGACTGGCCTCGTCTACTGTCGCCGGAAGGCCAGCAGCGGACGGAAGATCCTGTTCGACACGCCCGTCTTCGGCGTGCCGTTCCCCTCCTGCTGCGACGCTGACGGAGATGGCTTCGGCGCGCTCGACCGGGCGACGGTCCGTGCGGATGCTCGTGCGGGCGGTTCGAGGTACCGCGTGCGGCTTCTTCCCGGGGTCGGCAGCCGCCGGGTGCGTACCGGCGACCTGCTGATCGAGCGCGCGATGATCGGCGGCAGGAAGGCCGCATTCACGGGCACCCTGCAGTACGTCTATAGCAGCGTGCCGGCACTCTCCTCCTACCGCGACGAGGCCGGTGACTCGGCCCGGCCGTCCTACCCGGCCGCGCCCCGCGCCCGGGGGAACCGGCTCAACGGCTTCCCGGTCGCCGATGGGCCCGACCGCGACTCCGACGTCGAGGTGACGCTGACCTTCTGGCGGCCCCAACGCAGGCCCATACCCGGAGAGAGGGGCAGGTGGACGGACATCGGCCAGGAGCTCTACACCGCGAACATCGTCGGGCTCGGCGACGATGGCCAGCCGAGGCCCGGGCCGGCGTGCCCGAAGGACGCCTACTCCGAGACCGATCCGAAGCTGGCCCCTTCCCGCACCAGAGCGCCCGGCTTCGGTCCGTTCGCGTTGAAGGACTCGACCGGCGACCGGCCCGCCCGCGGGAGAACGCTGAGGTTCACGCTCAATCTCACACGATGCCTGGCCTCGATCGGGGCGAGCCTAAGCCCGGCCACACCGGAGTGGGGATTCAGCCTCAACGCGCTCCCCGCGAACACGCGCCAGGGCACCGGCAACGCGGGAATGATCGTCTACTTCAGGCGCAAGCAGGGCAGCTACCAGAACCCGGTCTTCGGGCTCTCGGCGCCGGACCCCATGGCGCTCGCGGCGGGCCCGAACGACTACTACGCATACCACACGGGAAGCCTGTTCCCGATACTCCGCTCCAGGGACCTGATCACCTGGAGGGAGGCCGGGACGGCACTGGCGAGCCGGCCCGCCTGGGTCGTGCCGACCGGCGACTCGCACCCCTGGGCGCCGAGCGTGCTGCGCGACTCAGGGCCCTGTCCGGGCAGGGAGGCCGGGCCCTGCTACTACCTCTACTACGTGGGCCTTCACGACGGCACGCTGGCGCCGCCGACGCACTGCGTGGGCGTGGCCGTGTCGCCTGCGCCCGGCGGACCGTTCAGCGACACGGGCCCGCTGACCAGTTCGGACGGGACCGTGGACCAGAGCGGCCGCCCGCCGGGCTGCGGCGACGACGGCGGCTACAGCAACATTGATCCGGCGCCGTTCGTGGACACCGACGGACGCACCTACCTGTACGTTTCGACGGACCGCTTCTGCGCCCGGGTCTCGCCCCACCTCGCCTGTCCACTGCGGCCGACCGTCTCCGTCATCCCGCTCACGACAGACAAGCTGCATGCGTCGGGTCCGCGCAAACCACTCTTCAGCGGCGATGCCACCACCTGGGAAGGGCAGATCGTGGAGGGCCCCTGGATGGAGAAGCGGGGCTCGATCTACTACCTCTTCTACTCGGGCGGCGACTACCGCGCCGCCTACGGCATGGGCTACGCCACCGCCGGCTCGCCGATGGGCGCGAACACGTTCCCCGCCTTCGCCAGGTGGCGATTCAACCCCATCCTCCAAGAGGCAGGCGGCGTACTCAGCACAGGCGGCGGCTCGACGATCAAGGGGCCCAAGGGGGGCGATTGGCTGATCTACCACGCGCGCGCGGGCGGCTACACACAGCCGCGGACGCTGCGGATCGATCCCGTGTGGTTCGAGCTGAACGGAAGCGCCGTGGTGGGCGGCCCGACGGTCGGCCCGCAGACCCCGGCTCCCTGAGCCACGCTCCTCGTACAGCACGACGCGACCGTCCTTGCGCGCGGTCCCGGGATCGTTCTTCCACGTGCAGGACCTGGTGAACGAGACCACTTCCACGGTCAAGTTCGCCCTGCCGTTCGAGGGCTTCACCGCGTCGCCGCTGCCGGGAACCCTCGATGCGTACTTCGAGTACCGGCAACGCGCGATCGAGTTCTCGAACGGAACCGCCCCCTGCGCTTGCCCATGGGCCGCACCCGCAGCGGCTCTTGTCCGCTGAGTTAACCGTGGCCGCTTGGGGGCACCTAGATGTAGTTCCTCCTGGGCGCCTCCGCCGCGCGTTGGCGCGACGGGCTGGGCTGCCGTTAGCTGCCAGGGATCACCCGGCCGCGGCCGTGCGATTCCGCCTTGAGGATCGCGGCCTGCCACCTGCCCGCCAGGTCCTCGAAGCTCTGGGCCTCGAGCAGCACCTCGTGGAACCGTCCGGACGCCTGCTTCCACGCGATAGCGGAAGCCCGTCGCTTCGCTATGGCTCAGCCGCCGGCGGACCGCTGGCTCAGGAACGCTTCCACCGATGTCGGTTCTCGGCCGAGCAGGCGCCGCGCGTCGTCAGGCGGATAGGCGGTGTCGATGGTGGCGAGCAAGGTCTGTGCGGCGAGATTTTGAGAGGCGGCGGGGCTGACCGCGCGGGTGGCGGTTGCGAGCGCTCGAAACGGTGCAGTCGGCTGTCGGATCGTGCGTACGCGGATGCTCAGCACCCGCCCGTACACCTCGGCCACATCGCGCCAACTGAGGACCTCCGGCCCGCCGAGCCGGAGCTCTTCAGCGGTCTCCTCGCCGCCCATCGCAGCGGCGACCAGGGCCTCGGCGACGTCATCGACCGCAATGAACGCATGGCGGGCAGTCCCGTTTCCTGGAAGCAGAGCAACACCGAAGCGGTCAAGGCTGCGCTGCCCGGCGGCGCCCGCCAGGCGAGCGAGCCAGAAGCCGCGCTCGATCGTCGCCTGCTGGACTCCGCGCAACGGCAGCCGCGATCCGAGCCATGGCAGCCACAACTCCATGAAAGGCGACGAGCGCACGACCGTGACCGGCGGCCCCTCCGCCCGGAGTCGATCCTCGATGCGTCCCTTTGCATCGAAGTCGAGCGCCCCACGACCGATGAACTCGCGCGGAACCGAGACGAACAAGAGGCGGCCAACCCGAGCCGCGGGCGACCCGCCCGAGCGCTTCGTAACCGCGCGCGATCGCGTCGAAGTCCGCCCGCTCGCCACGCCTCGGAACGATCGTGTTAGCCGTCGCCACCACAGTGTCCACGCCCTCGCAGACCGAGCCCATCGAGCCGGGATCGCGAAGGTCGCCGGGCACGATCCGGGCGCCTGTTGCCGCGACGCTCGCCGGGTCGGTGCTCGGCCGCACCAGCGCGGCGACCTCCTCGCCGAGCTCACGGAGACGACGCACCACCGCGAAGCCAACCTGGCCCGTGGCACCGACGACGAGGATCACGACCACCGAACTCTAGTTCGCGGTACCGCATGCGCCGGCCCGCCCGGCAGCGCTGGCAGCGCATCGTGGCGTCGCTCACCTGAGCCCCCTAATCCTCCATTCGCGCGGCCCCCTTTGCCCGAGAAGCAGCAGTGCGCTCTGGCCGGGGTCTGTTGCACAAGCCCGCGGCGAGCTGGGTGCACCGCTTCGAGTGCTGAGCGGAAGATGGCCATCGGATCTGCCAAGGGAGACTGGCCCGTGCCGACCTCGTCGCAGCCAGCCGCGGGTGGTGGTAATCCCCAGAGCGCCGCGCTCTTCCGAGACGGCTCATGCAACAGGCAGCGATCGGACTCAGTAACGTCGACGCTACGCTCGGCCCCTAGGACGTGCGGAGGTCTCAGTGGAGCGCAGTCCGCCAGAGCAAGCGGCGGAGATCTCGCTAGGCGAGGAGATAGTCAACCCGGCGCTCCGCTTACGCGCCGTGCTGCTCGAATCGAGCCCGCAGATCCTGCGCGCGGAGGTCGAGGCTGGGAGTGGCGGTAGTGGAGGGCCCCTGCATCGCCATCTCCGCCAGGAGGAGCGCTTCGCCGTCCGGGAGGCACCATCAGGGTCCGGCAGGGGCTTCGCGGCTCGCAGCTGCTGACGCCAGGCGAGACGCTCACCGTCCCGATCGGGAAGCCGCACACCTTTCAGGTCGAAGGAGGCGGCGCGCGCTTCGTCACCGAGTTCCGGCCTCCCCACCGAGTCGGAGAGTTCTTCAGAGCGCTGTTTGCGCTCTCGACGGAGGGACGACTCGACCGGCGAGGAAACCCACGCCTCACCGACCTCGCCCTGCTGATGCAGCGCTACCCCGAGGACTTCTTCTACCTACCTGTCATACCCCCCGCCGTCCAGCGGGCGCTGGGCCGACTCGCCCTGCGTGCGAAACGCCGCGCCCCTTAGGGCCGATCCGTCCTTACTACTCCTTTCGCTGCGCCGTGGTACTCGCTCGAGCCCGTCACTTGTGCATTGCGCGAGATGCGTGAGCCGCGTCGCACGACCTGTCAGGACTCCACTCTTCCTCGTGCCTGGTTCTAAGATCCGCCGACCGGAGGAGGTTCCGAACGTCTTCTGAAGACCCATCGGCGCTCGAAGCAAAGACCCTGTTGGAAGGCCTCGTGATCGGCGAGTCGCCTCGCTGGCACGAGGGGCGTCTGTGGTTCGCCAACTGGGGAGCGGAGGAGATCGTCGCCGTCGACATGGACGGCGACGCCGAGGTCGTCGGCAACGGCCCGCCGGGGCTCGGATGGTCGATCGACTGGCTTCCCGACGATCGCCTGCTCGTTACGGGCGAAGGGCTGATGCGCGTGGAACCGGACGGTTCGACGGTCCGCCACGCCGACCTGAGCGCCCTGGGCGTCAGCGGTTTCAACGAGATCGTCGTCGACGGCCGCGGCAACGTCTACGTCAACGGCGGCAACGACTTCGCGCCGGCTGAGGGAAAGCCCCCCGGAATCGTCGCACTGGTTACCCCCGACGGGTCCGTGCGACAGGTAGCCGATGGCATCGCGTTCCCGAACGGAATGGCAGTCACGCACGACAACTCGACGCTCGTCATCGCGGAGTCCCATGCGCGGACGTTGACTGCGTTCGACATCGCCGACGACGGCGGGCTGTCGAACCGGCGGGTCTGGGCCGACGGCGTCGGTCCCGATGGGATCTGCGTGGATGCCGACGGCGCGATCTGGACGGGGGTGGGTTCGTTCGGCGAGAACCTCGTCGGCCGGGTGTGCGACGGCGGCGAGGTGCTCGAGCGTGTGCAGCTCGACATGCCCTGCTTCGCCTGCATGCTCGGAGGCGAGGACCGCAAGACGCTGTTCATGCTTGTGGCAGACTGGCGGATTTCGGACAGCCCCGACGACAACATGGCGCGGCTGACCACTGGACCGCGCACCGGCCAAGTACTGACCGCCTCGGCTCCCGCATCCGGCGTTGGTTGGCCGTAACGGACAGCCGTGCTCGACCCCGGGGTTGCGGTTAGGTCACAGCAACCTACGCACAGCTACCCACCGATCCACCGCGCGCGTGCGAGTGCCGCCTGACCGTGACCCACGACCAGCTGCGCGAGGACGCTCACGACGAGCTCTACGGCGGCTGGCCGCAGATCCTCTCAGGCCTAAAGACGCTGCTCGAGACGGGCGAGACATTGACGACGCCCGGCTCGCTGCTCTATTCACAGTCGGCTGCTTAGCAGCTGAGCTCGCCATCGGGGCGCCGCCGTCGCTCGCGGTGCCCCGGCGCGATCGCAGGCTAGCTGACTTCGTGACGATCTTTACAAACTGTTCCCACGGCCGTAGTATCG
>JBKPFJ010000042.1:0-6533 GCA_046728795.1 Actinomycetota bacterium | reverse complement strand
TCAGAAGAGCTGGTTCTCGCCGGCGAAGATCTCCGACACCGAGTCGTCGGTGAAGATGCGCCGGATCGAGTCCTCGAGGATGTCAGCGCAGGTGAGCTGACGGATCAGGTCGGGCGCCCCGTCGCGCAGCGGCACGGTGTCGGTGACCACGATGCCCGACAGCGGGGAGGCTGACAGCGTCTCGAAGGCCCGTCCCGAGAAGACCCCGTGCGTGGCGACCGCATAGACCTGCTGCGCGCCCGCGTCGAGCACCGTCTGTGCGGCGGCCGACAGCGTTCCGCCCGTGTCGATGATGTCGTCCACGATGACGGCGACCTTGCCGTGCACGTCGCCGATCACGTGGCCGATCTCGGCGACGCCCTGGGCGGGCCGCTCCTTCTCCATCAGCGCGTACGGCGCTCCCACCTTGCGCGCGAAACTGCGCACGAGCTTCACGCGGCCGGCGTCGGGGGCGATCATCACGAGGTCCTCGCCGCGGAGTCGATCCTGCACGTACTGAGTCAGGATGGGCATCGCCGTCATGTGGTCGACGGTGCGTGAGAAGAACCCCTGCACCTGGCCCGCATGAAGGTCCATGGTCACGAGCCTGTCGATGCCCGCCACCTCGAGCAGCTCCGCGACGAGGCGGGCGCTGATCGGTTCGCGCGGCGCCGACTTCTTGTCCTGCCGGGAGTACCCGTACCAGGGGGCGACGGCGATGATCCGGTGTGCCGAGGCGTGCTTGGCGGCGTGCACCATCAGCAGCAGCTCCATGAGGGCGTCGTTGACCGTGAGCCCCTCGCGCTCGGAACCGCAGATCGACTGCACGATGAAGAGGTCCGCGCCGCGGACCGACTCCTGATAGCGGCAGTAGACCTCGCCGTCCGAGAAGGTCTTCAGCCCGGCGTCCGTCGGGTCGACCCGCAGGCGCTCGGCGATCTTGGCCCCGAGCTCCTTGCTCGACCGGCCCACCGCCAGCATGAGCCGCTTGTCATACCCGGCCGGGATGCTCGTAGAGGGCGCCGGTGCGGCTTCCGTCGTGATGGGGCGATTCACGTCCGGTGCTTCCTTTCAGCGCGCTCCGCGTAACCCTCGATGTTCTTCTGCTCGGGTCTCGAGATCCCAAGCGCCCCCGCCGGGACGTCCTCGGTGATCACCGATCCGGCACCAATATACGCCCCGTCACCGACGGTCACAGGCGCCACGAAGGAGTTGTGAACGCCCGTATTCACGCGTTTTCCGATCTTCGTGCGGTGCTTCTGGAAGCCGTCGTAGTTCGCCGTGATGTTGCCGGCGGCGATGTTCGACTCGTCCCCCACGTCGGCGTCGCCGATGTAGCTCAGGTGCGGGACCTTCGCGCCGCGTCCGATCTCGGAGTTCTTCACCTCGACGTATGTCCCGACCTTCGCGTCCTCGCCGATCACGGCGCCCGGTCGCAGGTAGGCGAAGGGCCCCACCAAGGCCCGGTCCCGCACCTCGCAGTCCACGAGGTAGGCGTGGGCCACGATGACCCGGTCGCCGAGCCGCGCGTCGATGGCCGTCACCTGCGGCCCGAGCTCGGCGCCCCCTCCTACGGTCGTTGCGCCCCGAAGCGTCACCCCGGGCCCGACCACGGTGTCGGCGCCGATCTCGACGCCCGCGTCGATTGTCGTCGAGTCCGGTGAGAGGAACGTGACGCCCGCGCGGGCGTGCTCCTCGAGGATGCGGCGACGAGCCAGGCGCTCGGCCTCCATCAGCCCGGCGCGGTCGTTGACCCCTACGCCGCTTCGGCCGTCGTGCGTGAGATGGGCCGCGATCCGCCCGCCCTCCTCGCGAAGGATCGGGAAGACGGCCGTCAGGTAGCGCTCGCCATGCTCCTCTTCCACCCGTTGGAGCGAAGCGAGGAGCCTAGGACCGTCGAAGGCATAGGTCCCGATGTTCACCTCGCGGATCGCCAGCACCTCCGGCGGGAGGTTCTCCGGGTACTTCGTCTCGACGATCCGCTCAACAGACCCGTCCGCCGCGCGCACCACGCGGCCATAGCCCCTCGGGTCGAGCTGCTCCGTGGTGAGCAGTGTGGCCGTCGCGTGCTGTCGCCGGTGCTCCTCGACGAGCCCGAGAACGAGCTCGCCCGAGACGAGCGGATGATCGCCGGACAGGATTGCCACCGTGCCGTCGCCGAGCGCCTCCCGGGCGGCGAGCACGGCGGCTCCCGTCCCCTCACCCTCGCTCTGCTCGACGACCTCCACGCCGCCCCCCAACCCCCCGCCGACGCCATCTCCCGGCCGGGTGACGCAGACCACGCGATCCGCGCCCCCCTCCCGCGCCGCCCGGATGACCCACTCCACCATGGGCCGACCGGCGACCGGATGCAGCACCTTCGGCACGGCCGAGCGCATCCGCGTGCCCTTCCCGGCGGCCATGATGAGCGCGGTGAAGCCCTGGGCCATCCGGGCGGAGCGTACCGTCGCCAGGGCCACGGCTGTGCCCTCGTGTCGCCGGCCGCAAGTCCTAGTGTCAGCCGGGCGGCGAGCGCCTATGCTGGCCGCGTTACTTGGGGGGTCGTCTAGCTAGCAGGACACCAGGTTTTGGTCCTGGGAACGGGGGTGCAAATCCCTCCCCCCCAACCTCACCGGCGGACCCGCCGACGGTCGACCTACTCGGCCTCGGCCCGATTGAGTCGACGGTCGGCGGGACGGCAGGGCCGGCGGTCGCTGGGTGGCGCCTAGCGGTCGCGCTCTTCCTTCGGCACGCGCCCCGCCTCGGCGCCTGGCTCCCGGACCGGGCCGCCCGGAGGGACGATGCCGAGCACCCGCATCGCCTTCAGGCCCAGCGAGAGGCGCTCGCGGCCGTCCGTTGACCCGACGTCGAGGCCGGTTAGCTCGCGGACGCGGTCCAGGCGGTAGCGGATCGTGTGCCGGTGAGTGAAGAGCTTCTCCGCCGTCTTGGCCACGTTGCCGTCCGCGTCGAGGAAGGACTCGAGCGTGCGGACCAGCTCGGTCTCGTACTGCTCGTCGTAATCCACCAGGGGGGCCACCGTCTCCTCGTGGAAGCGTTGGAGCTCCGCGGGGTCCTCGCTCATCGCGGGGAGCAGCAGGCGGTAGGCCCCGGTCTCCTCGAAGGAGAGAGAGGCTAGGGCCCGGGCCTCCGCGACGTTGGCCGCGAGGAGCGCCTCCGCGCCCGCGCGGTGGAGGTCGGCGGGGTCGGTCGTGGGCCGGCTCCGGGCCACCGTGACGACGTAGTTCGCGAGCGTGGTCTCCAGCTCGCCGGCCACGGCGCCCGCGGCGCGCCTGCCCGACTGGGTGCCGGGCACGAGGATCACGAGCTCGCGATCCGGGCCGCCCGGGCCCAGCTCGACGAGCGCCGCCAGCGAGCTCCGCTCTACGGCGCGGGCGCCGCGCTCGGCAACGGTGAGCACCCGGGCGCGCCAGTCCCCCTCCGCGGGCTGCTGCGGACGCGCGCGGGCGATGATTACGATCGCGCCCGCGGCGAGGTCGCAGCCGAGCTCCTCGGCCCGGGCCACGATGTTCTCGCGGTCGGTGACCTTCCGCGAGAGGAGGTCGGCGAGGAAGTCGCTCACCGCCGCCTCGCTCGCCCGCTCCGGCGCGCGGGCCCGGTCGACCTCGAGGCCGATCAGGGTCGCCACCATCCGAAGCAGCGCCGGGGGCGGGCGCTCGCCCCGGGCCCGGAAGCGAAGCTGCCCGACGGCGGCGTCCGCGACCTTCAGCTCGACGGCCTCGCTTCCCGCCTCGCCGGACATGACCGCGCGCTCGTCCTCCGGCGAGGCGCACGCGACGGCGAGCACGCTGCTCGAGGAGTCGAGCACGATGACGCTCGATTCGAGGGCGCGGCCTGCCGCTCGGGTCACCGCCGGGAGCCCCGCTCCCGACTCGACGGCCTCCGAGACCTCGTTGAACGCCTCGAGGAAGGCCGAATCCAGGGCAGCGCCGTCGCTGCGCTTCTGCGCCGCCGGCATGCATTTGATGTTACGGGGGCGTGCGCGAGCCGGGCACGGGTGTGGCCGGAACGTGCGCCATGAACGTCACGGCCCGCGCGGCCGGCGACTGCTCATCGGCATCTCCGTCGTGCTGCTCGCGGTCCGCCGCCCTAGCTCCGCCCACCGCCGCGGTCCTGGCCTGGATCGTGTTCTGCCCGGGGGGCACTGGCATGGCTCGTCTACCGGTGGCCGAGGCTCCGCGAGGGGCGAACGGGAGAGGGCGGAGAAGCGAAGGCCCGGCCTAGCCGGCGAAAACGAAGTCTGCCAAGGAAGAGGGTCGCGAAGCCTGCGAACGCACGTGAGCGGCCCGGACGCAGGTTTGCAGCCGGCTAGGCGTAGCGGTCGTAGGACCAGACGATGGCAAGGCCGATCGCCGCCCCGATCCCGAGCAGGGTGACCAGGATGAATAGGGTCAGGAAGCTCGCGGCGATCTTCTCCCAAACCCGACCGTAGGCCTCCCAGGCCGGGACGAGGATGAAGGCGATGTAGCCCGCGCCCACGACGCCAGCGGCGAGCGCGAGGGTGATCTCGGTGGGGCTGAGGTCGATGCTCATGCGGCCTCGCGCGCATTGTTGCGGATGTACGTGACGACCAGCGCGGCTATCGCGCAGAGCCCGAAGAGACCGAAGCCGAGGCCCCAGCCTCCCGCGACGTCGGACCAGAAGTGGGCGTGCAGGTAGATGCGGGAGAGCCCGACCGCCGCGGTGAGCACCAGACCCGCGGTGACGAGCGCCGCCCGGCGGGGGAGGCCGACCATTTCGGAGGCGGTGACCGCGGCCGCCACCCACGCGGTGGCGTAGGCGGCGTGGCCGCTCGGGAAGGCGGAGCCCTTCGTATCCACGAGCGCGCCCTCGGGCCGGGGGCGATCGACCCCGGCCTTGGCGAGCTGCACCGCGATGTAGACGAGCGCGAAGCCGCCCACCAGCGCGATGACCTCGACGGTCCGACCGCGGGCCACGAGGAGCACCGCCGTCGCGATGACGAGCCCGATCGTGGTGGGAAGGGCGCCGAGGTCGCTCACCAGCTTCGCGATGTCCGTGAGGGCCGTGGTGCGAAGGTCCGTGCCGAAGTCGAGCAGCCCGCGATCGAACGGGGTCGGCCCCGGGTCCCCGACCAGGATCACCGTGTAGAGCACGAACACGTAGAGCCCGGTGCCCGCCACCGCGAACGCCGTGGTCAGCTCGAGCCCCAGACCGCCGGGAGTCAGTCGCCGCCAGAGAAAGCGCAGGCGGGGACCCGCGGCGCGGGCCACGGGGCGGACCAGGCGCACGAGCCAGCCGACGAGCGGCCGGCGCTCCTGGCGGTCGAGCCACGCCGAGAGCCGCCGGCGCTCCTCCGGGTCGCGGAGGCGCCTGACGATCCAGACGACGCCCACCACCACCGCCGCGACAATGCCGAACGCGGTCACGGCGCGGCCCGCGATCTCGGCCACCCGGTCGAAGGACTCCCAGAAGATGTAGCCGAGTACGCAGAAGGCGGTCGCCCACAGCCCGGTCCCCACCACGCTGTACGGCAAGAAGCGCCCGTAGCGCAGGCCCGACGAGCCCGCGATGAACGGAGCCACGGCGCGCACCAGGCCGATGAAGCGGCCGATCAGGATGGTCTTGCCGCCGTGGCGGTCGAAGTAGCGGTCGACCTGCTGAAGCCGGGCGTGGGTGAGCCCGACCTTTGGGCCATGCCGCTCCAGGAACCCGCGCCCGAGCCGCCTCCCGATGAAGAAGCTCGTGGTGTCGCCGAGCATCGCGCAGAGCCACACGAGCCCTATGAGCGGCAGCAGCTCGATCTCGCCCTGGCCGGCGATCACCCCGCCGGCGATGACGATTGTCTCGCCGGGCGCCACGAGGCCGATGAAGGCACCGGTCTCGAGAAAGGCGAACAGCGCCACGAGGACGTACGTGAAGGAGCCGAGGGCCTGGGCCACGTCCTCGATCACCTTCTTTGGGTCCGGCAGGAGCGACAGCACCCCGCTCGCGTAGATGGCGAGGGCGACGGCCCCGAGCAACAGCAGGAACTTCCTCTCACCGCTGAGCCGCCCGCGCCGCCGCACGACGTATGCGGCGATCAGGACGGCGACCACCGCAGCCACGACGCGGCCGACGCTCACGCGCGCTCCTCGGTCACGACGGCCAGCGCTCCGTCGATGCGCTCCGCCGCGGCCCGGGCATGCGCCGGGTCGCCGAACACGCCGAAGGCCGTGGGACCGGAGCCGCTGATCGCGGCCGCGCGCGCGCCGCGCTCGCGGAGGGCCGCCAGCGGCCGCGCGAGCTCCGGCCGCAGCGAGAGGGCGGCCGGCTCGAGGTCGTTCTCCACGGCCGCGATGAGCTCGTCGAGCGACCCGGAGGCAAGCGCCCTGAGCCGATCCGGGTCAAGCGCGCCGCGACCGCCGCCGGAGCGGTCGAACTCGGCGTAGACGTCGGCCGTGCGCAGGCCCCGACCCGAGGGCACGAGGGCGAGTGCCATCGGCGGCAGCCCCACCGGCTCCACCTGCTCGCCCACGCCGGTCACGAGCGCGTGGCCGGGGTCCACCTGGCTCGGGACGTCGGCGCCGATCCGGGCGGCGAGCGCGCGCAGCGCTGTC
>JBKPFJ010000013.1:0-18247 GCA_046728795.1 Actinomycetota bacterium | reverse complement strand
GGGCGAGCGCGCGCGGTCCGCGCCAGCCGGCGATCGCCGGCGCGCTGGCGTTCGCGGCCGGGCTCGTGTGGCTCGTCGTCGCCGCCGGCGACGAACCGAACTTCCTCGGCGTGTGGCTGCCATGGGGCCTCGTCGGCGGCGCCGGCATCGGCCTGGGCCTGCCCACGCTGATCGGCGCGTGCGCGGCCGGCCTGCCGCCGACCCGCTTCGCGACCGGCATGGCGCTGGCCACGACCGCCCGCCAGCTCGGCGCGGTGATCGGCGTCGCCCTGCTCGTCGCGGTCGTCGGCACCCCGCGCGGAGCCGAGGACGCCCTCGACGCCTACCACGCCGGCTTCGCGCTGTGCGCTGCGGCGGTGCTGGCCAGCGCCGCGCCGGCGCTGCTGCTCGGGAAGCGGCCGGTCGGCGCCCCGTCGGCGCAGCCCGCGGTCGCGACGAGCTGAAGCGCCCCGGGGTCCGGCGATCGCCGGACCCCGCGATGTGTGGCGGTCTGGCGCTCGGCGCCTTCGCCGTCCCGGTCGCGTTCATTGGGTTCGTCGGGTCGCGCGTTCCGGCCGCCGACATGACTCTCGGTCCACTTGCGGTCTGCTCCCGACCTCGTCGAGCGCTTCGAGGCGGTCGTGGCCGGGCGCGAGCTCGCAAACGCCTACAGCGAGCTCAACGACCCGGTCGACCAGCGGGCGCGCTTCGAGGCCGAGGCGCTGGCAAAGGCCGCCGGCGACGAGGAGGCCGAGGACATCGACGAGGACTACATCCGCGCGCTCGAGTACGGGCTGCCGCCAACCGGCGGTCTGGGCATCGGGCTGGACCGCCTCGTGATGCTCGCCACCAGCGCGCCGGCCATCCGCGACGTCATCCTCTTCCCGACCATGCGGCCCGAGCCGGGGCTCGCGGGCCGCGTGGCGAGGCGGGGGCTCGCCTCCGACGCGGTGCCGAGCGCGCAGCCGCCACCCCCGCCACCGCCACCGCCGACCGCACCGCCGCGAACGTCCATGGCGTATGAACCCAGTTCACACACGGTTGAGGTTCGCCGGGGGGAGCTCGCGCACTCCGCGGGCACGGTGCGCCTCCTGGGCTGGCTGACGGCCCTCGGCGGCATCGTCTACCTGCTGCCGCTCCTGCCCGCGTTCCACGATCGGCTGGGCATCGGCGAGGCGCTGCTCACGCACTCCGGCCGCGTCGCGGGCCATGTGGCATCGGTCCTCATGGGCCTGGCGCTCGTGCTCGTGGCACCGCAGCTCGCCCGGCGCAAGGAGCGCGCCTGGGAGGTGGCGCTCGCGCTGTTCGCCGTCGGCGTCGTCGTGCACGTGCTCAAGGGGCCGCACCCGCTCGCGGTCCTCTACGGCGTCGCGATGGTCATCGCGCTCGTGTGGTTCCGCGCCGCCTTCCGGGCGCGGCCCGACCCCGGCTCGCTGCTACAAGCAGCCCTGTTCGTCCCGGCGTACCTGGCACTGGTGCTCGCGTTCGGCACCGCCTCGCTGCTGCTCGAGCGCGACCACGTCGAGCCCGGGCTCACCGTTGGCGGCGTCCTGGAGACGATCTTCGCCGGGCTCGTAGGGCTCGATGGACCGTACACCTACACCAGCGATTTCTTCGCCGATTTCTTCCCCGCCGCGCTCCTCGCGCTCGGCGTCGCCGGCCTCGTCATCGTCTCGGCGCTCGTCTTCCGCGCGGTGGTGCTGCGAGCCGGCCCCAGCGCCGCCGATCGCGAGCACGCGCGGCAGCTGGTGCACGCGTACGGCTCGGACACGCTGGCGTACTTCGCGCTGCGCGACGACAAGAGCTACTTCTTCTCGGGCGACGGCCAGGTCGTGATCGCCTACACCTTTGTCAGCGGCTACGCCCTCGTCGCCGCCGATCCGATTGGCGCGCCTGCGTCGATTCCACGCGCCGTGGACGAGTTCCTTGCCTTCTGCCGCGACCGTGCGTGGAACGTCGCCTTCCTGGCCGTGCGCGAGGACGACGTGCCGATGTACCGGCGCGACGGCTTCCGATCGGTCTACCTGGGCGACGAGGCGATCATCCGCTGCGACGGCTTCACGCTCGACGGCGCCTCGATGAAGGCCGTGCGGACCGCCGTGCGCCGGGTAGGACGCCACCATCACTTCCGGCTCATGCGCGAGACCGACGCATCGCCCGAGCTGTGCGAGCAGCTCAACGCGATCCGCGAGCGCTGGCGCGGCAAGGCGCCCGAGCGCGGCTTCACGATGGAGCTCGGCGGAGGCGTGCGTGGCGAGGACCCGGATCTCCTGCTTGCCGTGGCCTTCGACGGCGACGAGCGGCCGGTCGCGTTCCTGCGCCTCGTGCCCTGCTTCGGCGCCGATCCCGGATACTCGCTGGACCTGATGCAGCGCGACCCGGGCGCCCCCAACGGGATCACGGAGTTCCTCATCGCCAACACGGCGCTGGCGCTCGGCGAGCGCGGCTTCCGCCGGCTGTCGATGAACTTCGCCGCGTGGGGTCGGTTGTTCGACGCGACCGCTCGGCTTTCGTTTTCGGAGCGTGCCCAGAAGCGCCTCGCCGAGGCGCCGAACCCGTACTTCCAGATCAAGTCGCTGCGCGACTTCAACGCGAAGTTCGAGCCCGAGTGGCTCCCGCGGTCGATCGTGGTCGAGAATCCGGCGGCGATGCCGAAGGTGGGCGTGCTCTACACGAGCGTCGAGGGCTTCCTGACCATCCCCGTCGTGGGGCGCTACCTCGTGCCGGCGGTCCGTTCCGCGAGCTGACCATGCTCGCGGCCATCGACCTCTTCAGCGACGCCGCCGAGCCCGGCCGCGAGTGCGCGTTCCTCGTGCTGCTGGCCTTCCTGGGGTCCTTCCTCTTCATCCGCACCTCGGCGCGGCTCATGCGCAGCCCGCGTGTCCCGTGGTGGCCGGGCAGCGTCGAGGCCGGCGGGGTCCACATCCATCACCTCGTGTGGGGCATCTCGCTGCTCCTGCTGGCCGGGTTCGCGGCGTTCGTGAGCGATCTCTACTCACCGTGGTGGCAGATCACCTCGATCGCGTTCGGCATCGGAGCAGGGCTGACGCTCGACGAGTTCGCGTTGTGGCTGTACCTGCGCGACGTCTACTGGGCCACCCAAGGGCGCGACTCCATCGACGCGGTGATCGTCGCGGCGCTTCTGGCGGGGCTCGTCGCGGCGGGGGTGCAGCCGTTCGACCTCGATCAGACCGGAGCGGCGGCCGGCACAACGGCTGCGATCGCCGTAGTGGCGATGCTTGCCGTGATCACGTTCCTCAAGGGCAAGATCATGCTCGGTGTCGTCTCCATCTTCGTCCCGCTCGTCGGCCTGGTCACGGCGGTCAGGCTGGCCAAGCCGACCTCGCCATGGGCGCGCTGGTTCTACCGCGGGAGTCGCGCCAAGCACCTCGACCGCGCGCGCAAGCGCCACGCAAGCGAACGCCGCATGAGCGACATCGGCCGACGCGTGCGCGATGCCATCGGCGGAGCGCCGAGCGCCGACTGACCGCGCTCAGGTGCGCCGGAAGACGTCGACCAGCAGCGCGACCCACACGACCTGTGCCAGCACGGGGCTCACGAAGGCCACCGGGATCGAGGCATAGAAGATGAGCGCCGGAAGCAGGGCTCCCCCAGGCACCAGGCCGGCGGCGGGCGTGCGCGCCTCTCGTCGAGCGTGGCCGCGGTGCAGCGCGTACCGGAGCATGACCCAGGCCAGGAGGGCTGTGCTCCCGACAACGAGGGCGTACAGGACCACGGCGTCGGTCTCGCCGCCGTAGTCGCCCAGGAGCTCGGTCGGGAACGGGACGAGCACGACCAGCGACAGGTAGGCCAGGTTGAGCATCATCAGCCGGCGATCGAAGTCGTGCACCGTCGCGAAGAACCGGTGATGGCCGATCCAGAAGCGCCCGATCACCGCGAAGCTCAGGAAGTAGGCGAACAGCTGCGGCCACGCCTCGATCAGGAAGTCGTGCAACGCCGAGCCGCTGAGGTTCGAAGGCACGTCGAGGCTGAGCACGAGCAGCGTGATCGCGATCGCGAACACGCCGTCGGTGAACGCGACGATGCGGGCGAACTCGATGGACTCCCTGACCGGTTTCGCCCCGGTCTCCACTTCTCTCAGGATCGCCTGATCGCCGGACGGAGCGCCACGGGCTCCGTCGGGGTCGGCTCGGGCGGCCGCTCCAGCCGGCGCTCCTGCTCGGCGACGTAGCGGACTGTCACGAGCAGGAGCAGGTCGATGGCCAGCCCGAAGACCGCGCCGAACTGGGACTCGACGAACGCGAACACGCGCGTGCCGAAGATCGAGACCAGCAACGCGCGCTCGAACATGCGGTAGGCGTCGAGTCGGGAGTGTCGGCTCAGCCGCTCGAGACCAAGCGCGACGAACACGGCGGATGCCGTGCTCCCCACCAGGCTCGCGACGTTCACGAAGGCGAGACTCGAGACGGCGTCGGACCGGAACCCCGGCAGAGCGCCACCCACGTCGATGCCGAGCGGGAGGACGAGCTCGAACACCGCGACGAGCGAGACCACCGCCCAGATCGCGAAGAGCCAGCTGACGATCGGCCGGAAGGCGCGGCGCTCGATCAGGCGCAGATAGCCGACCCGGACCGCGTCGGCCCAACGCGAGAGTCGCGACGGTTCGGCAGCCGGCACCGCCTCGAGGTCCACCAGCAGCCGGCGCACGGGCTCCACGACGGGGTCGGCCGGGTCGGCGCCGTGCAGCAGCGCCAGCGCGCGCCGCTTCTGGATCACGTCGAGCTGGCCCCAGGCCGCTTCCGCCGCCAGCTCGATCGCGTTCGACAGCCGTTCGCTGGGTGACAGCCCACCGCGACGCTGCATCGCGCGGCTGAGCATGAACAGGCCGACGAAGATCAGGTAGATGAGGGCCGGGGCCGGCTCGAAGAAGTAGTTGTTGTCGGCGGTGATGAACTTGCCGAGCTCGTCGATGAAGAACCCGAACCCGACGCCGCCGACGATCGCCGCCGGGCGGCGCGGCGAGCGGCCGACGAACGTGAGCAGGATCCCGATCGCGATGACCATGAACATGCCGCCGTAGAGCAGGTGCGCGATGTGCAGGCCATGGCCGCCGAGCTGCGGGTAGTTGGTCAGCCACAGCTGGGTCCGGATGACGAGGATCGTCGTGACGGCGGCGACGAGGAAGGTCTCCTGCAGGTCGCCGAAGTCCACATTGCGCGGCGCGCGCCGCGCGAGATTGGAGGCCGCGGCCCAGTGCAACGAGGCAATCATGACGCGGCCCGGTGGGTGCCACCAGCGCGACGGGGCACGTCGTCTGCGAGGCGTCAGCGCCGCGTCAGCGACGCAGCGCAGATTGGTGACGCCTCGCCATGGACGTCGCCACGAACCGGTCGGACGCGCTCGACCGCGGGACGATCCTCGCCCTCGTGGCGATGGCGCTCGCCGTCTTCCTGATCGCCAACGACTTCACGGCACTGAGCGTCGCGCTGCCGAACATCGAAGGCGAGTTCGACTCCGACGTGAGCAGCGTCCAATGGGTGATCAACGGCTACGCGCTCGTCTTCGGCGTGTTCATCGTGACCGGCGGTCGGCTGGCGGACATGTTCGGCCGTAGGCGCCTGTTCTTCGTCGGCGCGGCCATCTTCGCGGCCTTCTCGGCGGTGGCCGCCGTGGCGCCGTCGCTGGGAGTCCTTCTCGCCGCGCGCGCGCTCATGGGCGTCGGCGGGGCGATCATGTGGCCGGCGGTGCTGGGCATGACCTTCGCCGCGCTGCCCGAGCACAAGGCGGGCCTGGCCGGAGGGCTCGTCCTCGGCGTCGCCGGGCTGGGCAACGCGTTCGGGCCGCTGCTGGGCGGGTTCTTGACCGATGCGCTGAGCTGGCGCTGGGTCTTCGTGATCAACCTCCCGGTCGCCGCCGTCGCGGCGTTCGTCACCTGGCGCCACATCCACCAGCCCACCGAGCACGACGCCGGCGCGCGCATCGACGGTTGGGGCGTGGCCACCTTGACCGTCGCCCTGGTCGCGCTCCTGCTCGCCCTCGACGAGGTCGCCGACCTCGGTTGGGGCGACCCGCTGATCATCGGCCTGCTGGCCCTCTGCGTCACCGCGATGGCGGCGTTCGTCGTGGTCGAGCGAAGGATGGGCGAGAACGCCCTCGTCCCTCGCGACGTCATGCGCAACCCCGACTTCACGTTCGCCTGCGTGGCGGTGCTGTCCACCGCGGCGACGTTCTTCGCCTCGCTCCTGTACCTGCCGCAGTTCTTCCAGAAGCTGCTCGGCTACTCGCCGCTGGAGGCGGGCGTCGCCCTGCTGCCGCTCATGATGACGTTCGCGCTCCTGTCGTTCGTCGCCGGATCGCTGTACGAGCGCCTGGGCGCGAAGCCGATCCTGTCCGTGGGCGTCAGCCTGATGTTCGCCGGCATCCTCCTGCTGTCGTTCCTCGGCGAGGGCTCCGGGCTCCCCGCGACGCTCCCCGGCATGCTGATCCTGGGCTGCGGCTTCGGGCTGTTCATCTCGACGATCACCACGGCGGCGGTGACGTCGCTGGCTGCGGCCAGGGCGAGCCTCGGCGGCGCGATCCTCTACATGTTCCAGGTCGCCGGAGGGTCGGTCGGCCTGGCGCTGACGACGACGATCTTCACCCGCTCGGCACAGGACAGGCTCTACTCGGACGCGGGAGCGCTCGGCATCGGAGCTGGCACGCAGGAGCTCGACGACGTGCAAGGCGTCCTTGCCGGCACCGACTCGGCGGCGCGGGTGCTCGAGCAGTTCCCGGGTCAGGCCGCGCAGATCACTGAGCTCGTTCGCAGCGCCTTCGTGCACGGCATGACCACCGCGTTCCGCGTCGACGCCGCGCTCGCGCTGGTCGGCGTCACCGTGACGGTGCTGTGCGTCGGCGGGCGCCTGGGCCTGCGCCGGTCGGGACCTGCCTCTCCAGAAGTCCCAGCGCCAGGGCCGGGAACACGAGCACCGACACGAGACCGCCCGTGACCAGCCCCGCGGCGGTCGCCTCGCTGATCTCCCCCAGCTCGACCCCGATCTGCGTTGCCGGCACGATGAAGCTCAGCGACGTGGCCTGCAGCAGGCCCGCGGCGACCACCTGGCGCGGCCCGACCATCCGGCGGTAGAGCAGCGCCGGCAGGCCGTGCACGACCAGGAGGGCGGCGGGGACCACGGCGACCAGCGCGGCGCTGGAGGAGGACTCGAACAGGGCTTCGAGGTTGAGCCGCACGCCGCTGGCGACGAAGAAGACGGGCACGAAGACGCCGAAGCCGATCGCCTCGAGCTTGCTCTTCAGGCCCGTGCGCTCGACGGCCCTCTCCTTGTCGATGACGCTCACGATGGCCCCGGCGAGGAAGGCTCCGAGCACGACTTCGAGCCCGAACTCCTCCGCGAGGAAGACCAGCGCGGCGAGCAGGACGAACGCGATCCGCACCGCTATCTGAGCGGTCGTCTCCTGCAGTCGATCGATCGCCCCGACCAGGCGTGTCGACAGCCGCGCGCGAGAGAGCGCGATCCCGATGAGCACCACCAGGATCCCGAACAGCCCGAGGAGCAGCAGCGCGGACTCCACGCCCGAGCCGTGGTGCGAGAAGAACAGCGACAGCAGGACGACCGTGGCCACGTCGGCGAGCGACGCGCCGGCGATCACGAGCTGCCCGAAGCTGGTCGTGGTCTGGTGCGCGTCCTTGAGCACCGCCACGACGATCCCGAACGCGGTCGCGGCGAGCACGATCGCGATGAGGAGCGGCGCTTCGACCATGCTGGCCGCCTCGAGCAGGTGGGCGACGGCGACCGCGAGCGCCAACGACACCGCGAAGCCAGCCGCCACCAACCACAGGTGGCCCCCGCCCTCGCGGTCGAAGGCGATCTCCAGCCCGGCGAGGAAGAAGAGGAACACGAGCCCGATCTGCGAGAGCACCGCCACGGGTTCGTCGATCTCGGCCAGGCCGAGCACATGCGGGCCGATGAGGATGCCGGCCAGGAGCTCGACGACGATCGGCGCGAGCTTCGGGACCGGGAGGAGCTCGACGAGCAGCGGCCCGACCATGGCGGCCGCGGTGACGAGCACCAGGTTGTCGTAGTTCAGGTCGGGAATCGGTCACCCCTCCACGCCGGCGGCCGCGGGAGGCGCTCGGCCCTCTGGCGTCGCCGCCGCCAGCACGACCAAGCCATAGGCGGGCGCGACGACGCGACGGCCGTCGCCTGGATCGTCTCGGGCGTGCTCATCGGCGTGGCGTGCGCGGCGCTGGTCCTCGCCGCGATGGGGCGCTCGCCGGGCGCGAGGGCGGCACTGCTCGGGAGCGCCACAGGCCTGCTGCCGAAGGGCAGGGCGAACACGACGCTCGAGGCGAGCAGCGGCTGCACGACGACGATCCGCCCGAGGCCCAGCGCCGCCGCCTGGCAGACGAATCCGGCGACGTCGACCGCGATGCCCACGAGCCAGAGCGGTTGCCTGGCCAGTCGCAGCAGGAAGCCCGCGCGCATCGCCTGCGTGCCGGTCGCCGTCGCCGCGACCCGCTGCTGGAGCACGGTGCCGAGCGCGGACAGGATCGCCGCCGCGAGCGCAAGCGCGGCAGACGCGGCCATCACTCTCCGCCGACCGCCGTGTCGAGCGCGCGGAGCTCGCGCTCGATCCCCTGCGCCACGACGTCCAGATCGCCGACGGCGTCCGGATTGGCGCACAGCCCGAACGAGATGCGGCCCGCCGCCGACACGACCGAGACCCGCAAAGCGTGGCGATTGGCGATCTCGGCGATCGAATGCAGCTCGAGCAGCGGCGAGCCGAGGACGCGCTGCGGACCGGGCGGTCCGGGCACGTTCGACACGTTGACCGCGAAGACGCGCGGGCTCATCGCCCAACGTTGGGCCCGGCGCTCTAGCGCGCGCGAGAGATGCGAGAGGTCGCGGAAGAAGGCGTCGAGCGTCTCCGCATCCCGGCGGGTCTTGCAGGCGCGCGTCGCGCGCGCAACCGCGCACAGGCGATCGAGCGGATCGGTCTCGTGAAGCGGGACGTCGACGACCATGAAGGAGTCGCGGTTTGCGGCGTCGGCGTCGTCGGGACCGTGAAGCCTCACGGGCACCTTGGCGCGCAGCCCGTCCTCCGGCGCGCCGCGCCGCGCGAGCCAGCCGCGCAGGCCGGCCGCCACCGCGGCGAGCACCACGTCGTTCACGGTCGCGCGCACTGCGGCGGCATGCCCGATCCTGCGCAGCCGCTCGAGCTCGGCGTCGACGAACGCCACCTCGCGGTGCGCCCCCGCCGGCCGGTCCAGAGGCGAGGGCAAGCCGTGCGGCCCGAGCTGGCGCCACAGCATGGCCGGCGTGCGCGTCGCGGCTCGGATCGCTCCCGCGATCTCGTGCGGCGGGGGAACCGCCGGCCCCGGCGGCGGCGCCGCGTCGTGGGGCTGCTCTCCGGCCGGTTCGAGAAGCAGCCCGCGCGCCATCCGCATGGCGGTCGCGCCGTCGGCGATCGCGTGATGAATGCGCCAGACGAGTGCGGTGCGCCCGCCCGCGAGCGGCGAGACAACGTCCATCGCCCACAGGGGGCGCTCGCGGTCGAGCCGGCTGGTCATCGCCTCGCCGACGAGTCGGCGCAACCCCGCGTCATCGGCTGGGCCGCGGGCCACGACCTGCTCTTCGATGGCAAAGCCGGGATCGTCGATCCAGGCAGGGGTCTCGGTCGCCGGCGCGAGCCGCTGGCGCAGCCGCGGGAAGGCGCCGATCCGCTTGGCAAGGGCGGCGCGCACCTCGTCAGCACCGTGCTCGCCACCGACGACGATCACCTTGCACGTGTGGCCGCACACCGCCCCGGCCTCGAGGGCGAGGATCCGCGCGTCCTCGGCGCTGAGCGGCTCTAGCTCCGCGGGTCCCATGAGAAGTGGCGCGCCGCGACGACGAGTCCCGCGAGACCCCAGCCCGCGACGACGAGCAGGTCGACGCTTTCGACGCCGCTGCCGGTCGTCGACGGATCGAGCGGCTGGTACAGCGCGTGCGCCAGGTGGCGCACGGGGAATGCATCGGCAACGGTCAGCAGGCGCGACGGGATCTCGTCCGACGGGACAAGGACGCCCGAGATGAAGTAGAGCGGCACCAGAATCCCGAGCGCCACAGGGGTAGCTGCCTGCGCCGAGCGAATGAACGACGCCAGCGCGTACCCGAGGCACGCGAAGGCGAGGGCACCGACCACGGTCGCCAGCACGACGGCGGGCAAGGTCGCAAGACGCGGCCCGACGCCGTAGCCGATCCAGGCCACGAGCAGCAGGCAGGCGACCGTCGCGCCGGCCACGATCGTCGCGCTCGCCACGCGCCCGGCGATGAGCCCCGGCGCGGACACAGGGGCGGCACGGCGGCGCTTGAGGATCCCGCTCTCGCGCTCGACCGTCACCGAGACGACGATGCTCGTCAACGCGGCGGAGACGACACCGAGCGCCGCGAGATGGCCGCCGTAGTACGCGGCGTCGCCAAACGCCGAGGTGAGTAGGACGAGGAAGACGATCGGAAGGGCCAGCGTGAGGAAGCGGCACTGCGGCCTGCGCCAGAACGAGAGCAGCTCGTAGCGGGCCTGGTGGGCGGCGACCACCGCGCTCATCGCGCGTCTCGCATGAGCTGGAGATAGACGTCCTCGAGGCTCGGAGGATGGACCTCCACGTCGCGCAGCGGCCAGCCGTGCTCCTCCGCCCACGGCGCCAAGGCTCCGAGGACCGTCATCGGCGCCGTCGAGCGCAGACTGACCCGTCGCGAGTCGTCGACCGCCGCGCCCACCCGCGCAGGCTCGGGCAGGTCGGACAGGCGGGCTCGATGCGGCAGCGTGAACGAGATCCTGCTCGTGACCCGGTCGCGCCCGCCCAGCGTCCGCGGCGTGCCCATCGCGACGATCCGGCCCGCGCAGAGGACCGCGATGCGGTCGGCCAGGCTCTCCGCCTCCGCCATGTCGTGCGTGGTCAGGAACACGGTCTTGCCACGGTCCCGCAGGCCGGCGATGACGCTCCATGCGGCCCGCCGCGCAGCGGCGGGCGCACCGGTCGTCGGCTCGTCGAGGAAGATGAGCTCCGGGTCGCCGACCACGGCCAGCGCGACGTCGACGCGGCGCTTCTCGCCTCCCGAGAGCTCCCGGCAGCGGACTTCGGCCCTGGCGGTGAGCCCTGCCACCGCGATCGTCTCGTCGATCGGCCGCGGACGCGGGTAGTAGCAGGCACACAGGCTCAAACACTCGCGCACGGTCAGGGTGGGTTCGGGCTTCGAGTCCTGCAGCACGACACCGATGCGGGCGCGCCAGCCGGAGCCTGCGCCCTGCGGATCAGCGTCGAGGACCGACACGTCGCCACCGGTGCGGCGTCGGAGGCCTTCCAGGATCTCGGCCGTCGTCGTCTTGCCCGCGCCGTCGGGTCCCAGGAAGGCGAAGATCTCGCCGCGGCGGACGTCGAAGTCGATGCCGCGGAGCGCCTCGTGGCTGCCGTAGGCCATGCGCAGGCCGCGAGCAACGATCACCGGCGTCCGGTCAGCCGCAACGCCGGTGGCGGCTCCCGTTTCCAGGGGGCTGCGCATCGTCCGAGGCTCGCCCCCTTCGCTGACGGCTTGCGGACCGATGGCTGACGGCAACGTCAGAGGCTTGTCAGTGCGCCGTCAGCGCGGCCGGAGACGGTGGCGGGGAGTCCAACGAGCCCTACGAAGGAGGGCACATGCTCACTCTGAGAAGGACCGGCACTGCGACTGCATGCACGCTGGCGCTCGCCGCGGCGATGGCGACGCAGGCGATGGCGGCGGGGGAGGGCACGAACGCCCGACTCGGGGTTCGCAACCCGAGCAGCGGGAACCTGACGGTCCAGACCCAGATCATCCGTCGAACAGCAACTGGGGGACGCGCCAGTCGAACAAGGGCGCCGGCGGCGGCGCGATCTACGGATGCCGCAGCGCGCCGGGGGCCGAGTCGTGCGTACGAGCGGTCAACCTCATGAACGGCCTGGCGTTCTCGTTCCAGAGCAACTCGGGATCCACGGTGGGCTCCTTCCAGGTCGGGACGACGTCGGCGGTCAACAACAACGTCGCTCCGTTCACGACCAACGCCGGCGGCGTGGTCACGAACCTCAACGCCGACCACGTCGACGGCCTGAGCGCGACCCAGATCGAGAGCCAGGCGGTGAGCACCGCCGTGAGCCAGGCCGGCACGGCATCCAGGGCGCTGTCCTCCATCGCGGCGGTGAGCGCGACCGGCGTGCTCGAGAAGACGCGCGGAGCCACGGCGTCGACCAACACGGGCACCGGAACCTACGTCGTCACCTTCGGCGCCTCGATCGCCAACTGCGTCTACCAGGCGACGATCGCGGGCGCCACGGCCGGCATCGTGACCACCACGCAGGCGAGCGCGACCACCGTCTCCGTGAGTACGTTCGACGACGCGGGAGCGGCCACCAGCCTGCCGTTCCAGCTGACTGTCAACTGCTGATCGGCGCGTGGGCGGTCCCGCGGGAGCGGGGCCGCCCACCGGCCAGTGAGCGCCGCTCAGCGCACGGTTCCTACAACCGGACGGTCCGGCACGTTACCGTTCGCACGGGGGCGGTCCTGTGTGAGCACTGAACTCGACGTCAAGCTGCTCGGCCCGCTCGAGGTCAGCGTCTCGAGTGACCCCGTGCAGTTCGAGGGCGCCAAGCAGCGCGCTCTGTTCACGCTTCTCGCCCTGCGGGCTCCAGAGGCGGTGGCGATCGACGAGCTCGTGGAGGCACTGTGGGGCACTCACCCGCCGGGCGGAGCGGCCCAAGCGCTGCAGAAGCAGGTCTCACGCCTGCGACGTCGGCTCGGCGGGGCGTCGGAGATCCGCCACCGGCCGGCGGGCTATGCGCTCGAGATCGACGCGGAGGCCGTCGACGCGCGCCGCTTCGAAGCCCTGGTCGAGCGCGCGCGGCTCGAGCTCGGGCAGTCGGATCCGTTGCAGGCGGCCCGTCACCTTCGGGCGGCCCTCGGGCTGTGGCGCGGCCCGGCGCTCGCCGACCATCGCACCGACGACTTCGCCCTACGCGAGATCGCTCGCCTCGAGGAGATGCGCGCGGTCGCAATCGAGGAGCGTCTGGCAGCCGATCTTGCCAGCGGTCACGACGCCGATCTCGTGGGGGAGATCCAAGCGCTGGTCGCCGAGCATCCGCTGCGCGAGCGCCTGCGGGCCCACCTCATGGTCGCGCTCTACCGCGCCGGTCGCCAGGCGGAGGCGCTGGAGGCCATGCGCGAGGGTCGCGCGCTGCTGGTCGCCGAGCTCGGCATCGAGCCGGGGCCGGAGCTGCGCCGCCTGGAGCGGCTGATCCTCGCTCATGATCCAGAGCTCGCGCCTGAGCGTTCGCCCCCCGCGCTTGCGGCACCGCTGCCCGCGCCGCCCAATGCCATGATCGGGCGCAGCGGCGAGCTCGCGGAGATCACCGCGCTGCTCGTGCGTCCGGAGGTTCGGCTCGTCACGCTCGTCGGCCCGGGCGGCGTGGGCAAGACGCGTCTTGCCGTGGCCGCTGCGTGGGCGGTCGAAGGGCGCTTCCCCGGTGGTGTGGTGCACGTCGATCTGGACGGCGTGGACGACGCCGGTGCGCTCGCGGCGGAGGCGGCCTCAGCGCTGGGCGTCGTGGCCAGCACGCCGGACGAGCTCGCCGAGCGGCTCGGGCGGGCAACGCGCGGCTCTCCGGCACTGCTGTTGCTCGACGGGCTCGATCGCTTCCTCGACGACGCCGGCCAGGTCTGGCAGCTGCTGGCCGCGGCGGGGAACATGACGGTGCTGGCGGCGAGCCGCGCGGCGCTGCGCCTGACCGCCGAGCACGCCTACCCGGTGCTCCCGCTGGCTGCCCCGAACGCGGCCAAGCTGTTCGTGGAGCGGGCGACCGCCGCCCGTCCCGACCTCGCGATCGGCGACGACGAACGCGAGATCATCGACGCGATCTGCGCGCGGCTCGACGGACTGCCCCTGGCCATCGAGCTTGCCGCCGATCGCGTACGGATGCTGTCGCTTCCGGCGCTCGCGACGCGCTTGGAGCACCGGCTCGAGCTCCTCACCAGTGGGCCGCGCGACCTCCCGGCGCGCCAGCGGTCGTTGCGCGCGACGCTCGAGTGGTCGTGGGACGTGCTCGACGATCCCGAGCGGGTGCTCCTTGGCCGTCTCACGGTCTTCGAGGGAGGCGCGTCGCTCGAGGCCGCGGAGGCCGTCTGCAATGCAGACGACGATCTGGGTTCCGACGTCGAAGGGCGCGTCTCCTCGCTCATGGACAAGACGTCGTTGCTGCGAGCCGATGCCGGGCTCGACTACCAGCCCCGCGTCCGGCTCCTCAGCACGATCAGCGAGTTCGCGGCCGAGCGCGCCGGCGATCTGAGCGAGGTCCAGCTTCGTCATGCGCGCTACTTCCTGGGCTTCTGCGAGCGCGCGGCCGGGGAGGCTGCGCAGGGCCATCGGCGCGAGTGGCTCGAGCGCATCGCGCAGGAGTGGGGCAACATCCGCTTGGCCTACGAGTGCTTCCTGCGCCACGACAGTGCCGTCGAAGCGCTGCGCGTGGCGACCGCGGTCGCGCGAGCCCTGCCATGGGATGCGCACGCCCATGAGGTACGAGGCTGGCTCGCGCAGGGCGTGCGCGCGCTACCACCCGAGGCGACGGCACACCGCGCCACCGCGCTGTACTGGGACGGGCGGCTTGCGATCTCGCAGGCCCGCTTCGCCGAAGCCCAGTCGCAGCTCGAAGCCGCACTCGAGATGGCCCGGGAACTCGGCGACTCATACGTCCAGGCGGCGGCGCTTGCGGCACTCGGGCGCCGTGCGGCGCTCATCGGCAGCGAGGAGGCGATGGCGATCTGCGAGGCCGCCGTCGAGCGGGCGCATGCGACCGGCGATCCGCTCCTCGTCGCCGACGCCGTCCTCTTCCTGGCCGGCGCGTGCGAGCGGGCAGAGGCGTGGGATCGGGCGCACGCGCTCGCCGCCGAGGCGCTCGAGCACTACGAGGACGCCGGCGATCCCTACGGCTGCGCCACTGCGCTCGCCGAGATCGGCTGGTACGACCTCGTGCACCGGCGACTGGAGCTGGCCGAGGATCGGCTGGCCGAAGCGCTCGAGCTGCGGCGCCGCCACGGCGACGATCGGCGCCTCGTCGAGCCGCTCATCGACTACGCCTGGCTGATGCTGCTGCGGGTGGCCGACGACGACGCGCGCGCTCGGTTCGTCGACTGCCTCGCGCTCGCGCGCCAGATGGACGATCAGTTCATCGTCGGCGAGGCGCTTGCGGGCCTCTCGGCACACGCCGCGATGGCCGGCCGCTCGGCGGACGCCGCGCGGCTCGCGGGGGCATCCGCCGCGGTGTACGACCGCATCGGCGCGCCGCCGTGGGAATCGGTCACGCTCATGCAGGAGCGCGCGCTCGCGCCAGCCCGCGGAGCCCTCGGCGCGGGACGGTTCGCGGAGCTCTTCGCACAAGGGCGCGAGCTCTCCGTCGAGGACGCGTTGGCGCGCCCTGCGGACGAGCCTGGTCAGCGCTACGTCCGCGACGCGTCAGCACGTCGTGGTCGGGTGGCGGATATCGCCTGACCACAACCCGGAGGTCCTCTTACATGAGTCGTCTCGTTCCCAGCCGGCTCGGACTGTGCGCTGGCGCCGTCGGTGCGTGCGCAGCCCTCGCCCTGCCCGCCGCGGCATCGGCGCAGGCGCCGAGCATCTCGGTCCACGCGTTGTTCAGCGGCGGTAGGACCACGAACTTCACCGCGGGGACGCCGCTGGGGGTTCAGTACAACGACCCGACCGGCCAGACGCGCGAGAAGCAGGTCTGCTGGAACCCAGCGCCGATCGACCTGCCCGCCTGCACGGCGACCGGCACGGGCGCCCCTGCCGCAGCCGGCACGCAGCAGATCACCGTCCAGCTGACCAACGGCCAGTCGGTCAGCACGAGCTTCCCGGTGGGCGCCGCCGCGACGCAGCTCGGCTCGGGGACCACGAACGCCCCGCCGGTGCCCTACACCGTCACGTGCTCGGACGAGCTGTACGGGAACGCGGGTCAGACCGACCCGCTCAGCCTGCTCAGCCCCGGCGACCGGGTGGCCGCGTACTACCAGGCCAACAGCACGACCTTGCAGGTCTACAACTACGCGACGAACACGGCCGGCTTCGTCGCCTCCAACTGCGTGACCGGTCCCACGCAGCGGCCGCGCGAGTTCTCGGACACGTTCCGGCTGCGCTCCAACCGGACGCGCACCTACCGCCTGTCGCTGCCCAGCAGCTTCAAGCCCTACAGCGTCCGCGGCAGCACCCCGATCGGCTGGCAGCTGTATCCCGGACACCAGTACGGCTCGGGTGCCGGCGATGCCATCAGCGCGAAGCCCAGCAGGTTCGTGCACCGGTCGGTGCTGGGCGCCACGGTGATCGGCACCGGCATCACGAACAACAAGGTCTACGTGCGCGTGCGCACGGGCAAGCTCGATCGCCCGATGACGCTGTCCATCTCGGCGATCGGAACGACCTGACCAACACCGCGACAAGCGATCGCGCCGTCGCCGAGCAGGCCGGCGCGATCGCTGCCGCGTGGTCTGCGCCGGGAGCGCCGCCCTCGTGGCGGCTGACCGCCGCGCAGTTCGAGGCGCTGCGTGACGACCCTGAGCTTGCCGCCATCGCCGCGACGATCCCGCCGGAGAAGCTCCCGCCACTCCTGTTCCAGGCGGCGGCGACGTTCCTCGTTCTGGAGCTCAAGCCCTCACCGCTGCGCAGCTGGTTCCCCACCGTCGGCGAGCCACAGCCGCGCCTCGACGCAGCCTTCGGCGCCGCGTACCGCGAGTTCTGCTTCGATCAGCGCGACCGCATCCTCGAGCTCTGCGCCGAGCACCGCTATCAGATGAACGAGGTCGGTCGCTGTGCCGACGTCGTGCCGGCGCTGGCGCCGGTCGCCGCGGAGGGACGCGAGATCGTGCTCGTGGACGTCGGCACAGGAGCTGGGCTCGCGCTGCATCTCGACCGCTACCGCTACGCCTACCGACGCCCGAGCGGCCGCGTCGCCGTCACGGGCGACGCGCGCTCGCAACTGACGCTCGAGGTCGACGCTCGCGGAGAGGTCCCACCGCCCGTGCCCCGGCAGCTGCCGCGCGTGGTCGATCGGATCGGGATCGACACCGAGCCGCTCGAGCTCGCCGACGATGGCGTGCGCGCGTGGCTCGCGGCGTGCGTTCCGCAGGAGATCGGCGCAGTCAACCGCTTCCACCACGCAGCGCAGATCACGCTGCGCCACCCGGCCCGGATGATCCGCGGTGGCGCCTGCGAGGTCCTCCCCGACCTGCTCGACGAGCTCGCCGGCGGCCCGGTCGTCTGCCTGGTCGACACCTACGTCCACGTCTTCTTCCCGCCAGACGAGCTCGACCGCTTCCGCGCTCTGGTGGAGGCTGCCGGGTCGCGGCGCGACCTCGACTGGATCTCCGTCGACCCGCTGGTGCCGCTGGGACCCCAGGCCACGCGCGGCGTGCTCGGTCTCCCGGTCCCGTCGCGGCTCGTCGCGCGCAATCGCGCCGAAGGCGTGTTCGGTGTCGTGGCTCGGGCCAGCTATCGCGACGGGCGGCGTGAAGCCGAGCTCCTTGGCGTCGCCCATCCCGGGGCGGCATGGCTCGAGTGGCTCGTGCCCGCGAGCACGCGCTGACGGCGACGCGCGTCAGCCGTATGTCCGGGCCTCGTCAGCGCGCACTGGTGTGCTCGGCCACATGACTCGTCCTCTCGGTTGCCTCCTTGCCGCCGGCGCGCTGGCCGCGCTCGCGGCGACCCCCGCACAAGCCGTGACCGGCAAGAACTGCACGCAGATCCCGCCCGTCGACGGCTCCACCATGGTGCACCCCACGACCGGCGTGACCCTCGTCAAGCCGCCCAGCAGCGTGCCGGCGGGCACGCAGCTCGTGGTCGGCGCCAAGTACCTCGCCAGCACGAAGTACAAGAGCGTCTACGCGTTCACCTCGTCGTCGCGCTCGGGCTCGGCGATCGGCGAGCAGTTCTTCTCGGGCTCGGGATCCAAGATGCGCTGCGCGGAGCTCGGAGCTCAAGGCCGGCACGACCCGCTACATCCAGTACCAGCTCGTGCCCAAGCAGCAGGGCGGCAAGCGCACGAAGATCTTCTACAAGGTCACCGTCGAGCCGTAGGGGGCAGTGAAACGCGCGAGGACCCGGCACATGGCCGGGCCCTCGTTCGCAAAGCGGTCGCTCCGGAAGGAGCTGCCTACATCATGCCGCCCATGTCGGGCATGCCACCGCCGCCGCCGGCCCCATCCTTCTCGGGGATCTCGGCGACGATCGCCTCGGTGGTGAGGATGTTCTTGGCGATCGACGCGGCGTTCTG
>JBKPFJ010000073.1:0-8262 GCA_046728795.1 Actinomycetota bacterium | reverse complement strand
GGCGCGGTGCGCGGGGGGCTCCGCCGCCGGCGCCCCTCCGAGCCCGGCACGCGGCCCGGCCTCTCCCCCGGCCGGGTCGCCAAGTGGATCGCGATCTTCGTGGTCTTCTGGCTTGCCCTCTCGCTGGTCCTGTTCATGATCAGCGCCCAGCTGCGCGACGGCGTCTCGGACGACACGAAGGCCGCCCTCTCGCGCGAGGGCACGGTCCTCGGCGGGAGCACCATCCTGGTGCTCGGCTCCGACCAGCGCACCGGCGAGTCGATCGACAAGTCCCAGAGCGGTCCCTCGCGCTCCGACACGATCATGCTGCTGCACGTCGGGCTGGGCTCCGTGCGCAAGCTCTCGATACCGCGCGACGCCGCGGCCGACATCCCGGGCCACGGCGTCCAGAAGATCAACGCGGCCTACGCGCTCGGTGGCGCGCCCCTGACGATCAAGACGGTCGAGGGCTATCTGGGCAACGGGCTGAAGATCAACCACATCATCGAGATCGACTTCAAGCGGTTCCCGGAGTTCATCGACGCGCTGGGCGGGATCACGATCGACGTCCCGGAGAAGATCTGCTCGCCGCCCTTCGACAACTTTTGGAAGGGGCTCAACTTCAAGCCCGGAAAGCAGGAGATGGACGGGACGAGGGCGCTCGGCTACGCACGCGTGCGCAAGAACAGCTGCGCCCCGAACGAGACCGACCTCGACCGCGCCAAGCGCCAGCAGCAGGTGCTCACGGGCATCCGAAGGGAGCTGCTCTCACCCTCGACCTTCCTGCGCCTGCCGCTCGTGAGCTGGCGTGCTCCGAAGACGGTCAAGAGCGACCTGCGCGGCCCCGGCCTGATGGCGCTGGCCGCCGATGTGGCCACCGGCGGGTCCGGGGGCACGAACGTCCTGGAGCCGACCTGCCTCGGATGCGGCCCAGGCGGCAGCCTGCTGGTCTCGGACGGCGAGAAGGCCGACGAGGTCAGGAAGCTTCTTGGGAAGTAGTGGAGGACCGCGAGGAGTCCTGCTTCTTTTTCTCCTTCTCCGCCGGCTTCGACTCCCCGGTTTCCGAGCTCGTCCCCTTCTTCTGCTTGCCGTAGTCGGTGTTGTAGAAGCCCGAGCCCTTGAAGTGGACGGCGACCGGGTGGAAGACCCGCTGGACCGGCGCCTCGCAGGTGGAGCACGCCGTGAGCGGGTCGTCGGTCATTCGCTGCATGACCTCGAAGGTGTGGCCCCGGTCGCAGCGATACTCGTAAATGGGCATGGCACTCCGAGTATAGGAGTGCCGAGCTTGCGCTTAGCGTCACCGCACGGCCGTGGAGCCGCACTGCAATGCGGAATCCGCGTCGGACGCGGCCGCGCGGCGACGCTGTTCGACGCGTCGGGCATTCCCCGTCGTTGGCCCCCCCGGCGGGACGCTGGTGCCCGCGGCGGGGACGCCGCCAGGATCAGCCGACAGGCCGCAGCACGAGCCGCCCGCGCACGCCCCGGCGCTTACGTTGCCCGCTGGCCGGCGCCCGGCGTAGGCGGGCCCCCTCTGCGGCAAGCACGGGCCGGGAGGGCTCGACACACCAGCGCACCTTGTGCGGCTCGAGTCCGGTCTCGACGGCGGCGCGCCGGATCGCCTGGTCGCGATCGAGGCCCTGAGCCTCGAGGCGGCGCACCCGCCGCGCGACCGAGTCCATAGCCTCCTGCGGTGTCAAGGGGGGTCCATTCACGGTGTCGTCCTTCCGGTTTGCTGATACTACGTGCGAAAAGGTCCCCTATCCACGCCTTTGACACCAGTGGGGCCAGCCGACGGTTGGGTGTCGGTTTTCCGCCAAGAACGATCGCGCGAGCTGCCGCGATTGGCGCGAGTACCGCGTGGCCGGCGCCCGGTCGCCCACGGTAATCACCGTGAGACGTTCATCCGTTTCTGCCCGGGGGCGTTGACATGCCGGGTTGGCACACTGGGTGTACGGGTGCTAGCGGCGCCTAATACGGGCGTCGGGGCTGCTCTAGATCGTCGAGCAGGGAGACCTTGGCGGCGTGCCACACGAGCCAGGCGGCGAGGTGGCCGATCGGTCGAAGCGCGAGGCTGACCATGGGTCGGCTCGAAAGTACCCCAGAACCGCCTCCGCGGTTCACCTCCACCGGCGGCACCCCGTCTCGACCCCGCAATTTCCTAGATTGCCGTGATGGCCGAGGTCGTGACGATGGACAAGGTGGTGGCGCTCTGCAAGCGGCGCGGCCTGATCTTCCCCGCCTCGGAGATCTACGGCGGCATCGCCAACACCTACGACTACGGCCACTACGGCGTGTTGCTTAAGAACAACGTGGTGAACGCCTGGTGGAAGTCGATGATCCAGGAGCGCGACGACGTGGTGGCGGTCGACTCCGCGATCATCCAGCACCCCCGCACCTGGGAGGCCTCGGGTCATCTCGAGGGCTTCACGGACCCGCTGGTGGACTGCCGCACGTGCAAGCTGCGCTTCCGGGCCGACCACATAGAGGAGGTGCGTGCCGGGACAGCCGAGCACCCCGAGGTCCGCTGCGGCAGGGCGCCCTCGAAGCTGCCCGGGGACCACCCGGACTGCGACCTGACCGACCCGCGCGAGTTCAACCTCATGTTCGAGACCACGATCGGGCCGGTGAAGGACGCCGCCTCGACCGTGTTCCTCCGCCCGGAGACCGCCCAAGGCATCTTCCTCGACTTCAGGACCACGCTCCAGTACGCCCGCCGCAAGCCGCCCTTCGGGATCGCCCAGGTCGGGAAGTCCTTCCGCAACGAGATCACCCCCGGCAACTTCGTCTTCCGCACGCTCGAGTTCGAGCAGATGGAGATGGAGTTCTTCGTCCCGCCGGCCGACGCCGAGGGATGGCACGAGTACTGGATGCAGGCCCGGCTCGACTGGTACGTGGGCCTCGGGATCAGCCGCGAGAATCTGCGCCTTCGCGAGCACGGCCCCGAGGAGCTCTCGCACTACTCCTCGGCGACGAGCGACATCGAGTACCTGTACCCGATCGGCTGGTTGGAGCTCGAGGGGATCGCCAACCGCGGCGACTTCGACCTGACCCAGCACGCCCGCTTCTCGGGCCAGAAGCTCGAGTACGTCGACACCGCGAGCGGCGAGCGCTACGTGCCCCACGTAGTGGAGCCCGCCGGCGGGGTGGGCCGCACCGTGCTGGCGCTCCTCTGCGACGCCTACGACGAGGACGAGATCGGTGGCGAGCGGCGAACCGTGTTGCGGCTGCGGCCCTCGATGGCCCCGGTCAAGGTGGCGGTGCTGCCGCTCGTGAACAGGGACGGCCAGCCGGAGAAGGCGCGCACGATCTACGAGGACCTTCGCTCGCGCGTGCCCGCTGAGTACGACGCGGGCGGGTCGATCGGGCGGCGCTACCGCCGACAGGACGAGATCGGGACACCGTGGGGAGTCACGATCGACCACCAGACGATGGAGGACGACACCGTGACACTGCGCGACCGCGACACGCTGGAGCAGGTGCGGGTCCCGGTCGCAGGCCTGAGAGACGAGCTCGGGCGCCGGCTGGGATGACGGGCGGGGACCTGGTCCGCGAGCTCGTCGGGCGCTCGCCGTTCGCCAGCAAGCTGGGCCTCCGCCTCGAGGTGCTCGAGCCCGACACGGCCGAGGTCGTGCTGCCCTACTCGGAGTCGAACGTCACCGTCGGGGACGTCGTTCACGGCGGCGCCATCAGCACGTTGATCGACGTGGCCGCGACAGCGGCGGTCTGGTCCACGATCGTCCCCGCCGAGGGCGCCAATGGCGTCACCGTCGGCATGACCGTGCAGTTCCTGCGGGCGGCCCACGGCCAGGAGATCACGGCCCGAGCGCGGGTCACGAGACGCGGGCGGCAGATCTGCTTCTGTGACGTCGAGGTGGTCGACTCCGACGATCGGGCGGTGGCGCGGGGCCTCGTGACCTACCGCGTGGCGGTCGAGGGCTAGAGCTAGCGCCCCCGGCGCGAACGTCCCGGACGGGGCCCCATAGCCGGTACTCAGGGACGTTCGGCATCTGGGGCGCCGAGCCGCTCCAGCTCGTCGATGATCCGCGGCTCCGAGCGGGCGCCAGCCTCGTCCAGCCAGCGCCAGCGGGGGCCGTCGATCATCTCGGTGCGCCCGTCCGCCAGGTGGTCCTGGATTCGCTCCGCACGAAGCTCGACCGCGACGACAGGGGCCGACTCCATCCGCTCCGCCACGACCCGCGCGTCGCCATACGCCGTGAAGGCCACGCCCGAGCCCAGCACGCAGACGGCGGCCCGCGGCTCGCTGCGAAGGCGGCGGAGCGTCTCCCGGCCAGGGCCCAGGGCGAGGAGCAGGCGACGGTCATCGGCGCGGACCGCCGTCGACACCGGGATGGCGTGCGGTCCGGACACCACCAGCACGGCGGGGGTGCCCCGCTCCCAGCGCGGCAGGGCCCTCACGCCCGGGCCGGCACGCCGTCCGCGGCGCCGGAGGCCTCGAAGCTCGCCCGCGGCAGGACCCGCGCCAGCGGGCGCGGCAGCCACCAGTTCCATTTGCCCATGATCTCCATCGTGGCGGGCACGAGCACGAGGCGGACCAGAGTCGCGTCGAGGGCGATCGCCACGGCCAGGCCGAGTCCGATCTCCTTGATCGAAGGCACGCCCGTGCCGGCGAAGACGGCGAACACGGCGACCATGATCAGCGCCGCGCTCGAGATCGTCGCCGCGCTCCGCTTGAGCCCCTGCGCCACGGCGAGGCCCGTCTCGCCGGTGGCGTCGTAGCGCTCGCGGATGCGCGAGAGCAGGAACACCTCGTAGTCCATGGACAGCCCGAACACGATCGCCAGCAGGAACGGCGGGGTCATCGTGTTGATGTAGCCGAGCGAGTCGTAGCCGAGCAGGCCGTCGAGCCAGCCGTACTGGAACACGACGACCAGCACCCCGTAGGCGGCGGCCACGGAGAGCAGGTTCATGACCACGGCCTTCAGCGGCAGCAGCACCGACCGCAGCAGCACGAACAGCACCAGGTAGCTGAAGGCGAGCACGAACAGGAGGACCTTCCACATCGAGCCCGAGACCAGGTCCTTGAAGTCCTGCACCGCGGCGGTGGCACCGCCGACGTTCACCTCGGCCACGCGGTCCAGCGCGGTGCCGCCGCGGATCCGCGCGACGAGCGCGCGGGTCTCAGGGCTCTCCGGGTCGTGGAGCGGCTGGACCGCGATGAGCGCGGCGTGCCCGTCGCGCGAGGCCTCGGGCGGCGCCACCCCGGCGACCTCGGCGTCCTGGCGCAGGCGATCGACGGCGTCCCGGAGCGCCGCTCGGTTCGCCGGCGAGGAGACCGTGCCCTGGTCGAACTGGGCCACGATCTCGGCCGGTCCCGTCGAGCCGGGGCCCAGGCGCTTGGCGGCCAGCTCGGCGCCCACGCGCGCCTCGTTCCCCTGCGGGAACTGGCGCAGCGCGCCGTCGCCGAAGCGGAGCGACAGCGCGGGGATGGCCAGCGTCAGCAGAACGGCCGCGCTGGCGAGTGCCGTTAGCACCGGCCGGGCGGTGACCCTGTCCGTCCAGCGCTGCCAGAAGTCCGCCCGCCGGGCCTCGGGGCGGCTCGACCCCGCGCGCCGCCGCCGGCGGCGGAGCGAGCGGACGAATAGCTGAAGCAGCACGGCGATCCGGCCGCGGGCGTAGGCGCGGCGCCCGAGCAGCCGCATCAGGACCGGCAGCAGGGTGACCGCGGCGAGGATCGAGACCGCGACCACCACGATCGCCCCCACCGCCATCGAGCGGATGGTGGTCGAATCGACGAGGAACAGCCCGGCCAGGGAGATCATCACCGTCACCCCGGAGAAGACGACCGCGAGCCCCGAGGTGCGCAGCGCGGTGCGGCGCGCCTCGGGCGGTTCGACGCCGGCGCGCATCTCCTCGCGGTAGCGCGCGAGTATGAACAGCGAGTAGTCCACAGCGACGCCGATCCCGATCATCGACGCAACGTTGGTCACGAAGACCGACATGTCGGTGGACTGGGAAAGGAAGTAGATGACGGCACCGGTGATCACGACGCTCGTGAAGCCGAGGGCCAGCGGCAGCGCCGCGGCGGCAAGCGAACCGAAGACGGCGAGCAGGATGATCAGGACGATCGGGAAGCCGGCGGTCTCGGCCTGCTCGAGGTCCTCCTTCGTCAGATCCTGCATGCCCGCCCACAGGGCCTGCTGGCCCACCAGGTAGGGCTGCACGCCGTGGCGGGGCCCCTCCCCGGCGCCGACCGCGTCGCGCAGGTCGACCGCGGTGTCGGCGGTCTCGTCCTGGGTGCCGCGCACCTCGAGGGGCACCACCGTGATCGCGGCGTCGGCGGCTCCTCTCGCCGCCCGAGCCGCGGCGGCCTCCGTGAGCTCGACGTGCGGTAGGCGGTCGGCGATCCGATCCACGCGGTCGATTTCGCGTCGGACGTCCGCGGGAGTGGAGCCCGGACGGCGGGCGAGCACGACGGCCAGTGGCTCGGCCTCGGCGTGCTCGAAGCGCTGCAGCGAGCGGTCGACGGCCGCCGAGCCCGAGTCGGGCGCCGCGAAGCCGCCGCTCGTGAGGTGGTCCGTCTGCCGGGCGGCGAAGGGCAGGGCCGCCAGGAGCACGGCGATCCATGCCCCGAGCACGAGGCCGCGCCTCCGCGTGAGGAAACCGTTCAGCTTGTCCATCGCTCGCTGCATGCGCTAGGTGGGAAGGACCAACCTGGTTGGCCAGCCAGCCAATCAGCGATCGCGCCCGGCTTGTGTGCGGCTCGTCACACGTCTGAAGGCGGTGCCCCGGGCGGCTACTCGCCGCCGAGCATGCGCTTCGCGACGGAGATCCCGAGCGCGAAGGCCTCGCTGCTGTCCCAGTGCGGATCCGAGATCAGCTGCAGGCCGAGGCCGTCCCCCATCGCGAACAGCACCGAGGCCACCGCCTCCGGCTCGGCCTGAAGGCTGACGACCCCCTGGCGCTGCTTCTCATCGAGCGCCTCGGCGAGGCGGGCGCGCCAGCGGCGGTAGAGCTCGGCCAGCTCGGCGCGAATCTCCTCGCTGTGGCGCGAAGCGCTCAGCATCTCGTAGATCACCGCGCTGCCCGGCTCGTCCTCGACGAACGCCTCGAGCTGCGAGACGAGCGCCTCCACGATCGCCTCGACCGAGTCGGCGCCGGCCAGACGCTCGTCCATCGCGGCGATGCGCGTCTCGCAGTCGTGGCGCACGACCTCGACGAGCAGGCGCTCCTTCGAGCCGAAGTAGTAGTGGAGGAGGCCGCGCGAAACGCCCGCCTCGCGCGCCACGTGGTCGAAGGTCGCGCCGGCGGCGCCGCGGCGGCCGACGCTCGCTCGCATCGCCTCGATGATGCGGCGCGCCTTCTCGCCCTCGAGCTTCCCCGGGGCCTCCACCGAGGCTTCCATGCGCGCGAGTCTAGCTGGCCGGCCAGCCACCGGAGTGGCGTTCGGGGGCCTTCGGCCGGCCAAACGCGTCGTTTGATTGACGGTTGCCGCCCTCGAACGAACGAGACGGGGCGCCCGCAGGCGCCCCGTGAGATCGTGCGGTTCGAGCGCGGCTAACTGGTGCCCACGGGCTCGCTCGGGCCGGCCGCGGGCTCCGGGGTGGTGCTCGCGGTGTACTCGAACTCCTCCTCGGCGCCGAACAGCGCGTCGAGGACCTTCTTGCGCAGGCCCTCGCTGAGCGCTAGCGCCAGGCCCGCGCCGACGATTGCGAGCAGCAGCACGCGACCGCGGCGGCGCTTGCGCTTCTTCTTCGCGCCCCGCAGGGAGTCGGCCGCCTCGCGCAGCGAGGTCGCCGCCTCCTTCAGCTGCTTCTGGACCTTCTTGTCCTCCGTGACGGCCCGGTAGGGGCCCTTCCCGTTCGACATCCGCGAGTACGCCTTGCGCGCGGACTCGAACGCGGTACGGAGGTTCTCGCGCAGCTCCTCGTCCTCGATCAGACGCGAGACGTACGGGTTCGACCGAACCGCCTGGCCCGCGGCGACCGCTCCGGCCCCGGCCTTCGCGGCCTTCTTCTTCGCTGCCATCACTCTCCTCGAGTCCGCTTACGCTGTGCGGGCATCACCATACCCGGCGCGCGCTCTGCGGAACAGCTATGCGCTCGCGGTGGCCGCCACGCGCAGCGAGCGCTCCGGCTCGAGAGCGGCCTCGAGCACCTCGTCGACCGTGTCCACCGGGATGAATTCCATCTCCCGGCGCAGGTGCTCCGGGATGTCGTCGATGTCCCGCATATTGCGGCTCGGGATCACGATCCGCCGCAGCTCCGCCCGCTGGGCGGCCAGTGCCTTCTCCTTGAGCCCGCCGATCGGGAGCACCTGGCCCGT
>JBKPFJ010000237.1:0-8484 GCA_046728795.1 Actinomycetota bacterium | reverse complement strand
ACGCCGACATTCGCAATCCCGTGATCTCGAAGGTCGTGCCCCAGGCGCGAGTGGACACCGTCGTGCACAACCAGATCGTGCGCTTCCCGAGCGCCGGCATGTCGCTGCGCGCGATGCACGACATCAACGTGATCGGCACGCTCCAGCTGCTCGCGGCGTGCGAGCGCTCGGATTCGATCAGGACGATCGTGATCCGGGGCTCCGCGGGCATCTATGGCGCCGAGCCGCAGGCGCCGCAGTTCTTCCGCGAGGACATGACGCGACTGTTCGCGCTGCGCACACGCTTCCAGCGCGACGTCGCGGAGATCGAGAACTACTTCCAGACCTTCGCCCGCCGCCGACCCGGGATCACCTGCAGCGTGCTCCGCTACCAGCCGGCGATCGGCCCCTCGCTCGACACGCAGATCACGCGCTATCTGTCGCTCCCGCTGGTGCCGACGTATCTCGGATTCGACCCGCGGCTCCAGTTCATCCACGAAAGCGACGCGCTCGGAGCGCTCCTCGCCGCAGTGAGGCGGCCCGTACGCGGCGCCGTGAACGTCGCCGGCCCCGGGACGATCGGGCTCGTCCGGATGGTGCGGTTGGCGGGTAAGCCGGCGGTGCCGATCGCCTCGCCGCTCTTCGGCACCGTCACGGGGGCCGCGCAGCGCGCCGGGCTGCTCTCCTTCTCGGACGACTTCCGGCGCCTGCTCCTCTACGGGCGCGGCGTGGACATCGGCCGGCTCGTGGACGAGGTGGGCTTCCGGCCGCGCTTCTCGACGCCGGAGGCCGTGGCCGACTACCTCGCGAAGCAGCAGGGGCGGCAGCTTGTCACGTCCCTCCGACGAGCGGTGAGCCCGGCGTGACGACCGAGACCGGCGCCCGGCCTGCGTGGGAGGAGGCACCCGCCGAGGAGGCGGCCGCCTTCGGGATCGGCCCCGGGCTGCGGCGGGTTCGCGAGGGGATCGACGCGGGTCTCGAGCTGCCCGACGCCCTGGCGCGCGGCGCGGCGGCGTTGCCGCACGAGGCGCGTGAGGCCCTGCTGCGCGCGGGCCGCCGCATCGAGGGCCGCTACCACGAGGACGAGTGGGGCTTCGACGAGGACTTCGCCGAGAGCATCCGCCCGTTCTTCGACTTCCTCTACGACCGCTGGTGGCGCGTGCGGGCCGCGGGCGTCCACCACGTCCCCTCGCACGGCCGGGCGCTGCTGGTGGCGAACCACGCGGGCATCCTCCCCTGGGACGCGACGATGATGACCGTCGCGCTCCTGCGCGAGCATCCGCTGCCGCGCTACCCCCGCTTCCTCGTGCTCAATTGGGCGTTCGACCTGCCGTGGATCTCAGTGGTCCTGCGGCGGGTGGGCGGTGTCGTGGCCTCTCCCTACAACGCTCTCCGGCTGCTCGAGCAGGACGAGCTCGTGGCGGTCTTCCCCGAGGGGGTCAAGGGCACCGGCAAGCCCTTCTCCGAGCGCTACCGCCTCCAGCGCTTCGGGCGCGGCGGGTTCGTCGAGATCGCACTGCGATCCGGCGCCCCGATGGTTCCGGTCGCCGTTGTCGGTAGCGAGGAGATCTATCCGAAGATCGGCGAGTCCTCGCTGCTCGCCCGCCTGACGGGCGCGCCCTTCTTCCCGCTCACGCCGACCTTCCCCTGGCTCGGCCCCCTGGGCGTGGTGCCCCTGCCGTCGCGGTGGCGGATCGAGTTCTGCGAGCCGATCGAGACCGATTCGTTCGGCCCCGGGGCGGCGGACGACCGCACGCTCGTGTTCGAGCTCTCCGAGCGCGTGCGCGAGACGATCCAGGAGAAGGTCTACGAGAACCTCGTGAGACGCGGTCCCGCCTTCGTTTAGGGTTCGCCACATGGGAGAGTTCCGCTCCCGGGAGGAGTTCCGCGAGGTGATGGACAAGGCGTTCTCGCTCATGTCGACGGACTCCGACATGGGTCCGAAGCTGCGTGACGCGGAGACGCCTCAGCGCTTCGAGTTCCCGGATCTGGACGAGGTCGTGAACATCACGAACGCGCCCCAGGTCGAGGACGGGCAGCACCTCCGCTGGGTGTGGTCAGACGACTGCGACTGGGAGCCCGAGGTGCAGATGACGATGGACTCGGACGTGGCGAACCGCTACTTCCAGGGCAAGGAGAACGTGGCGGTGGCCCTCGCCCGGCGCCGCATCAAGTCATCCGGGAACGTGAAGAAGGCGCTCGCGCTGATCCCCATCACTAAGCCCGTGTTCGCCCGCTACCGAGAGATGCTGGAGAGCGACTACCCCCACCTGGTGGACTAGGGCCGCCGGGGGCCGGCTCCCCCCCGAGCCGGCGCCGCTCAGAAGTGCACGCCGCGCATCAGGTAGGCCATGGCCAGAGCCTCGGTGGACATCTCCTCGTCTTCCTTCTTCGGCTGCTCCTCGCCCGCTTGCAGCTCCTTCTTCTTGCGCGCGGCCCTGGAGTCGGGGAAGAGGTTGTAGGCCGTGTTCATCACGAGGTCGACCGTCTTCGGCGACACCGCGTAGAGGACCTCGCCGAAGGTGCCGAGCCGCGAGGCCTTGCGCTTCGGCTTGTCGATCATCGCGTCGCACAGCATCTGGGCGGCCTCCTCCGGGGTGAGCGTGGGGAAGGCCTTGTAGATGTCGGTGGGCGCGATCATCGGGGTGCGCACGAGCGGCATGTAGATGGTCGTGAAGCGCACGTTGTCGCCCACCACCTCCGGGGCCACGCAGCGGGAGAACGCGTCGAGGGCCGACTTCGAGGCCACGTAGGCTGAGAAGCGCGGTGTGTTGGTCTGCACCCCGATCGAGGACACGTTGATGATGTGCCCGGACTTGCGCTCGCGCATCCCGGGCAGGAAGGCGAGGATCAGCTTCAGGGCGCCGAAGTAGTTCAGCTGCATGGTGCGCTCGAAGTCGTGGAAGCGGTCGTAGGAGGCCTTGATGGAGCGCCGTATGGATCGCCCGGCGTTGTTCACCAGCACGTCCACGCCGCCGTGCTCGTCGAGCACCTCCTGCGCCAGGCGATCGATGTCGTCGAGGTCCGAGAGGTCGGCCGGGTGGACGTGGGCGGTGCCGCCCCGCGACTCGACCTGGCGGGCGACCTCCTCCAGCTTCTCGCGCGTGCGCGAGACCAGGAGCACCTCGCCGCCGGCTTCGCCGATCTTGAGCGAGGTCTCGAGCCCGATGCCGCTCGAGGCGCCGGTGATCAGGATCTTCTTGCCCTTGATCGCCGTGGCGAGTGAGCGGTCCCTGAACAGGTCGGGGTCTAGGTTGCGCTCCCAGTAGTCCCACACCCTCGGCGCGTAGGTGGAGAGCGGCGGGCAGGCGATCCCGGTGCCGGTGAGCGCGCGCTGGGTGTCGCGGGAGTCGAACTTGCAGAAGAAGTCTCTGTTCTGCATCGCGTCCGGCGGGATCCCGAGGTCGTGCAGGGTCTGGTGGCGGATCTTGCGGATCGTCGGCAGCGCCTTGATCCCTGCGCGCACGGGTTTCGGGATCGCGTTCGTCATGTTCTGGTCGATGCGCATGACGAACTGGGGCGCGTGCGCGGCCTTGGCGAACTCGTTCAGCGCCTCGCCGACCTTCATCGGCTCGGGGTTCACGAGGTGGAACGTGTCGCCGGGCAGCTGCTCGTCCGGCAAGTGGGCGATGTGGGCCATCGCCTTGGCCACGAAGTCCACGGGCACCAGGTTCGTCTCGCCCCCCTGTGGGCCGGCGAGCGGGAACCACTCCGGCAGCGCGCGACGCAGGCGCTGAATCAGCTTGAAGAAGTAGTACGGGCCGTCGACCTTGTCCATCTCGCCGGTCTCCGAGTGGCCGACGACGATGCCCGGCCGGAACACGAGCAGCTTCGTCCGCACGCTGTCCCGCGCCACCTTCTCCGACTCGTACTTCGTGCGGTGATAGGCGTGGGGCAGCTTCTGTCCCTCTTCGAACATGTCCTCCTGGAAGACGCCCCGGTATCGGCCGGCGACGGCGATCGAGCTCGTGTGGTGGAAACGGCCCACCTCGCGGGCGTTGGCGAACTCGGCCACGTGCTGGGTGCCCTCGACGTTCGCGGCGAACATCGCCTCGTCCGACGCCTCGACGTCGTAGACCGCGGCCAGGTGGAAGAGGTGGTCGATCGGCTCCTCCGCGCGAAGGGTGGGCCCGGAGGGGTCACCCTGTAGCGCCTCGACGCCTAGCCCCGGCTTCGAGAGGTCGCCGGGCACGGGCACGATGCGGCCCTCCGGGGCGCCTAGCCCCTGCGCCAGCGCGTCGACCTTGCCGCGGGAGCCCTCCCGCACGAGCACGTAGATCGTGCCCTCGCGCTTCAGGAGCTCCGCGACCAGGTGCCTGCCCACGAAGCCCGTTGCCCCGGTGACGAAGTAGTTCAACGCTCCTCCACTCGCGTTCCGATCTGCCTGCGGCCGCGAGTCTATCCCGCCCACGAGAGGGGGTTGACCATCCCTCGCGCGCGCGAGAGACTCCACGCACAGGGTTTCGGCCGGATGAGGCGGAAGCAGCGCCCCGGCCAACGGAGCGGGCCGTCAAGCCCGCGCGCAACGGCGGAGTCCTCGCAAAGGCTCCGCCGTTGTAGCTTCAGGAGCCCAGTGAACGACGACAAGCTCACGCTCAAGGAGGCGGCCGAGCGCGCCGGCGTCTCCCCGGCGACGCTGAAGCGCTGGGCCGAGTCGGGCGTCATCCCCGGCGCCGACGGGGCGAAAGGCTGGACCCGAGCGGAAGCGGCTCAAGCGCGCATCGTGGCCCGGCTGCGCGAGCGGGGTCACAGCCTGCGCCAGATCCGCGAGGCGGCCGGGCAGGGACGGCTCGCCTACGGGTTCGTCGAGGAGCTCTTCCCCGAGGCGCGTGGGGGCCGCACGCTCGACGACGTGGCCGAGGCGTCGGGGCTCGAGCCGGCGCTGATCGGCCGGGTCTGGACCAGCATCGGGCTGCCCGCCGCCGCGCTCGAGCAGCCGACTGACGAGGACGTCCAGGCCCTCCAGTACGTCGCGTCGGTGCTCGCCGCCGGGTTTCCGCTAGTGGCCTTCCTCCAGCTCAGCCGGGTCTACGGCCAGGCCATCTCCCGGATCGCCGACGCGGAGGTCCGCCTGTTCCACATCTACGTGCACGAGCCGCTGATCCGCGAGGGCGTGCCCGGTCTCGAGATGGCGGAGGAGATGGAGAACCTCGCCCGCGACCTGCTGCCCCTCGCCTCGCCGCTGATGGACTACATCCACCAGCGCTTCCTCCAGCACTACATCGAGCAGGACGTGGTGGGGCACATGGAGATCGAGCTGGACGGCGACACGCTGGGGCGGCTGCGCGTGGCGATCGCCTTCTGCGACCTAGCCGGCTACACCCGCTACACGGAGGAGGAGGGCGAGGAGGAGGCGCTCTCGTTCGTCGAGCGCTTCATCGAATCCGTGAACGCGACGCTGCCCGAGGACGCCCGCATCGTGAAGACGATCGGCGACGAGGTGATGATCGTCGGTCAGGACGCGAGCGCGCTCGTCGACTGGGCGGTGGGCTTCCAGCGCCTCTTCGGCGAGCGTCCCGAGCCCCGCATCGGCATCCACTACGGCGCCACCCTGTACCGCGACGGTGACTACTTCGGCCGCGAGGTCAACCTGGCCTCGCGGGTGGTCGCCCGCGCCCGCGGCGGAGAGGTGCTGGTCACGGACAGCGTCGCCGAAGCGGTGACCGGCGGCGAGCACATCTCATACGAGGAGATCGGCGAGGTGAAGCTGAAGGGCTTCGACGAGCCGACCCAGCTCTTCCGGGTGAGGCCGGGCGGCTGATGGCGGCCCCGCTCGAGGCCGCCCGCTCGAGCGGACTCGTCGTGCCCGGCGAGCCGCTGCTCGTGCTGCTGTCGGGCGGCGGCGACTCGGTCTGCCTGCTCGACGTGTCGGTGCAGCTCGGGGCGCAGGTGTCGGCGTTGCACGTGAACTACGGCCTGCGCGAGGGCGCCGAGGAGGACGAGGCGCTCTGCCGGGTACTGTGCGAGCGGCTGGGGGTGGGGCTCGTCGCGGAGCGCGTGCAGCTCGAGGAGGCCGGGAACTTGCAGGAGCGTGCCCGCGAGGCGCGCTACGCGCTCGCCGACCGGCACGCGAAGGCCGACTTCGCCGCGGCGCACACGGCGAGCGACCAGGCCGAGACCGTGCTCTACCGCCTGGCCGTCTCCCCGGGGCGCCGGGCGCTGCTTGGCATGGAGCCGCGGCGCGGCCGGCTGGTCCGCCCGCTGCTCGCCGTCACGCGCGAGGAGACCCGCGCCTACTGCCTGGAGCGCGGGCTCGAATGGCGGGAGGACCCGTCGAACGCCGACCGTCGCTTCGCGCGCGCGCGTGTACGGCACGACGTGCTCGAGGCGCTGCGCGAGCTCAATCCGGCGGCCGAGCGAACCGTGGCCGAGACCGCACAGCTCCTTCGCGACGAGGCCGAGGTGCTCGACGAGGCGACTCGGGCCGCGCTCAAGGAGCTCGGCGGGGGTCCGGCGGTCTCGCTTGGCGACCTGCGGGCGCGGCCGCCGGCGCTCGCTCGCCTCGTGTTGCGCCGGCTCGCCGAGGCGGTCGAGGGCGGCCCGCGCGCGCTGTCGCGTGCCGCGGCCGATGCGCTGCTGCGGCTCGGCGAGCGCGGTGGCAGCCAGACGCTCGACCTGCACGGTGGCCTGCGGGCGGTCGCGGAGTACGGCACGCTCCGCTTCACCCGCGACCTCGAGGCCGCGCCACCCGATCCGGTGGCGCTGCCCGTGCCGGGCCGCGCCCGCTTCGGGGACTGGGAGATCGTGGCGCGACTCGGGGGTCCCGGCGATGCCACGGTCGCGGGGCTCGGCGCGGAGGCGCTCGTCCGCTCCTGGCGCGAGGGCGACCGGATGCGACCGGTCGGGGTGGGCGGCACGAAATCGCTCCAGGACCTGTTCACCGACCGGAAGGTCCCCCGGGCGCTGCGGCACACGCTCCCGGTCTTGGAGGCCGGCGGGGCCGTCGTCTGGGTGGCCGGCGTGGCGCTCGACGAGCGCTTCGCGGCGGACCCGTCCGACCCGCGAGCGGTCGGGCTCTCGGCGCGGGCGGTACGGTGACGCGGTGCCCGAGGCCGGCGTCGGAGAGATCCTCGTGCAGCGCGACGAGCTGGCGCACCGCGTGCGCGAGCTGGGCAGCCGTATCTCGGCCGACTACGAGGGCCGCGAGCTGTTCCTCGTGGGGGTGCTGAAGGGCGCCGTCTTCTTCCTGTCCGACCTCATGCGCCACCTGACCGTGCGCTGCGAGGTGGATTTCATGGCGGTGGCCTCCTACGGCTCCTCGACTGACTCCAGCGGCGTGGTTCGGATTCTCAAGGACCTCGATGCGCCGATCGAGGACCGGGACGTCCTGATCATTGAGGACATCGTCGACTCCGGGCTCACGCTGTCCTACCTGCTACGCACCCTGAAGGCCCGGGGACCGGCCTCGCTCGAGGTCTGTGCGCTGCTCACCAAGCCGGAGCGGCGCAAGGTGGAGCTCCCGATCAAGTACGTCGGATTCGAGATCCCTAACCGGTTCGCGATCGGCTACGGACTCGATTTCGGTGAGCGATACCGCAACCTCCCGTACGTCGCGGTGCTGCAGGATCAGGCTGGAAAGCCCGAAAAGACGTAGCAACACCACTGCTAGTCTGTCGTTTCAGAGGCCCGGGCGGGTTTTTTCCTGTGAGCAGATTCTTCAAGAGCGCCGCGTTTCCCATCCTCATCGTGGTGGTCCTGGCCTTCTTCGCCCAGAAGCTGATCACCCCCGGGGAGCGGCACGAGACGCCGAACTACACGAAGTTCAGCGAGCAGGTGGACCGCGGCCTCGTCAAGGACGTCACGCTCAACACGAAGAACAACCGTGTCGACGTCGAGCTCCGGAACGGCACCAAGTACCAGACCGCCTATCCGGACAACACGGAGCAGAACCTCGTCAACACGCTGCGCGCGCACGACGTCCAGATCGACGTCAAGGCAAAGGGAGGGAGCGGCTGGCTCACCGCCCTCACGTACATCCTGCCGTTCGTGATCTTCCTCTTGTTCTGGCTGTTCATCATCAACCAGATGCAGGGGGGCGGCTCGAAGGTGATGTCCTTCGGCAAGTCGCGCGCCAAGCGCATGTCGGTGGACGCCCCCAAGATCACCTTCCGCGATGTGGCGGGCGTGGACGAGGCGGTCGAGGAGCTGCACGAGATCAAGGAGTTCCTCGAGAACCCGAAGAAGTTCCAGTCGCTCGGCGCGCGCATCCCCAAGGGCGTGCTCCTCTACGGGCCACCGGGCACCGGCAAGACGCTCCTGGCGCGCGCCGTAGCCGGCGAGGCGGGCGTGCCCTTCTTCTCGATCTCGGGCTCCGACTTCGTCGAGATGTTCGTCGGCGTCGGCGCCTCGCGGGTGCGCGACCTCTTCGAGCAGGCCAAGCAGAACGCCCCCTGCATCATCTTCATGGACGAGATCGACGCCGTCGGCCGCCACCGCGGGGCCGGCCTCGGCGGCGGCCACGACGAGCGCGAGCAGACACTCAACCAGCTGCTCGTGGAGATGGAC
>JBKPFJ010000214.1:0-6206 GCA_046728795.1 Actinomycetota bacterium | reverse complement strand
CGCAGGAAGTACCAGGCGGAGTCGACGAAGGTGTCCATGGTGTCCGTCTCGCGGCGCGCCGGGCCGCCGCAGCGGGGGCACGTCGTGTTCACCCAGTCCTCGGCGGCCGCCAGCGGCGAGCGGCCCTTGGGCGCGTAGTCCTCCACGTCGGGAAGCTCGACCGGCAGGTCCTCCTCGGGCACCGCCACCATCCCGCAGTCCTCGCAGTAGAGGATGGGAATCGGGCAGCCCCAGTAGCGCTGGCGCGAGAGCAGCCAGTCGCGCAGCCTGTAGTTGACCGCCGCCTCGCCTAGCCCGCGGGCCTCGAGCCACCCGGTGATCGCGTTCTTCGCCTCGGGCGCCGGCATCCCGTCGAAATCGCCCGAGTTGACGAGCCGCTCCCTCGCCGAGTGTCCGACGAACGCCTCGCCTTCGGGGGCCTCGCCGCTCTCCGGCGCCACGACCTGGCGGATCGGAAGGCCGAACTTGACGGCGAACTCGTAGTCGCGCTGGTCGTGGGCGGGGACGGCCATGATCGCTCCCGTGCCGTACTCCATCAGCACGTAGTCCGCCACGAACACCGGGATCTGCTCGCCGTTCACGGGGTTGGTCACCGTGCGCCCGAGCGGCACGCCGGTCTTCTCGCGCGCCTCCGCCCCTCGCTCCTCCGCGGACTCCGTGAGCGAACGGCGCACGTACTCGCGCACCTCGGGCGAGTCGTTCATGCGCAGCACGTCCGGGTGCTCGGGGGCCATCACGAAGAACGTCGCCCCGAACAGCGTGTCCGGCCGCGTGGTGAACACGGGGTAGTCCGTGCCGAGCTCCTCGCAGCGGAAGATCACCTCCGCGCCCTCCGAGCGGCCGATCCAGTTCTCCTGCATCGTCACCACGTGCCGCGGCCACTCGATCGTCTCGAGGTCCTCCAGCAGGCGGTCGGCGTAGTCGGTGATCTTGAAGAACCACTGCTCGAGCGAGCGCGGCTCGACGGGGGTGCCGCAGCGCTCGCAGCGCCCGTCGATCACCTGCTCGTTGGCGAGCACGGTCTGGTCCTTCGGGCACCAGTTGACGATCGCCTCCTTGCGGTAGGCGAGCCCACGCTCGTACAACTTCAGGAAGAGCCACTGCGTCCAGCGGTAGTAACTCGGCTCGTGGGTTCCGAACTCGCGCGACCAGTCGATCGAGATCCCCCAGTCGCGGAACTGGCGCTGGAACTCGACGATCGAGGCGTTCGTCGACTCGCGCGGGTGCTGTCCGGTCTTGATCGCGTGGTTCTCGGCCGGCAGACCGAAGGCGTCGTAGCCGAGCGGATGCAGCACGCGGTAGCCGTTACGGCGGCGGAAGTGCGCGATCGCGTCCCCCACCGAGTACACCTTCAGGTGCCCGATGTGCGGCTCCCCCGACGGGTAGGGCAGCATCTCGAGCACGTACGCCTTGGGACGCTCGTCAGGCTCGTTCGACACCTCCCAGGTGCGCTCGTCGGCCCACACCTTCTGCCATTTGGGCTCGATCAGCTTGGGGTCGTAGCGGTCCATCGGGACGTTCAGGGTAGCCCTACCTTGCTACGACCCGGGTCGCTGCGGCCTTCCAGCTCGCCACTACCCGGTGGCCCGGCGCCAGGCCGAGCTCCCGCACCGAGGTCACGGTCACTTCGGCCGCCAGCGGCTGCGACGCCGCCAGACCGACCCGCACCCGGTTTCCCACCTCCGTCAGCGAGACCACTTCCGCCGGCACGTGGTTCTGCGCGGATCCCGGGTGCGCGGCGCCGTAGGGCTCGAGCGCGATCTCCCACGGATAGACGCTCACCGCCACCTCGCCCTCCCCCGTGTCGACGCTCGTCACCCGACCGCCGCCGTCGAGATCGACCAGCGTCAGCCCGTCGGGGCCCGGTCGGGCGACCCCAGCGAGCACGACCGCTCCCGTGAAGTCCGCAACGAACGCGGACCGGGGGGGCGGCGGCGAGCTCGGTCGGCGTGCCCTCCTGCACGATGCGGCCGGCGTCGATGACCCCCACCCGGTCGCCGAGCTGCGCCGCCTCGGTGAAGTCGTGCGTGACGAGCAGAGCCGGTGCCTCTGTGGCGCGCAGGACGCGTGCTAGCTCGCGCGTCGCTCCGGCACGGGTGCGCGCATCGAGCGCCGAGAGCGGCTCGTCGAGCAGCAGCACGTCCGGCCTGCGGGCGAGCGCCCGAGCCAGTGCCACCCGCTGACGCTCGCCGCCGCTGAGGCCGCTGGGGCGTGCCTCGGCCCGCTCGCGGAGGCCGAGTCGGTCGAGCAGCTCGAGCGCGCGCGAGCGTCGTTCCCGGCGCCCGACGCCGCGCAGCGGATAGGCCACGTTCTGCCATGCGCTCAGGTGAGGGAACAGCGCGTAGTCCTGGAAGACGTAGCCGCAGCGCCGCCGCTCGGCCGGCACGTCGATGCCGCGGGCCGTGTCGAGCCAGGTCTCGCCGCCAGCCTCGACGCGGCCGTGGGCCGGGCGCAGCAGCCCGGCCGCGAGCCGCAGGACGCTCGTCTTGCCGGCTCCCGACGGACCGGCGAGCGCGAGGCACTCGCCGGGCTCGACCTTCATCTCGACCTCGAGCCTCAGCGCGCCGACCGTTGTGCGGGCTTTGACGCTCAGCACCTGCGGCGCTCACTCCGCCTGCCAGCCGCGGAGCGCGGCGCCGCCCTGGACGAACTTGACCGCGAGCAGGATCGCGGCCGAGACCGCCACCAGCACCGCAGACAGGGCGAGCGCGGAGTCGAAGCTGGTCGAGAAGCGGTTGTAGATGGCGAGCGGCACGGTCTCGGTGACGCCCTGAAACGAGCCCGCGAACATCAGCGTCGCCCCGAACTCTCCGAGGGCGCGGCCGGCGGCAAGCGCCATGCCCGAAGCCAGGCCCGGCATCGCCACGGGGATCATCACGCGCAGGAAGCCACGCGCCTCTGACGCGCCCAGGGTTCGCGAGGCGTCGAGGAGCGAACGGTCGACCGCCGCGAAGGCGGCGATCGCCTGGCGGACGTAGAACGGGGAGCTGACGAAGGTGAGGGCCACGACGACACCGGCGGTGGCGAACGAGAGCTCGATGCCCGCCGCCTCCACCGCGCCGCCCAGGACTCCCTCCGGGCCGACCGCCGCCAGCAAGGCGATGCCGGCCACGGCCGGAGGCAGCACCAGCGGCAGCTCTATCAGCGTGACCACCAGAGCCTTGCCGCGGAACGAGCGCGTGGCGAGCAGGTACGCCGCCGGCGTGCCGACGGCCAGGATGATCGCGATCGAAGCCGCGGTCGTACGCAGGCTGAGCCAGAGCGCGTCGAGCGCCTCCCGCTCACCCAGGCTCGAGATCAGGTCGGCGGGGCTCGAGTTGGCGAAGATGGCGACGATCGGGACGGTCAGGAAGGTCAGCGCCACGGCCAAGCACAGCGCGAGGAGAACGGCGAACCAGCCGGGCCGTCTCACGGAGCCGGGCCGAACCCCGCCTCTTTGAGGGCGTCCGCGCAGGCGCCCCGAGTCAGCCCGGCGACGTACTTCCTAGCGAGATGAGCGTGCTCGGATTTGCTGACGACGCCTGCGCCGTAGGTCACCTGCGGCTCGAGCCGCTTGGGCAGCCTGATCGCCTTCAGCTTTCCGCGCGTGGCTTTGACGTCGGTGACATAGGCGAAGCCGGCGTCGGCCGCCCCCTGTGTGAGCTTGCCGACGATGCCCTTGACGTCGGGCTCGTTCGAGCGCACGTTGGCCAGGACCTCCTTCTCCTGGCCCGGCGGGAGCTTCGCAAGGGTCTCGCGCGTGTAGGAGCCGATCGGCACAGACGCCGAGCCGATCACCACCTTCGTTCCCGGCCTCGTCAGGTCCTCGATCGAGTCGATCCGGGAGTCCTTGGGGGCGGCCAGCACGAACTGGTTGGAGGCGAATTCGACCGGCGTGTCCAGCAGGCCGTCGGAGCTGAGCTCGTCGGGCAGCTTGGTGTTGGCGGCGGCGTAGACGTCGACCCTCGCCCCCTGGCGGATCTGCGCCGCCAGCTCGTCCGAGCCGGCGAACGACTGCCTCAGACTCGTGTCCTCAGCCCTGGCGAACTCCGGCGCACAGGCCGTGAGCGCCTCCGTCATCGAGGCTGCCGCTGACACGACGAGCCGGCTGGACCCCGCGCCCCCTCCGTCGTAGGCGCAGCCGGCCGCGATCGCCGCGCAGGTCGCCAGCACCGCCACCGACAGCCTCACCCGCCGCGCTCGACCATCACCGAGGTGGCCTTGACGGTCGCCGTAGCCGGCACGCCGGGCGCGAGGCCGAGCTCCTCGACCGCGTCGCGGGTCACCGCGGCCGTCACGAGGTGGGGGCCCGCCTGGATCTCGACCAGCGCCATCACGCCGTCCACCTCGACCGAGCGAACGACGCCGGGGAAGCGGTTGCGGGCCGACAGGGAGTCGCCGGCCGCGTGCCTGGTCGGCCGTCCCGCCAGCCGCTCGACCTCGTCGGGCGGAACGCGCCGGCGACCGGCGTCGTCGCGCACGGTCCGCAGCTTCCCGGCGCGGTCCCAGCGGCGCAGCGTGTCCGGGCTGACCCCGATCGCCCGGGCGGCCTGACCCAACAGCAGCCCTTCGCCCATTTGCCTAAGCATTACATAGGCAGACGCCCGGGTAGGATCGGTGCTCGTGACCAGCGCCGAGGTCGTCGAGCGCCACCGCGCCGCCGGGCGGGAGTTCGAGGCCGGCGGTCTGCGCAGCTTCGTCCGTGAGAACGGGGACGGCGAGCCTGTGGTCTGCCTCCACGGCGTACCCGTCTCGTGCTTCCTGTGGCGGAAGGTACTCCCGGAGCTGGCGGCGCGCGGGCTGCGGGGCGTCGCGTTTGACCTCCCCGGCCTCGGGCTCGCCGAGCGGCCCGGGTCGTTCGACTACACGTGGACCGGCCTCGGGCGCTTTGCCCGCGCGGCCGTTGACGCGCTTGGCCTCGAGCGCTTCCACCTCGTGGTGCACGACATCGGTGGCCCGGTTGGCTTCGAGCTCGCCGCGGCCGCGCCGGACCGGCTGCGTTCGCTGACCGTCCTCAACACGCTGATCGAGGTCGCCACGTTCAAGCGTCCCTGGACGATGGAGCCCTTCGCGCGCCGCGGGATCGGCGAGGCCTACCTGACCACGCTCACGAAGCCGGCCTTCCGGCAGCTCTTCCTGCGACAGGGCGTGAAGGACCGCCGGGCGGTGCCCAAGGAGGAGATCTACGCGCACGTCGATCTCCTCAAGCGCGGCGACGGCGGCCGCGCATTCCTACGGATCATGCGCGGCTTCGAGCGGACACGCGAAAAGCGCGACCTCTACGTGGGCACCCTGCGTGACGTGCCGTACCCGGTGCAGGTGGCGTGGGGCGCGGAGGACCCGGCCCTGAAGCTGCGCGAGCAGGGTGAGGCGGCCCGGCGAGCCGCCGGGCTCGACGAGATCCACACCCTGCCGGCAAAGCACTTCCCGCAGGAAGACCAGGCGCCGGCGGTGGCCGAGCACGTGGCGAGGCTGGCGCAGGCGGCCCAGGCGTGAGCGTCGCAGCCCAGGCCGGGCCGGAGCGCCCCGTGGCCGAGCTCGAGGAGCGGGACATATCTGCTTCCGCCTTCGCAGCATGGGCACACTGAACCGCCAGCGACCGTCGCCACACTCGTCTTCCTGGCCCTGATCCCGCTCGCCACCGAGATCGACGCCCTCGACGCGCTGACCCTGGTCGCGGCGGTCTGCGCGAGCCTCGTCACCTACGAGGTCTTCCACTTCAGGGGCCCTCGCGCGGATGCGGGCGGCGGGCGGGCTGAGCAGGATTTCATCCGGCTCTCTTGCGAACATATGTTCGGTGCAGAGCCACGAAACCAACGTCAAGGGATCCATAGCCGAGCTCAAGATCGCGGCGGCTGCGGCCGAGCTCGGGATCCCGGTTCTCAGCCCCATGACTGAGCACGAACGCTACGACCTCGTGTTCGAACTTGGCGGGCAAATGCTTCGAGTCCAATGCAAGTGGGCGTCGCGCCACGACGACGTCGTCATCGTCCCTCTCTCCAGCTATTGGATCTCGACGCGAGGAAGAGTCCGGACGGTCTACAGCAGCGACGAGATCGACGCCGTTGCGGCGTACTGTGCCGATCTCGATCGGGTTTACCTCCTCCCCGGAGATCTGGTCGACGGCTTGTCGATGCTCTACCTACGCCTTTCCGCGCCGCGAAACGGCCAGAGGGCGGCGCTACACTGGGCGGCCGACTACGAGCTTGGGGCTGTAGCTCAGGGGA
>JBKPFJ010000220.1:0-5540 GCA_046728795.1 Actinomycetota bacterium | reverse complement strand
ACCTACCGCTCCATCGAGCAGACTCTGCGCATGTCCACACAGGGCAAGGCCGTACGCGAGCAGCTTCCGCAATGCCCGGCGGTGTGGTGGTGGTGGTGGTGAGCGGCGCTTACGTCGCTATCGCCCCAGCGGCGTGGGGATCAGGCGTAATGGGAGGCTCGTTCAGGCGGCGCATTTCCATCACGCGGCTAGACAAAACCGGCGCCTTGCGGCAGAACTGATCGAAGCCGGCCGGCGGGATGATCTCCAGGATCCGACCGAGCTCGTCTCCCGCGTTCCAGAAGGTGTGCCACTTCGCAGAAGCGTGTAACCACGGCGGACAGACGCCCTGCTTGTGCGACACCCACCGTCGAAGGCAGAAGCGGTGACGTGCAGCATCGGTGGATCGAGGATCCGCCGCTACGCGTGATGCTTTCGCACTGCGAAGGCCGGCGTTCGGTCAGTGGGCAGGCGAAGGGCTAGAAGCTGGCGTCGACGAGCCAGCGCTCGACGCGCGTCGGGCGTATCCCGCGCTGATCGCTCACTGGCCGGTCGCCCACCGCTTGCTCGGCGGCGTCAAGCGCCTGCTCGGATTGCCAAACCGTCACCGACATCAGCCTCCCGGTGGCGGGCTCGCGGAGGTAGTAGCCGGCAACGAACCCGGGCAGCGATTTCAGGAGGTCATAGAGGGTTTTCGCGCGGCGGTCGTCGTCCTCGCGCAGAACGGGCGGCTCCTCGAAGGTGGCCACGCGCGCAACGCTCATCGCGGCATCTCGTCGAGCCTATCGCCTGGGACGTCTCCTGCGGGCGCACGGGCGCGCGAGCGTCCGCAGCTCGACGTGGCGGCCGGTCGGCGCGATCTCGCCGAGGCGGACAACAGGCAGGCAGACGTGTCGGCCGCGCTGCCCACATCACCACCACGAGCCGTTCGGCGCCTCGACCTCGTCGATGATGTCCATGCTGAGATCCGCGAACGCCCGCTCCAGCGCGCGCCTGTTCGACGAGACCAGCCATCGGGAGGCCGACGCGGTTGATCACCACTGGGCCGGGTACACCGCGCCGAACGCGGCGATGGCGCACCCGACTCGGCTACCGGCTCCGTCCATAGACGAAACGAACGGTCGACCGTGCAAGGCGCCCGTCTGTGTTAACGGGTGCCGAGGCGGTCGCGCATCTCGCCGTGAGGGTCGTTCGTGACCTGTCGTTAGGCTCGCCGGTGTGAACGCCGACGCGCTGTCCGTCACCCCAGCCGCCCGGGCGGCCCTGGAGGCGCTGCGTGCGGCAGCGGGAGCAGACAGCCCGATGGAGCGACACTGCCTGCGGCAGTTCGCGATCGCCGAGCGGCTTGCGGGCGACCTGCAGTTCGATCGCGAGCTGCTGCTGTGCGCTTGCTGGCTGCATGACATCGGCCTGTACACCCACAGCGACGACCCGTACGTGACCGAGGGCGCGCGCGTGGCCGCGCGGGTGCTGGCGCCGTTCGGGTGGCCGCCCGAGCGGCTGCAGCGCTGCATGGACGCCTGCGAGCAGCACCACGCGCCGCGGTCGCGGATCGCCATGGGCCTCGAGGTCGAGCTCGTCCGGCGATCAGACCTCGTCGATGTCACCGCAGGGCTCGTGAACTTCGGGCTTGATCGCGGGTGGCTGCGCAATCTCTTCCGCGACGCCCCGCGAGCCGGGCTCTGGCGCCTCATCGGCTCGGCCGTCCTCGGCGAGCTGCGCCACCGCCCGGCGACCCTCACCCACGTCTTCCTCTCCCCACGACGCACACGACCGTAGGCACCACCCGCGCGGCCTTTCGCCCGGAAGGGAAGGCGCCTATTGCTCACCCCGAGCGTGCGATCGGGAGCAGTTGGCGGGACTGTCCAGCGTCGAGCACCACGACACGATCGTCGACGAGCCTCAAGCAGTCGCGCGCTAAGCGCCACTCGCCGCGTATCTGTACCGACACACCACATGCCAGCCCTTACGCGACCCCGGACGCCGCCAGAACCGCGCAGCGCAGGGACTCCGTATGGCACACCGTGTTGAGCGGTCGCGACGGTGGCTAGCCCAGCGAGGACCGGCAACCGGAGCATCGGTCCTAAATCGAACACCGCACGCCGGAACCTCATGGGGCCTCCGGGCCCGAGCGGGTCAGGCCACCACGCGTTCGACCGCCGCGTAGTCGAACGAGTCGTCGATGTAGGCCTCGGACGATGGGCCCTGCGCCGATACCGGCATCGCCCGTCGAAGGCAAACGTCGAGCGATTGCCGAAGGAGCTTGACAGCGGGCCCGCCGTCTTGAGACTGTGAACCACGGAACGTAGGGAGTCGTGGCCAACACCTCGTTTCGGCACCCCCGGGGGGCATCCGCGGGTGGGTCTGATGAGGAGGTCTGGGAGTGCGGGCGCTCACGGTGCGCCCCGTCTCAGCGTCCCCTGTGGCACGGAAGCATTTCTCCGCACGGTGCCCGAGAGGAATGGGCCAATCCACAACCCATGGGGGAGCCATGCGCAGGATCGTTGGTCTGGCGCTCGCGATCGGGGCGCTCGCCATTGCGGCCGTCGCGCTCGCGACCACGCCGGGCAGCAACGGCCAGATCGCCTTCCGGCGGTACTTGAACGCCACGCATTCGCAGACCGGGCTGTTCACCATGAACGCCGACGGCAGCAATGTCCGGCAGATCGTGAGTTCGCCGCCGCGCAGGAACGACGACCAGCCCGACTGGGCGCCCGACGGCAAACTCATCGTCTTCAGCCGCAACCCCGCGGTCGGCCCGCACTGGGTCGACGTCGTCAACGCTGACGGCACCGGCGGGCACTCCCTGACGCCGCGCTGCCAAAAGAAGCCCACGCTCAAGCGCGTCCCGCCGGGCTGCGAGGACGCCGGGGAGCCGTCGTTCACCCCCGACGGCGGGCATGTCACCTTCGTGCGCGCCACCGGACGAGTCAGGCGCTTTAAGAAGTTCGACTACGACCAGGTCGAGCACGCCGCCGTCGCGATCATCGCCGTCGACGGCACCGGGGAGCGCGAGCTCCTGCGGCTGCCCCGCTACGCCGGCGACATCCACTACCCGCAGATGTCACCCGACGGCCGGCAGATCGTGTTCGGACGCTTCAACTCGCCGCTGAGCAGGCCCCGATTGAGCCGGGCTCTGTTCGTCATCAACGCCGACGGGTCGGACGTCCACCGCGTGACCCCGTGGCAACTGGCGGCCGGCGACGGCCCCGACTGGGCGCCCGACGGCTCGCGCATCCTGTTCCGCTCCAAGGTCGAGGTCGACGACGAGCGCTCGCAGTACTACACCGTGCGCCCCGACGGAACCGGGCTGACGCAGATCAGCCACTTCCCGTTCACCAAGCGACGGCTGTTCTCGGCGACGTTTTCGCCCGACGGTCAGCAGATCGTGTTCGCCAAGGCCGACGCCAAAGGGCGCGGCGACGTTTGGATCATGAACGCCGACGGCGGCAACCCCCATCCGGTGTTCACCGCCGCGCCCTGGGACAGCGCCCCGGACTGGGGCGCGGCCCCGGGCTAGCGACCACAACACCGACAGGACCGCGCCGCAGAGGCGGCGGCCCTGCGGGAGCGGGCTGTCGAGACCGGGCGACACGACGCTCCAAAGGCGCGTTTGGAGGACCCGGGCTGCGAATGGCATTTGAGGTGCGCCAGGCACCGCGGGTAGATGGCGCCCTTCAGGGGCGGAGGTTCACGCTGCGAGGGCGGACGGGGAGGAGGAGGAGGAGGCGCCGTCGAGCATGGCGCCGGCAACAATGTCGAACGCCGCAGCCCAGGCACGCTCGTACTCGGGGCGCCATGCCTTGCCGGCGACTTCCGCCATTGAGGCGATGAGGACTTCGCCCACGACCGGGTAGTGGTTTGGTTCGGCGCCGTAGGCGACGTGCCGGGCACCGAGCTCACGCAGCTTGGGGACGATCGGATCGAGGTCACGCAGGGACTTGCGCAGGAGAACGAGCGTGCCGAGCAGCATGCTCTTCTGGCGATGAAGGTCGGTCCCCGCGAAGAGCGGCTTCACCGCCGGGGCGATGGCGAACAGCCGCGCGTAGAAGATCTCCATCAGCTCGTCGCCGTGCGGGGCGATCAGGTCGAAGCTCGTCTCGAGCGCTTCCAAATCAAGGGGCATGCGGGGATTCCGTCCTCGTGCTGGTTGGGGGACGAAAGCGTCCCGGCGTGCGGGTCGTACGACCAGGTGGGTGACCGTAGATGCGCTGGCGGTCGGCCGCCGCTCCTGTGGTGATCATCCGCCACCGCGTTCCTCGGTGCTTGAAGGTGGGCGAGCACAGCGAGCCTGCAGCGGTTGTCGCCTTCGGTGGGAAGAGGTGGGGCTCTTCGAGGATCGCCTCGGCCTCCGGGCTGGTCTTCGCGTGCGCAGGTGACGAGCCGGCGGGCGAGCCGTGGCGCAGCACGGGCACACGGAGCATGTCGCCGCCGAACCGGACGCCGTGTTTGCCGCAATCTCTGATGTGAGGAACCTCCAGCGGTTGTGCCCCAGATGACGGCCGCGCGACCGACGGAGGGCGACCACGTGGAGATCGACGCTCGACGCGATCCGCATGCTGGTTGAGTCCGAGGTCTGTGAACGATCGGTGCGGACCGTGCGCTGCTGAACTGCATGGAGCTCACTGATGTTTAGCTCGCGGCCGGCTTCCGCAACCCTGGGCGAGCAGCACTCTCACGGCTCCGGGCGCCGACGTCGCTGAGATTGGTCGGGAGCATCGCCGCAGCGCACGTCGGCGCGGTCGTTGAGGTGAGCCACGACTGCCTCGAAGGGCATCCCGGCGCGAGCGTAGCCAAGCCGCTGTCACATCGGCGGGCCCGTATCCGTCTTCGTTATGAGAAGCCAACTTCGAAGGAGCGACCGCGATGTCTCTCGAACCCGACGAAGTCCCGACGCCAGGCGAGATCCTCTCGGAGGTCGTCGATCAGACCACGGGCCTCACCGTCATGCTCCTGCCGCTGATGACCATCGCGCTGCCGGGGGTGATCCTCCTGCTCATCGCCCCGGTCGTCCTGGTACTCGCTGCGGCGGCGATACCGGCCGCGCTCGCGGGCGCGCTCCTGGCGCCGCCCTGGCTCGTCATCAGCTCGGCCCGACGGCGCCGGAGCCGAGCGCGTCGATGAGCGTGTCGTAGGCCAGGCCCGGCGCGATGCGGCTCTGCGCGCCGGCGCCATCATAGGCGCGCGACGAGCCCGCCGCGCGGCAGCTGGGCCGAGGACCGGGCTCACGGCGCGCTCTGAACCTCCGCCCTCGCGTCAGATGCCGCGCGGGTCATCCGGCTCCCTCAGGTCGTAGGGCCGCGCCTGTCTGGGTCCGAAAAGTTCTTCCTCCTCCCTCGCGGCCCCACGAACCTCCGCCCTCGGACGCTCTCGCCTTGGACTGCGATGAAAGAGGGCCTCCTCGGTGGCACGCTCGGCGTGTCATCGAGGAGCGAGCTCGAGGGGGCCCATGCTCATGTTGCACGCTGGATTGGATCTGAGTCGACGTCGGCTCGATGTTTGCCTGGTCGACGAGCGCGGCGAGGTTGTCGCCGAGACCGCGGTGCCGGCGGACGCCGATG
>JBKPFJ010000001.1:0-13947 GCA_046728795.1 Actinomycetota bacterium | reverse complement strand
CCCCGAGGCCCTCGACGGGCATCGCGGGATCGTGGCCAACCCCAACTGCTCCACGATGGAGATGGTCGTGGCGCTGAAGCCGATCCTCGACGCGGCCGGCATCGAGCGAATCGTCGTCTCCACCTACCAGTCGGTGTCCGGCACCGGGCAGCGCGCGGTGGAGGAGCTGCACGACCAGGCCCAGGCGGTGCTTGAGGCGGACGAGCTACCGAGGCCTGCCGTGTACCCGCACCAGATCGCCTTCAACGTGCTGCCGCAGGTGGAGAGCTTCAAGGAGGGCGACGACTACACGACCGAGGAGCGCAAGATGATGGCCGAGACGCGCAAGATCCTCGGCCGTGACGACATCGGCGTCTCCGCCACCTGCGTGCGCGTGCCCGTGTACACGGGCCATAGCGAGTCCGTGAATGTCCAGACACGCGAGCCGCTGTCGCCCGAGCAGTGCCGCGACGTGCTCGCCTCGGCGCCGGGGGTGATGGTCGTGGATGACCCCGCCAACGGCATCTACCCGCTGGCCATCGATGCCGCCGGGCGGGACGACGTGCTGGTCGGGCGCATCCGGCGCGACCCCACGCACGAGCGCTGCCTGAACCTCTGGGTGGTGGGGGATAACCTGCGCAAGGGCGCCGCGACCAACGCCGTGCAGCTAGCCGAGCTGCTGCAGATCCGCGGCCTGCTGCGGACGGCGCGGGCGGTCTAGGACGACGCGCGGCTCGCGGGCTGCGCCAGCCGGTCGCCTTCCTCGGCCTCTTCGAGCGCCTCGGCGGCCCGTTCCGCCGCCTCCAGCGCGATCGCCGCGTCGTGGGCGCTCGCGCCCTCCCGCGGCGCCCCGCCCAGTGCGGCGGCGAAGCCCTCCGCCTGGGCTCTGAGCGCGTCGACGAGTTGCTGCTGGGATCGCGGAGGCTCGAGATACGCCACCGCGCGGGCTCCCTCTGAGCCCAGCACCTCCACCCGGCAGAGGTCGCCGGGCGGATGGCGTCGCGTCAGCGTCACGATCGCGCTGGCGCCGCCGGACAGCCGGGCGACGATCCCCACCGTGTCCGGGTCCGCCCCGCTCGGGCGGCCGGGCTCGGTGGAGGCGATGCCCATCATCGCGGACAGCTCCTGTCCGGTCAGCCAGCGGAGCGTGTCGAACTCGTGCACCCCCATGTCGACCAAGATCCCGCCGCTCACGCCGCGCTCGCGGAAAGGGCCGGGAGGGGGCAGCTCGTCCCACTGTGCGCACAGGAGCAGCGACGGCCGGCCGAGCTCCCCGTCCAGGAGCTCCCGGCGCAGCGTGCGCAACTCGTCTACGAATCGCCGCCAGTAGCCCACCTGGAGCAGGACACCCGCGGCTTCCGCCGCCGCCGCTGCGGCGCGGGCGTCGTCGCTGCGGATGCCGCACGGCTTTTCGCACAGGACCGGCACGCCCGCGGCGGCGAGCGCGCGAACCAGCTCCACGTGCAGCGAGCTCGGGGCCGCCACCACCGCGGCATCGAAGTCGGAGCGGCGGAGGAGCTCGGCCACGTCGGCCGCCATTCGGATGCCCGGCCGCGCCACGGCCGCGGCGGCCTCCGGGCGCGGCTCGGCCACGGCGGCGAGCCGGAGGCGCTCGCTCCCCTCGATGGCGCGCGCGTGGAGGCGCCCGATCCGCCCGACTCCGATCAGCGCGAGCGCGGTGGTGCTCACCCGGCGGCCGCCGTTTCATCCCACCCCGAGAGCCCGAGGACGAGGTCGCGATTCGCCCGCTCGACGCGCGCCACCGGCTCGAGGTCGCCCGGGGCGACACGCATGCGGTCGTGCTCCAGCACAACCCAGCCGCCGAAGGCGCGCACCTGTGGCAGCGACAGGAAGCCCGCGAGGTCGACCTCCCCTTGTCCGAGGGGGCAGAAGAGGCCTTGCTCCCAGGCCGCGTCCACGTCCACCTCCCCGCGGCGCAGGCGCGCGAGCACGGCGGGGTCGACGTCCTTGAGGTGGAGGTGCGTTAGGCGTCCGTCGGCGGCCCGGGCGAGCTCGGCCGGATCGATCCCCCCGATCAGCGCGTGCCCCGTGTCCAGGCAGAGGCCGAGCTCCGGTCCGGTCGCGTCGAGCAGCACCTCGACCTCCGCGCGGGTCTCGAAGTAGGTCGCGGCGTGGGGGTGGAAGGTGACCGCCACCCCAGCGTCGCGCGAGCGGGCGACGGCTAGCTCCAGACGCTCCACCGCCGCCGCGAACCGCGCTCCCTCGAGGGCGCTTCGGCGGAGCTCCTGGGGTCGCCCCGAGGCCGCTCGCCGCTCCGGCGAGCCGGCGTCCGCCAGCACGAGCGGCCCGCCCAGGCGAGCGAGGATCCCGAGCGTCCGCTCCAGCACCCGCAGATCGCTCTCGAACCCCTCGGCCTCGGCGAGGCGCAGCTCGACGAACGCCCCGGCGAGCTCGAGCCCGTGGGCGTCGAGCAGGGAGCCGACCGCCTCGGGCTCCTCCCCGAAGTAGCCGAGGGGGCCGAGCTCGATCCCGGCATAGCCGAGCCCGCGCACGGCGCCCAGCATCTCCCGGGGCGCCGGCAGGTCGTCGCGGCCGATCGTGAGCTCCCAGACTCCCCAGGTGACGGGGGCGCTCGCCAGGCGGGGACTCACTTCAGGGCGCCCATCGTCAGCCCCCGTACCAGGTGGCGCTGCACGAGCAGGGCGAAGATCACGATGGGGATCGCCGCCACGAGCCCCGCGGCGCTCATCGCGCCCCAGTCGATCGCGATCCTGCCGATCAGCGTCGCGGCGCCGCGGGGCGCGGTCTCGGCGGCCGGGGTGGCGGTGAGCACCAGGGCCATCAGGAACTCGTTGAAGGTCACGATCACGGCGAAGATGGCCGTGGCCACCAGGCCCGGCGCGGCCAGGGGCAACACCACCCGCCGGAACGCGGTCAGGCGGCTGTCCCCGTCGACCATCGCCGCCTCCTCGAGCTCGACCGGGATCTCCCGGAAGAAGCTCTCCATCATCCAGACCACGAACGTCACGTTGAACGCCGTGTAGACGATGATCAGTGCCGCGTAGCTGTTCAGCAGGTGCAGCTTCAAGATCATCAGGTAGATCGGAACCGCCAGTGCGATCGGCGGGATCATGCGTGCCGTGAGCATGAGCAGTCCGAAGCGGCGCTCCGCGTGGCGCCACAGGCGGAAGCGGGCGATGGCATATGCGGCGAGCGAGCCGATCACGAGCGAGATCAGGACGCTCGCGGAGGTCACGATCAGGGAGTTGCGCAGGTAATCCCCGAAGTGGATCTCGCCGAAGAGCCGCTGGAAGTTCTCGGTGGTCGGCGCGTGCGGGTAGAGGGTGCCCTGCTGGGTGATCTCCTTGTTCGACTTGAAGCTGGTGGCGGCCATCCACAGCAGGGGCGCGGTGGCCACGGCCAGGATCGCGAGCCCGGTTAGCGCGGTGAGGACGCGGCGGGCCATCAGGCCACCACCCCGCGTTCCGCCGTGCGGCGGATCAGGCGCACCGCCACGGCCGCGACCGCCAGCACCACGAGCCCGACCATGACCAGCATCGCCGCCGCGTAGCCGACCTGCTGGAACTTGAACGCGGTCTCGTACCCGTATTGCGAGATCAGCTTGGTGGCCGTCCCCGGCCCTCCGCGCGTCAGCACGAAGGGCTGGTCGAAGGTCGTGAACGCCTCGATCGTCCGGAGCACGATCGCCACCGTGAGCACCGGGCGCAGCATCGGGAGCGTGTGGTCCCAGAACGTGCGCCACGCGCTCGCGCCGTCCACGCGGGCCGCCTCGAACGGCTCGACGGGCAGCGACTGGAGGCCCGCGAGCAGGATCAGGAAGATCAACGGCGTCCACTCCCAGACGTCGAGCGCGACCAGTCCGATGAAGGCCGTTCCCGGCCGGGAGAGGATCTGCACGCGGCCGCCCCCGAGGCCGTCTGAGACCGTGGAGAACAGCCCCACGTCGGAGGCGTACAGCAGCCGGAACACGATGCCGATCACAACCGGCGTGACGACCATCGGGATGATCAGCACCGATCGCAGCGCGCGGGTGAAGCGCAGCTCCCGCGCGCAGAACAGAGCCAGCGCCATCCCGATGATCGTCTCGAGGGAGACCGCGAGGAAGACGAACTTGAGCGTGACCCACAGCGCGTCGCGGAACTCCGTGTCGCTCAGCACGTCCTTGTAGTTCTGCAGCCCGACGTCGGCGATCGGACGCCCGAAGCGATAGACCTGGGTGCTGCTCCGGATCCCGTCGATCAGCGGGTACAGGAACACGACCAGGATCGTGAGCAGCGCGGGGGCGAGCAGCAGGTAGGGCAGCGCACGAGCGGCCCGCGCGCCGCGTGCTGCGGCGCGCAGGCGCGGAGCCCGGCTCGTGGCGACGCTCATCTAGGTGTAGTAGCCCTGGCGCTCCAGGTAGCTGTGGACCTTGTCGGCCGCCACGTCGAGCGCGTCACCGAGGCTGCCCCGCTGGAGCGCCTTGTTGAGCTCGATGCCGAGCAGCTCCTCGACCTTGCCCCAGTCGGGTGTGCGCGGGCGCGCCTCGGCGCCGGTGTCCAGCTGCTCGAGCGCGACCGGAAGCAGGCGGTTGGCCTTCTGCGCCCGTGAGTCCTCGAAGGCCGTGCGACGAACGGGCACCGCGCCCGCCCGCGCCAGCGCGAGCTGGCTCTCCTTCAGCGCGAACCACTTCTGGAACTTGATCGCGTTCTCCTTGTTCGGAGCGGACGCGGACACCCCGGAGATGAAGATCCCGACCTGGGCGATCGCTTCCTTCTCCTTCGGCACGACCGCGAAGTCGAGCTTCCCCACCTCCTTCGACTCCTTGGGGTCGTCCGACTTGATGGCGTTGCCGCTGTACTGGATGATCGCCGCCGCCTGGCCGCCGAGGATGGCGGCCCCCTCCTGGTCGGAGTCGAACTCGACTACGCCCGGCGGGGCGAGCGACTTGAGCGTCTTGACGAAGAACTCGCCGGCCTGCTTCCCCTCCGCGCTGTTGAACGTGGGGTTCCACTTGTCGTCGAAGAACTGGCCGCCGAACGAGAGGAAGATCGGGTACCACGAGGTCACGATGGGGTTGCCCGAGACGCCCCTGAAGACGTACCCGTAGTGCTCGGCCTTCGGGTCATAGAACTTCTTCCCGCCGGCCAGCAGGTCGTCCCAGGTCTTCGGCGCGCTGGAAAAGACGTCGTTGCGGTAGGTGAGCGTCTGGAGGTCGCCGATGAACGGCACGGCGATCAGCTTCGGCTCCTGGTCCTCGAAGCCCTTAACGCGCGGCCCCTGCTTCGGCGGCCAATACCCGAGCTCCGCGAACGCGGGCATGAAGTCGTCGTCGAGCTTGAGTCCCTGTGCGCCGAGGTCCTCCAAAATTCCGCCGGCCGCGTACTGCGGGATCCAGGGGTCGTCCATCACGTAGACGTCGTACTGCCCGGCCTTTGAGCGCCCGTCGTTGAAGGCCTTCTCGAAGAACGTGTCGTACGCGTCCTCGAGGAACTCGATCGAGATCCCGGTCTGCTTCTTGAACAGCGGCACGATCTCCGCCTTGAACGGGTCGAGCGCGCCGTCCTCGAATGCGCCGATCACGACCTTGCCGGTGCCCTTGAGGCTGCCGGTGGAGGGTGTCGTGGACGCTTTCTCCTCGTCATCACCACCGCAGGCGGCGAGTATCGGCGCCACCCCCAGCGCCGAGCCGAGCGCGATGCCACCCTTCACGACCTCGCGCCGCGTCAGCGGCCGCTCGTACAGCTGCTCCATATCCGTCATCCCATCTCCTCTCTCGGGATCGGGGCCAGCGCTCCCTAGACGGCCTCGACCTGCTCTCTCTCCCTGCTCCCGTCCAGCCTGTGGACCACGGTCCTCCCGTCGGCGGCGAAGAAGCAGGCCGCGGACGGGTCGATGCGCACTCCGACCGGGGAGCCGATCGGTGCTCGCCAGCCGCGCTCGGCCCGAACCCGCACCCGCACGCCCCCCACCAGCACGTCGACGATCGTCTCGTTGCCCATCGGCTCGACTACGTAGACGTCGCCGCTGAGGGCGCCCGGCTCGCCGGGGCTCACGAGCTCGAGGTCCTCGGGCCTGATGCCCACTTCCGTCGCCTCGCCCTCCGCGCACGCCGCCAGCCGCCGCTGGTCGAGCGGCACGCCCTCGCCTCCCACCGTGAACGCCCGGCGATCTCGTTGGAGCTCGCCTGAAAGCACGTTCATCGGCGGGCTGCCAACGAACTGCGCCACGAAGCGGTTGGCGGGCCGCTCGTAGATCTCCTCGGGAGAGCCGAGCTGCTCAAGCTCGCCGTCCTGCATCACCGCCACGTGGTCGGCCATCGTCATGGCCTCCGCCTGGTCGTGGGTCACGTACAGGGTGGTGGTGGCGAGCTCGCGCTGGAGACGCTTGATCTCCCCGCGCATGACGACCCTCAGCTTGGCGTCGAGGTTCGAGAGCGGCTCGTCCATCAGGAAGCACGCCGGCTCGCGCACGATCGCGCGCGCCAGGGCAACCCGCTGGCGCTGGCCGCCCGAGAGCTGGCGGGGGCGGCGCCCCAGCAGGTGGCCGATGTCGAGCAGCTCGGCGACCTTGCCCACCGCGCGCCGCCGCTCCTCCCTCTCGACCTCGCGCACCCGCAGCGGATAGCCGATGTTCTGCTCCACCGACATGTGCGGGTAGAGGGCGTAGTTCTGGAAGACCATCGCCACGTCCCGGTCCCGGGGCTGGAGCTCCGTCACGTCCTCCTCGCCGAGCAGCACGCGACCGCTCGTGGGGGTCTCGAGGCCCGCCAGGACGCGCAGGGCGGTCGTCTTGCCACAGCCCGACGGGCCGAGCAGCACGAGGAAGTCGCCCTCGGGAACGAGCATGTCGAACGAGCGCAGCGCCTCCACGTCGTCGAAGCGAACCGCCACGCCGCGATACTCGACGCTGCTCACGTGGGCAGCTCCTCGCGAGCCATGGCCTGCCGCAGGCAGCTCGCCGCTTCGCGGAGGCTCTCCTCGGCGTCCACGAAGGGGTCCTCCCACTCGATGCTCACCGGTCCGTCGTAACCGGCCGCAGCGAGCGCGGCGACGAACTCCGTCCACCAGTCGCGGTCGTGGCCGCTACCCACGGTGGCGAAGTTCCAGGGCATCTCCTCCGGGTCGCCGGGCCAACGACAGTCGAGCACCCCGTTGAGGCTGCGGTTCCGCGTGCGCTCGAGGGTGTCCTTGGCGTGCACGAAGCCCACGCGGTCCCCCAGGCGCTCTACGACCGCCAGCGGGTCGATCCCCTGCCAGAAGAAATGGCTGGGGTCCAGGTTCACGGCGAGGTTTTCCCCGAGCTCCGCGATCCGCTCGAAGGTGTGGACGTTGTAGACACAGGTCCCGGGATGCAGCTCGAAGCAGAGCCGCAGCTCCGGATGGAGCGCGGATGCCTCGGCCGTGCGCTCCCGCCAGTACGGGAGGACGCGCTCCGACCACTGCCACTCGAGCACGCCTTCGAGGTCCGGCAGCCAGCCGCCGCCGACGAAGTGTGGGGCTCGCGCCTCGCCCGGACCCGGTCCCGGGCAGCCGGACATCACGACCAGCCGGGGGACCTCCAGGCTCGCGCTCAGGCGGATGGCTCGCTCGAGCTCCTCGTGGTGGCGCCGCGCGACCCTGGCGTCCGGGTGGAGCGGGTTACCCGAGACGTTGAGCGCACACAGCTCGAGGCCGCGCTCCGCGAGCGCCCGTAGCAGCGCGTCGCGGGCGGCCTCGTCGGCCTCGAGCGCGAGCGGGTCGCAGTGGGGCACCGGCGAGTAGCCACCCACGCCGAGCTCGATGCCCTCGACACCGCGGAGCTCCGCCGCGATCCAGTCGAGCGCTCGCTCGAGCGACCTGCCCCCGAGGCCATCGGTGAGGAGCGCCAGCTTCACCTCGGCCCTCCGTCGGACGCGGCCACGGGCTCCACCGCCGTCGGCGCCGGCACGGGCTGGCCCTCGACCGCGCACCGCACCCAGGCCTCGCACAGCGCGAGGTCACGCAGGCCGTCGCGCGCGGGAGTCCGCGGCTCGCGCTCACTCGTCACGGCCTCGTGGAACTCTTCGAGCTCTCGCTCGAAGGCCTCCGCATAGCCGAGCGTGTGCTCGCTTCGCCAGCTCGAGATGTCGCCGGCGGCGCCGCCCTCGACCACGATCCGCGCAGGCATGTTGCGAAGGAACGGCGAGGGGAAGCTCAAAATCACCCGCTCGCCGTCCGCGTAGAAGGCCAGCTCCTGCTCGTAGCGCACCAGCTCGTCGAGCTCGGCCCAGGCCTGAACGCACTCGACCTCGCCGAAGCGCAGCACGGTCGTGACCGTGGCGGCCCCGCTCGTCGCCGATGCGTGGCTCAGCTCGGAGGGGTCCCCGAGCACGCCTCGGAGCGTGTTGAACTCATGCACCAGGCAGTCCAGCAGCACGAGCCGGTAGGCGCGGTGAAGGGTGGGGTCGGCCGCGGCGTCGGCGCCGATCGCCGCCGCCACCCGCGCCCGATCGGACGCGTCGAGATCCGCGAGCTCCTCCGCGTCGACGTCCCGCGGCCTGTGCATCGGCTGGTGGGCGAGGTAGGGCTCCATCGGGGCCTCGAGCGTGGTCACGCGGACCAACCGGAGGCGGTCGAGCGCGGCCACCCGCCGCTGGAGCTCCTCGAAGGCCGGGTCGAAGCGCTTCATGTAGCCCGCCATCAGGCACACGCCCGCGGAGTCGGCGGCGTCGCACATTGCGCGGCCCTCGTCCACCGACAGCGCGACCGGCTTCTCGACGAGCACGTGCATTCCGGCCTCCGCCGCGGCCGTGGCGACGGGCGCGTGGCTCCCCGGCGTTAGCACCAGCACCGCGTCCAGGGGCTCGGCGATCAGGTCTTCCCAGCGCCGGAAGCGGCGCGCCGCCGGGAACCAACGCTCTCCACAGAAGTCGAGCGCACCGGGCGAGATGTCGCACAGGGCCGCGACCTCGAAGCGGTCGGGCACCTCGCGCAGGAGCGGCAGGTGCATTGCCTGGGCGATGAGCCCGCAACCGACGACGCCAACGCTTAGCCGGCGCTCCGCGCGCACCTTCTCCTCCCGGCCGCTCCTCCCGGCCGGGTCGGGCCAGGGCCGGCCACAGTCGCTGAAACGTTTCAACGACGCTAACCGCCACGCACTTGGGTGTCAAGCACGCGGAGTCGAGTTTTCCCGCTTCGGCCGCGCAAACGCGGCAAGCCCGGCTGCGACGCCCTCAAGCGGTCATGTCGAAGGGCCGCCGGGCGCCGGGCCCGTCGAGCCCCGCACGACCAGCTGGGCGGGCAGCACCACCCTCCGCGAGGCGTGGCGCTTCTCGGTCACGGCGGCGAGCAGGATGTCCGTTGCGGTGCGGCCCATCTCCTCCGCGTCCTGGTGCACGGTGGTCAGGTCGATCGCCACGTGGGCGGCCAGCGGTATGTCGTCGAACCCCACCACGGAAACCGTGCCCGGCACGTGCTCGCCGGCGCGCACGAGCCGATAGATGAGCTCGATTGCCACGACGTCGTTGGTGCAGCAGACGGCCGTGGGCGAGTCGTGGAGGCCCACCAGCTCGAGCCCGCGGCGGTGCAAGGCGGTCCGCAGGGCCAGTGGCCTGCGGTCCACCGCCTCCTCGTGCTCGCCCGAGTGTGCGAACGCGATCCGCTCGTGGCCGAGCCCCGTCAGGTGCGCGGCCACCGCCTCCATCGCCGCGAACTCGTCCACGTCCACGACGCCGAGACGTGGATCGTCGCCGGAGCCGAAGGAGACGAGCACCGCGGGAATACCGCGGTCGAGCATCTCGAGCGGGATCGTCGAGCCCTCGGTAACTGACGCGAAGATCACCCCGTCCACACGCCGCTCCGCGAGCGCCCGCACCTGGTCCGCCTCGATCTCGGGGTCGCCGTTGGTGTCGGCGACGAGCACGCCGAACCCTCGCTTGCGTGCGGTGCGCTCGACCTGCACCGTCAGCGTCGCGAAGAACGGGTTCACCGACCCCGGGACCACCACGCCGAGCGTGTGAGTGGTGTTCTCCTTCAGCGCGCGCGCCACCTCGTTGCGCCGGTAGCCGAGCTCGGCGATCGCCGCGAGCACGCGTGCGCGCGTCGGCTCCGCGACGGGGGCGCTCTGGCGAAGGACGTTCGACACCGTGCCGACGGACACGCCGGCGACGCGGGCCACGTCGTGCATGGTCACCGGCGGCGAACGCCCGCTGGGGGCCATCGCGGTCGAGTCTAGCCCTTCCCTGGGCGGTGGATCCGGCACGGCGCTACCACACGTCGCCGTCGCGCCAGTCGCACGTGAGCTCGCCGCCGAGGTCGAGCGGGACGTCCAGCTCCAGTACGTAGACGGCTCCGTCGTCGTCCTCGGTACGGACGATGCCGGTCGGGGCCAGCGTCGAGGTGGGTCCCTCCCAGCGCTTCCAGCCGCGCCCGGCATAGAAACGGGCGCCCTCGTCGGTGGCGCCCAGCGCGCCCAGCTCGTACGCGCCGCGGATCACCCGCTCGAGCGCGTCCATCAGCGCGGTGGCGTGGCCGCGGCGGCGCCTGTCGGCGCGAATGCCTACGCCCTCGACGTAGCCCGTCCGCAGCGCCCGGCCGCCGTGGAGCAGCCGCCGCTGGATGACGGAGGCGTGACCGATCAGCGCGTCGCCCTCCCACACGAGCGCGTGCACGCCGCCGAGCGCGTGCTCCCAGTCGTGGTCCGAGAGGTCTCCCTCGAAGACGTCGACGAGCAGCGCCCGTGCCGCCGCGAGGGTGGCGGGATCGAGGTCCGCGGTGTGGGCGGTGCGCAGCTCGGCCAGTTGCGGCTAGGAGTCGTGCTCGACAACCACAGGCTCCGGCCGGCCGAGCCGAGCCAGCTCGCGCCGCGAGGAGATGCCGAGCTTGCGGTAGATGTTGCGCGCGTGCGTGCGCACGGTCTCGATCCCGATCGAGAGCTCGTGCGCGATCTGGGCGTTGCTGGCCCCGTCCTGGAGAAGCGCGAGAACGTCGGCCTCGCGCGGCGTAAGCAGGTCCGTCCCCTGGAGGCCCAGGCCCTCGGCGCCGCCCGCCGCGGCCGCCGAGCGCGGCAGCACGTGCACCCCTCGCGAGGCCAGGTGGATGGAGTTGATCACGTCTCGCGCCTCGGTCTCCTTGGAGAGGCAAGCCGTGGCGCCGAGGGAGAGCATCTGGTTGCACTCTGCAGCGGTGGCCGGTTGGCCAGCACGACGATCCTCGTCTGTGGGAAGGCCTGATGGAGCTGGAACACCTGGGCGGGCGTCGAGAGCGTGCCGAAATTGAGCAGCGCGACGTCCGGCTGCTTGTCCTCGATCACGGCCTCGACCTCGTCCGCGGCGACCCCGGCCGCGACGAGCCGGAGGTTCGGGTCCTCCCCGATGAGCGCGCGCAGGCCGACGGCGACGAGGTCCTCGAACTTGGCCGCGATGACGGTGACGGGAGACCGCATCGGAGGTCAGTCTATGGCGAGAGGGTGAGAATGGGGGAGGCGCTGCTCCCCCACGCATCACCCCACGAACCCTCGCGAATCCTCCGGAATATCCCCTTGAAATCACTCGCCGGAGGGGAAGAAATCCGGCCATCCGTAGGGCACCATCACCGAACTTCCGGAGGGAAGCCGGAAGGGGAGGTAGGGAACAGGAAGTCTTCAAATCTTTCCAGGGCGGATTGGGGTACGCCTAGCCACACGAGAACCGACCAGCCACAGGTCGGTTTTCTCGTTCTTGGGTGCACAGCCGCGTGTCGCGCAGCTCGGCCGAGCTCGGAGGGGGGCGCCTGAGTTTGCGTCACATATATCGACGTTTTCTCAGGGACCCCCGGCCAGGCGCCGGCCCGATGGTCATTAACGAGAGGCCGGTCGACTCAGGCCGCCGCGGCCAGCGCCGCGACCTTGCGCTCGACCTGGCGGGTCGAGACCACGTGCTTGCCCATGCCGAGCTCCTTCGGCTCGAGCCCGAGCGCCAGGCCGATCATCTGCGGCAGGTGGAGCACGGGGATGTCGAGCTCGTCGCGCTCCACGTACTTACGCGCGTCCGGCTGCTGCATGTCGAGGTTCAGGTGGCAGAGGGGGCAGGGCGTGACCATGCAGTCGGCGCCGGCGTCGATCGCGTCCGCGCAGTGGCGGCCCGCCTGGCGGAGCGAGGTGGTGCGGGCCAGCGTGATGACGGGGAAGCCGCAGCACTTGTGGGAGCCCGCGTACTCCACGGACTCCGCCCCGATGGCCTCGATCACCATGTCCAGGTAGCGGTCTCGCTCCGGGTGGTCGGCGTAGCCGAGCCGTCGCGTGGGGCGCACGATGTAGCAGCCGTAGAACGGCGCGATCCTGAGCCCCTCGAGCGGGCGCACGACCCGTGAGCGAAGCTCGTCGAGGCCGATCTCCTCCACGAGCAGCCAGAGGAAGTTCTTGTTCCACCAGCCGGAGCTCTTCTCGTAGCTCAGGTCCTCGTCGCGCAGGTGGGTGTTCACGTGCTTGCGGTAGGCGGAGTCCGCGTCGAGCCGCTCCTGGCATTCGCTCTGCGCCCCCTGGCACGTGGAGCAGATGTTGACCATGCCGGCTGCGCCCTCCACGCCCTGGGCCATGGCGAAGGTACGCGCGTTCAGCGCGTCCACCAGCTCCTGGTTGTGCTCGGCGATCACGCCGGCCCCGCAGCAGTTGGCCCGGTCGAGCTCCACCAGCTCGAGGTCGAGCTTCGGCGCCACCAGGGCGAAGGAGCCGTGCAGCTCGGGGGTGAAGCCGCGCGAGACGCAGCCCGGCCAGTACGCAAGCTTCATCCGGCGCCTCCCGTCGTCGACGGGATCGAGCTCAGGCGAGCGAAAACCGAGTCCGGCAAAGACGCAGGGCGAAGCCAATGTCGAAGCCATTCGCGAGCCCGAGCACGCCGCCGGACGATCGTTTGCAGCCGCATGAGCGCGGCGCTGCTCGCGGCGGGAGGCACCTAGCCCTCCTGACCTCCCTCGGCCATCACGCCCTCCTCCTCCCCGCCGGACTCCCCGACGATGTACAGGTTCAGCTCGATCCGCTCGTTCCTCGACTCGATCTCCTTGTAGATCCGCCGCACCTGCTTCTGATCGGGGAGCTTGGGGTGGAGCAGGGCCTTGCGCGGAGTCACCTTGCCGCTCGCCACCGCGCGGAGGGCGGTGGGCGCCATCTCCACGAGCTGCCGCACGGCCCCCGGCTCGGTCTGCCCGCGCACGAGTGAGCCCTGCCCGAATGAGCGGGGAATGAGCTGGGCCTCGTGCAGGGTCCCGTACTTCTCGATCAGGTTGGCGAAGGCATGCTCGTGGCCGTAGCCGTTGTTGTCGTCCTTGATCCCGAAGTCGGCCGTGGCGCGCCGGCGCAGCCGCATGATCTGGCTCATGGGAGCCACGTCCTTCGGGCACACCTCTATGCACGCGAAGCAGTGCGTGCAGTCGTACAGGCCGTGCGGATCCTCGGCCAGGTCGCGCAGTCGCTCCTCGGTCTGGCCGTCGCGCGGGTCGCCCACGAAGCGATAGGCCTTGGCGAGCGCCGCCGGACCGACGAAGTCGGGGTCCACCTCCATCGAGAGGCACGCGGACACGCACGCGCCGCAGTGGATGCAGGCCATCGACTGCGTCACGTCGATCATCGCCTCGGCGGGCACGATGTACTCGCGCTCCGGCGGCTCGCCGTCCGGCAGCAGCCACGGCACGACCCGTTGGACTTTCTTCCAGTGGACCGCGTCCATGTCCACGATCAGGTCCTTCAGCACCGGCATGTTCCCCATCGGCTCGACGGTGATCGCGCCGTCGCGCGCCTCCCGTGCCGCGTCCGAGAGGCGCGTGTTGCAGGCGAGCCGCGACTGGCCGTTGATGCGAACCCCGCACGAGCCGCAGATGGCCGCTCGGCAGGAACAGCGGATGGCCAGCGAGGCGTCCTCGTCGTTGCGCACCTGGAGGATGCCGTCGAGCACCGAGCGCTCGGGGGCGAGCTCGACGCGGAAGTCCTGCCAGTAGGCGGGCTCGCCCGACTCGGGGTCGTAGCGGCGGACCTTGAGCGTGTAGGCCTCGGGAGCGATCAGTATTTCCTCTCCTC
>JBKPFJ010000146.1:0-13382 GCA_046728795.1 Actinomycetota bacterium | reverse complement strand
CGCGTCGAGGCCCTCCAGGTCGCGGTCGCCGGCGCGGATGATCAGGTCGCCTCGCTCGATCCCCGCTCGCTCCGCGGGGCTGCCGTCCTCGACACCGCGGACGAGCAGGCCGGCCCGCTCCGGCAGGCCGACGGCACGGCGCATCCGGCGCGCGACCCGTGGCGGCGCCACCGCGACGCCGAGACGATGCGGCGCCGGTGCCTCCCCGCGAGCGAGGAGTGCGGCGCGCTCGCGCACCGCGGCGGTGGCCGGCACGGCCAGGATCAGCCCGCCGTCGAGCCGAACGCTGTTCAGCCCGAGCAGACGACCCTCGGCGTCCACGAGCGGGCCGCCCGACGAGCCGCGTGGCAGCGGCGCGGTGTGTTCGATGGCCCCCTCCACTCGCCGGCCGCGTGGGCCGCGGAAGCTGCGCCCCTCGGAGGACACGAAACCGTGCGTGACGCGCAGGCCACGGCCCCCCGGGTCGGCGAGCGCTACGACGGGATCGCCGAGGGAGACGGCTGCAGCCTCCGGCTCCCAGTCGATGGCTGGCGCCTCGCCGGTGTCCACGGCGACGACGGCCAGGTCCAGGTCCGGGTCCGAACCGGCGACCTCGCCGGTGGCACGGCGGCCGCCGGCGAAGCTCACCGTCGGCTCCCCGCGGCGCAGGTTGTGGGCGTTCGTGAGCACTTGCCCGTCGGCGATGACGACCCCCGAGCCGAGGCCCCAGCCCCGCCCGAGCCCCACCACCGACGGCCCCACGCGCTCCGCCGCCCCGGTGATCAGTTCCTTCAGATCGGCTACGACGGTCATGCGGCACATCCATTCCTTCGGACTCGCCGCCGGCGGCAGCCAGCCGGGGCGGCCGCGCGCAGCGAGTGACTTGCAACTTGCAAGTCACGACTATACAGACCGACCCGGCGCGACCGTTTGGCCGGCCTGACGCGACCGTTGGGGGGGCCTGGCGCGACCGTTCAGCCGGCCTGACGCGACCGCGCGGCCGGTCTGACGCGACCGCGCGGCCGGCCCGACGCGACGGTGACCGCGGGGTCCCCCGAGATTTCGGGACATATGGTCGCGTTACCTCAGGGACCCCCGACCCGGCCTCGGGCAGCACGGCCGCCGGGGATTGCCGACCACGACTAGCCTTGAGGGCGTGGCCGAGCGCTCTCCGACCCGCGATCCCTCCCCGCTTGCCGCTGCCCTCGACAGCGTCGGCGACCGCTGGACGCTGTTGATCGTGGAGGCGCTGCTGGACGGGCCGTTGCGCTTCGGTGACCTCCAGGGGGCGCTCCCGGGGATCGCCCCGAACGTGCTGAGCCAACGCCTGCACCGGCTCGAGGGTGAGGGCCTGCTCGTGGCTCAGCCGTACTCCGAGCGCCCCCCGCGCTTCGTCTACGAGCTGAGCGCGGGCGGGGGCGACCTCGCGGGAGCCCTGCGACTGCTCGCCGACTGGGGCGCCCGTCACCGTGAGGGAGCCGAGCCGCCGCGCCACGCCGCATGCGGCAGTCCGGTCGAGGCGCGCTGGTGGTGCCCGGTGTGCGAGCGGCCCGTGGATGAGGACGAGGCCGCCGACCTCCACTTCGCGTGAGACCGACGACGGCGTCCGTGGCTGCTACCGTCGCGCGTTCTGGACGACCAGCCCACACGTAGGCTCGACATGCCGACGGCCGCCGCGCGGCGCGAGCCGGAATCCGTTTACCTGCGCCGGCGCCTCGTGGCCGCCGGGATCGCCGGGCTCGCGCTCGTGCTGCTCATCGTCGTGATCGCCTCGGCGGGAGGGGGGAGCGAGAGCTCCTCGACCACGCCGGCCGAGCTCGGGGTGCCGACCACACCCGACAACTTCGGCAAGCGGGACCGCACGCGGACCACGGAGACGCGCACGACGGAAAGCACGCCCCAGCCCGCGCCCGCGCCCACCACGCCGCCGACCGCGGGCAACGGCACTCCTCCAAGCACCGGCGGATCCGGCGGCACATCCGGCTCCCCGGCGCCCACGACCGGCGGTGGCACCCAGAGCGGCGGTACCCAGAGCGGCGGGCAGTCGCAGCCGGCCGCACCGCAGGGCAGCCAGGGCGGCGGAGCGGTCTCCCCGTAGGCCCGGCCTGCCGGCCGGCGTGATCGCTAGGGCGGCTCCGGCGGGCGGCGGGAGCGCTTCAAATCCCCTCGGCGGCGCTTCGCCTCCACGCGCCGCCGGCGCGAGGCGGCCGTGGGCCGCGTGGCGCGCCTGGCACGCGGCGCGGACAAAGCCGAGGAGAGGCGCAAGCGGAGGCGCTCCAAGGCGAGCTCGCGGTTGCGCGACTGGCTGCGCGTGTCCTGAGCCACCGCGGTGACGCGCGGGCCACAGCGTGCCATCACCCGTCGCTTCTGCGCCTCGCTCAGCGCGGTCGAGGCCGCCACGTCGAACACCGCCTCGACCCTTGAGGCCGTGACGTTCGCGTGCTGGCCGCCCGGGCCTCCGGAGCGGCTCGCCCTGACGTTGATCTCGGAGAGCGGGACGGCCACGCCGCGGGCCACGGGCATCGGATCCTCCATGCCCGCGCGGGTGGGCTAGGCGCCGCTGGCCGCTTTGCGGGCGCGGCGGCGGGGGCGGTGAGGGCGCCCGGCCCGCTTCGGCCGCCGAGCCCGCCAGGCGTCGAGCGTCATCCCGCTCGGAACGTCGCACTCGAGCACCAGGAAGCCCTGGGAGCGCACTGTGTCGGTGGTCTGGCTCATCTCCGTCCCGTGTTCGACCTCTAGCTTGCATGTCCTCGCGGACGGATAGATGTGACACTCCGCCGGTGCGAGCGGCCGTCGTCGGGCACGTGGAGTGGATCGAGTTCGCGCGCGTGGACCACGTGCCGGTGACGGGTGAGATCGTCCACGCGGACGAGATCTGGGAGGAGCCCGGCGGGGGCGGCGCGGTCGCGGCCGTCCAGCTCGCCAAGCTGGCGGGAGCGGCCCTGTTCCTCACGGCGCTTGGGGACGACGAGCTCGGCCACCGCGCCCTCGAGGAGCTCACCGCGCTCGGGCTGCGGGTCGAGGCCGTGTTCCGCCCGGAGCCCCAGCGAAGGGGCTTCGTCTACCTCGACGCCGCCGGCGAGCGCACCATCACCGTGATCGGCGAGCGTATGGGCCCCCGCGGCTCGGACCCCCTCCCGTGGGAAGAGCTCGCCGGTGTGGACGCCCTCTACTTCACGGCCGGGGACGCCGCGGCCGCCCGCGCCGCTCGCTCCGCACGCACGCTCGTCGCGAGCGCTCGCGGGGTCGGCGTGCTGCGCGAGGCCGCAGTGGAGCTCGACGCCCTGGTGGCCAGCGGCAAGGACACCGGCGAGCGCTATTCCCGGGGCGACCTCGACCCTCCGCCGCGGGCGGTGGTGCGCACGTCGGGGGCCGCCGGTGGCGTCTGGGAGTCGGCGGACGAGGGCACCGGCCTCTGGGAGGCGAGCTCGATCCCCGGCTCGGTCGCGGACGCCTACGGCTGTGGCGACTCCTTCGCCGCCGGCTTCACCTTCGGCGTCGGGGACGGCCGCGGGCTCCAGGGCGCGGTCGAGCTCGGGGCGCGCTGCGGCGCCGCCTGCCTCACTGGCAAAGGGCCTTACTCCGGGCAGCTCACCGCCGCCGACGTCTAGGGGCACACCGCGACCGCGCGTCCGCCGGTTTAGGCTGCGCTCGGTGCGGCGCGCCCTCCTCGTCGGCTCCATCGCCTCGACCCTCCTCTGCACCGGGTCCGCGGCGGCGGCCGTGCCGCCGCTCCGCGTTGAGATCCTCAAGCGGATCTCCGGGCCGACCCCGTTCCCGCACGCCTGCGGCGGCGACACGGCCCGCACGCCCGACTCGGAGGCCGAGCCGTACATCGCGGTCGACCCGCGGCGGCCGCGCCATCTCGTTGGGACCTGGCAGCAGGACCGCTTCTTCGACCAGGATGGCGGTGCGCTCACGAGCCTCGTCGCCCGCTCGCGAAACGGCGGTCGCTCGTGGCACGTCGCCCGGCTCCCGCGCGTGTCCCGCTGCACCGGCGGCCGCGACGAGCGCACCAGCGATCCCTGGGTTGCCATCGGCCCGCACCGGAGCGTGCTCGTCTCGTCGCTGACCTTCACGGTCGTACCCGCCTTGTCGGGCAAGGCCGGCCCGACCTCGCTCGCCTCGAGTCGGTCGGCCGACGGTGGAGCGAGCTTTGCCCGGCCCGTGTCGATCGTGGACGAGAACTTCTACGACGACCGCGAGGCCGTGACCGCCGACCCCACCAGGCCGGGACGTGCGTACGTGTCGTGGGTGCGGCGGCTCGGGACGTTCGGCGAGAGCGGGATAGAGATGTTCTCTCGGACCGCGGACGGGGGGCGCAGCTGGGCGGCCCCACGGGCGATCACCGACCCGAAGCCGGGCACGCTTCCCGACCCGACCCTGATCGAGGTGCTGCCGGACGGCACCCTCCTGAACCTCTACCTCGAGGCCAACGCGACCCCGTTCCTGCCCGAGTCGGTTCCGCGCGTGCCCTGGGTGGTGAGGGCGTCGCGCTCGACCGACGGGGGGGCCACGTGGTCCGCGCCTGTTGAGATTGGGCAGATCGCGAGCCCCGGGGCTCCCAAGGACCCCGACAGCGGGTCCCAGGTGCGGGCGCCCAACGTGATCTCCGCGGCCGTGGCGCCCCGCGGCACCGCCTACGTGGTCTGGAACGAGATCGTCTCGCACAGCGCCTCCCGCATCTGGCTCTCGCGCTCGCGCGACGGCGGACGCACCTGGAGCGCTCCGATGGCCGTGGCGCGGCCCGCAACGCAGGCCTTCCTGCCGAACGTGGCCGTGGCCGGCGACGGCGGCGTCGGGGTGACATGGGACGACTTCCGCGGCGACAGGCGCGGTGACAGGCGGCTCACGACCGAGGTCCGCTTCGCGCACTCGCGAGATGGCGGGGCGCACTGGCGCCGGCGGCGGCTCGCCGGCCCATTCGACCTCCTGACCGCGCCGGAGACATCGTCGACCGAGGTCGCCGGGCGATTCATCGGCGACTACCAGGGGTTGACGCGACTTCCGCACGGCTTCGGCGCGCTGTTCGCCATGACGAAGCCGAAGGCGCGCTTCGGTGCCACGGACATCTTCTTCGCCCGCGTCGAGACGAATCGGCTCAGGCTGCGCCTCAGGGTGCGCCCGCGGCGGCTGCCTGCGGGGCGACTGGTCTGCCTGCGTATCCGGGTGACGGCGGTGCGCGGAGCCCGGCGCGTGCCGGTCCGGCGGGCGCTCGTGCGCTTCCGGGGGCATCGGGTGCGCACGAGCAGGCGGGGCCGTGCATGTCTCCTGGTCCGGCCCCAAAGGCTCGGCCGCTCGCGCGTGCGAGCCTCGCGCCGCGGCTACAAGGGAGACGCCGTTCGGGTGCGGGTCACTCGGCCCCACAGCCACGGATAGGCTGCCCGCCGATGGCGCGTGAGGTGCAGCCGCTCCACGGCCAGGTGGTGCTCATCACGGGGGCAGCCCGGGGCATCGGGGCCGAATCGGCGCGGCGGCTGACGGCCAAGGGGGCGAAGGTGGCGCTGGTGGGGCTCGAGCCGGAGGAGCTCGAGCGCACGGCCGCCGCCTGCGGTCGGGAGGCGGCCTGGTTCGAGGCCGACGTCACCGACGTCGATGCGCTCGAGGCGGCCGTCGCCGGGACCGTCGATCGCTTCGGCGGCATCGATCACGTCGTCGCCAACGCGGGGGTGGCGGGGGTGGGCACGGTGCGGCTGATCGATCCGGCCAGCTTCGACCGGACGGTCGAGATCAACCTGCTCGGGACGTGGCGAACCGTGCGGGCGTGCCTGCCGCACGTGATCGAGCGGCGGGGCTACGTGCTCGTCGTGGCCTCGCTCACCGCGGCCGTGCACGTCCCGGGCCTTGCGGCCTACGCTGCCAGCAAGGCCGGCGCGGAGGCGTTCGCGAATGCCCTGCGCGTAGAGCTCGATCACCTCGGCGTGAAGGTGGGGGTCGCGTATTTCTCGTGGATCGCCACGGACATGGTCGCGGGCGGCGACGCCCATCCGGCGCTCGGCTTCGCTCGCGCGAACCTCCCCGGCCCGTTCGGCAAGACCTATCCCGTGTCGCTGGTGGGTGACGCGGTGGCCGACGGCATCGAGCGCCGCCGGCGCTGGGTAACCGTCCCAAACTGGGTCCGAATCCTGCTCGCGCTGCGCGGCATGCTTGGACCCGTCTTCGACGCCGGCGGCAGGCGGGACGCCGCTGAGATGGACGAGCGCTTCGCGCGCGACGTGGCCGAGCGTGGCGCGCAGGCGTCGGAGCTGGCCGGGGCGGGCGGCCGCGCGGCCGGCCGCTAGCTAGTCGTCCTTCCCCTCGAGCTCGTCGTGCCGCTCCTCGCGGGCCTTGGGGCCGGAGGGTGCGTCGGGGTCCGTGGGCCCGCCGGGAATCAGCTCGCCCTTGTACTCGCCGGGGTCGTCGACCTCCTCGCCCCTGACCTCGACCGTGCCGTCCGCGCGGTGGCGCACGTCCGAGGGCCCCAGCTTGGCGGTGGCCGAGTCGTCGTAGGAGCTCTCGTGCGCAGGGCCGCCGAAGGTCTCGTACTTTGCCTTGCCGTCGGGCCAGTCCTCGAGGCGCTCCGGGGGATCGTCTTCCAGCCGGGCGACCTCCTCCTTGGCCTCCTCGGTCTCCCTCTCTATATCTCGCTCCTGCCCGGTGTCCTGCCGTCGCTCGCTGTCCCCTTCCTCCTCATACATGCGTGGGCCTTGCCCGGTCCGGGACGGGGGGTATCGTCTTTGAGAGGCCTTCGATGGCGAAGCGAGACCCGCGCATGATCCCGCTGGGCTACGGCAAGTTCGTGCGGGCAGACCGCGTCTACGCACTCGTGCCGCTCGAGGGCACCGACCGCCGCGACGGGCGGCGCACCTACGTCCACGTCGACGGGCTCGCCGAGCCGCTCGTGGCGTCGCGCTCGGAGCGCGCGATCCTCGTGGACGTGGAGGCCGCGCTCGCCGAGGCGGCCGGCATACCTCGCCGCAGGCGGGTGCCGGCCGGCCAGGAGAGCCTGCTCTAGCCCGCGCGGGTACGTTGCGCCGGTGGACCCGTTCGAGGACGAGCTCGACGTCGCCGTCGAGGGCGGCTCGCTGCGCGTCTCGCGCAGCGGCGCGGAGCCGGGCGCGCCGGCGCCGGTGGTGCTCGCGGCGCACGGGATCACCTCCAACTCGCGCTCCTGGTCGCGCGTCGCGCGCCTGCTGGGGCGGGAGGTCTGCTTCCTCGCCGCAGACCTGCGCGGGCGTGGGAGGAGCCGGGAGACGGGGCCGCCTTGGGGCGTGGCCCGGCACGCAGAGGACCTCGTGGCGATCCTGGACCACGTGGGCGCCGAGCGCGCGATCGTCGCGGGCCACTCGATGGGCGGCTTCGTGGCCGGCGTGCTGGCGATGAGGTCGCCGGAGCGCGTGGCGGCGCTCGTGCTCGTCGACGGGGGATTGCCGACCGCGACGACGCCGGGCGCGGACCCCGACGAGGTCCTCGAGCGCGTGCTGGGCCCCGCGTTTGCCCGCCTCCGCGAGACCTTCCCGAGCGTCGCGGACTACGTGGCGTTCTGGCACCGGCACCCCGCGTTCGCGGACGGCGACGTGCGCGACGACGATCTGCTCGCATACGCGGAGCGCGACCTGGTGGGCGCGCCCCCGATGCTGCGTCCCGCGCCGCGCGAGGAGGCCGTGAGGGAGGACGGTCGCGGCATCTTCCTCGACGAGGACGTGCGGAGCGCCGCCTCTCGCACAAGCTTGCCCGCGACGCTGATACGCGCCGGACGCGGCCTGATGGACGACCCGGAGCAACCCCTCGTGCCCGTGGACGAGGCCCGCGCCTTCCAGGGTCGCCCGGACGCGAGCCTGGTCGAGCTCGAGGACGTCAACCACTACACGATCATGCTCGGCGCCCTCGGGGCGGGGGTGGTCGCGGGCGCCGTCCGCGACGCGGCCCTCTAGAGGTCCTCGACCTCCTTCAGCACCTTGGCCACGGAGTCCTTGGCGTCGCCGAACAGGAGGGCCGTGTTCTCGCGATAGAAGAGCGGGTTGTCGATGCCCGCGAAGCCCGGGTTCATGGAGCGCTTGAGGACGATCACGGTGCCCGCCTTGTCGACCTCGATGATCGGCATGCCCGCCTCGGGGTTCACCGTGTCGTTGGCTCCGATCACGAGCGCCACGTCGGTCTGCGGCATCTCGGGGTTGATCTCGTCCATCTCCTTGAGCTGCTCGTAGGGCACGTCGGCCTCGGCGAGCAGCACGTTCATGTGCCCGGGCATCCGCCCGGCCACCGGGTGGATGGCATAGGAGACGTCGACGCCGCGCTTCTCGAGCTCGCGCGCCAGGTCGCGCACCGTGTGCTGGGCCTGCGCCACCGCCAGCCCGTAGCCGGGGGTGACCACCACGCGCCGGGCGTAGGCGAGCTGGATCGCCACGTCGGCGGCGTCCGTCGAGTGGACCGGCTTGCCGTCGGCCGCCCCCGGCGCCGCGAGGGCGACTCCCCCGAAGCCCCCGGCCACGATGTTCGGGATCGAGCGGTTCATCGCCTCGGCCATCAGCCTTGTGAGGATCGAGCCGGAGGCGCCCACGAGGATGCCGCCCACGATCAGGGCCGTGTTGTCGAGCGCCACGCCGGCCGCCGCCGCGGAGAGGCCGGTGAAGGCGTTCAGCATCGAGATCACGACCGGCATGTCCGCCCCGCCGATCGGGAGCACGACCATGTTCCCGAGGACCGCGGCGGCGACGAGGATCAGGATGAAGAGCGCCTCCGACTCCGAGCCGGCCGCGATCACCACTGCGCAGGTCAGGGCCACGGCCAGCAGCGCCGCGTTCACGAACTGCTGGCCGGGCAGCTGGATGGGTCGCCCAGGCAGGATCTCCTGGAGCTTGCCGAAGGCGATGTTCGAGCCCCAGAAGGAGACGGAGCCGATGATCGCCGCGAACAGGATCGGGATCAGCGTGTCGAGCGGCAGGTCGCCGCCCGAGCCGCGGAACTCGGCCCACGAGATCAGGGCCACGGCGCCGCCGCCCACGCCGTTGAAGAGGGCCACCATCTGCGGCATCGCGGTCATCCGCACGTTGCGCGCGGCGGGGACGCCCACGGCCGTGCCGATCGCCATGCCCAGCACGATCAGCCCGTAGTTGCCAACCTCGTCGATGAGCAGCGTGGCCGTGACCGCGATGGCCATCCCGACCGCGGCTACGACGTTGCCCCGGCGGGCGGTGCGCGGATGGTTCAACAGCCGCAGGCCGATGATGAAGCAGACGAAGGCCGCGATGTAGCAGGAGCGGATGAAGTCCGGGTCCTGGATGAAGGACGTGGCGAGCGGGGCCATCAGTCGCGTCGCCTGAACATCTCGAGCATCCGGTCGGTGACGAGGAAGCCGCCGACGATGTTGATGGTCCCGAAGGTGATGGCGATGACGAGGATGACCTTGTCGAACGTTCCCTCGACCTGGCCGATGAGCAGGAGGCCGCCGATCAGCACGATGCCGTGGATCGCGTTCGTGGCCGACATCAGCGGCGTGTGCAGCGTGTTGGGCACCTTCGAGATCACCTCGAAGCCGACGAACGCCGCCAGCGCGAGGATGGTCAGCTCGGTGAGCAGGTCCATTACGCCGCCACGGCCTGCTTGGCGCCCTCGTGGACGATCTCGCCGCCGCGAGTGATGCAGGCGCCCGCTAGCACCTCGTCCTCGAAGTCGAGGTGGAGCTCCCCCTCCTCCGAGACCATCAGGCCCAGCAGGTTCTGGACATTCCGGGCGTAGAGCTGCGAGGCGTGGTCGGGCATGCTCGAGGCGAGGTTCAGCGGGCCGGCAATCGTCACGTCGTGCCTGACGACCGTCTCGCCCGGAACCGTGAGCTCGCAGTTGCCGCCCGTCTCCGCCGCGAGATCGACGATCACTGAGCCCGGCTTCATGCGCCGCACCGCGTCCTCGATCACGAGCAGGGGGGCCGGGCGGCCCGGCACGGCGGCCGTCGAGATGACCACGTCCATCTTCCCGATCTCCTCCGCCAGGAGCTCGCGCTGCCGCTGCTGCTCCTCCTCCGTGAGCTGCCGCGCGTAGCCCCCGGAGGCCTCGGCGTCCTCGAGGCCCATGTCCAGCTCCAGGAACCGCGCGCCGAGCGACTCGATCTGCTCCTTCACGGCCGAGCGGACGTCGAAGGCCTGCACCGCCGCGCCGAGCCGGCGTGAGGTGGCGATCGCCTGTAGGCCGGCCACGCCCGCGCCGAGCACGAGCACCGAGGCCGGCCGGACGGTGCCCGCCGCGGTGGTGAGCATCGGCAGGAAGCGCCCCAGCTCCTGGGCGGCGATGAGCGCCGCCCGGTAGCCGGTGACGGTGGCCTGTGAGGAGAGGGCATCCATGGCCTGGGCCCTCGTGATCCGGGGGATCGCCTCCATGGCGAAGGAGGTCACGCCGGCGTCGGCCAGGGCGCGCACGCCCTCCGCGTTCGTCAGCGGCTGGAGGAATCCGATCAGCACCGAATCCCGCCGCAGACGGCCGACCTCGTCGGCGCCCGGTGGGCCCACCTTCGCCACGACGTCGCCCGAGAAACCGTCGCCGGTGGAGGCGCCCGCGTCCTCGTAGGCGGCGTCGGGATGGTGCGCCTCGGCGCCGGCCCCTGCCTCGATCACGACCTCGACCCCCTGCTGGGTCAGGCGCTGCACGACCTCGGGGACGAGCGCCACACGGCGCTCCCCTGCGGACTTCTCCTTGGGCACTGAGACCTTCATTGGCGGCCCGCGGCGGCGGCCGGCGAGCGGCCCCCCCGACGGTGGCGGGCGCGGAAGGCTACAGGTAAGCCCACGTGGCCGCCGGGTCAACGGGCTACCATCAGCGGTGAATGGCCGGCAAGACGGTCGAGAAGAAAGACCGCGTCGTCGTCCGCTTCGCAGGCGATTCGGGCGACGGAATGCAGCTCACGGGGAGTCGTTTCACCGATGCCACCGCGATCGTGGGGAACGACCTCGCCACGCTGCCCGACTTTCCGGCCGAGATCCGGGCCCCGGCCGGCACCCCGCACGGCGTATCCGCCTTCCAGATCCACTTCGCGAGCCGCGACATCCTCACCCCGGGCGATCACCCGAACGTGCTGGTGGCGATGAACCCGGCGGCCCTGATCACGAACGTCGGGACGCTCGAGAAGGGCGGCACGATCCTTGTCAACGAGGACGGCTTCACAGACCACAACCTGCGCAAGGCGGGCTACGAGGCGAATCCCCTCGAGGACGGCTCGCTCGACGACTACCAGGTCTTCCGGGTGCCGATGACGAGCATGACCGTGCGCGCCACCGAGGAGATCGAGGGCGTGACCTCGCGCGACGCGGCGCGCTCTAAGAACCTCTTCGCGCTTGGGCTCGTGTCGTGGATGTACGGCCGGCCTACGGAGCCCACGGTCAAGTGGGTCGAGCAGAAGTTCGCGAAGCAGGAGCCGGTCAAGCTCGCCAACCTCGCCGCCTTCCGGGCGGGCTACAACTTCGGCGAGACGGCCGAGCTCGTGGGGGTGCAGTACGAGGTCGCTCCCGCCCCGGCCCCGCCCGGGACGTACCGCAACATCAACGGCACCCAGGCACTCGCGCTGGGTCTGATCGCGTCCAGCGTGCAGTCGGGCCTCCAGCTCTTCTATGCCAGCTATCCGATCACCCCGGCCTCGGAGCTCCTCCACAACCTCTCGCGGCACAAGCGCTTCGGGGTCCGCACGATCCAGGCCGAGGACGAGATCGCGGCGGCGAACATGGCGCTCGGCGCGGCCTTCGCGGGCCACCTGGGCGTCACCGCCACGAGCGGCCCCGGCATGGACCTGAAGATGGAGACGATCGGCCTGGCGGTGGCGCTCGAGCTGCCGCTGGTCGTGATCGACGTGCAGCGCGCCGGTCCCTCCACCGGCATGCCCACCAAGACCGAGGCCGCCGACCTCTTGATGGCCCTCTACGGCCGGCACGGCGAGGCGCCGCTCCCGATCGTGGCCGCCTCAACGCCCGGCGGCTGCTTCGGCGCCGCGCTCGAGGCGGTGCGCATTGCGGTGCGCCACCGCACCCCGGTGGTCCTCCTCTCGGACACCTTCCTGGCCAACTCCTCGGAGCCCTGGCGCATCCCCGACGTGGGCTCGCTGCCCCTGATCGATCCGCGCTTCGCCGAGGAGAACAGCCCCGACTTCCTGCCGTACGCGCGGGACGAGGCGCTGGCCCGGCCCTGGGCGGTGCCCGGCACGCCCGGCCTGCGCCACCGCATCGGCGGGCTCGAGAAGGAGGACGGCACCGGGAACATCTCCTACGCCCCCGAGAACCACGCTCACATGACCCGTTTGCGCGCCGAGCGCATCGCACGCGTCGAGGTGCCGGACCTCCAAGTCGACGACCCCGACCGCGCCGACCTGCTCGTGCTCGGCTGGGGCTCCACCTACGGTGCCATCGAGGGCGCGGCCCGGCGCACCCGCCGCGAGCACGGCGCCCGGGTGGCCACCGCGCATCTCCACCACCTGAACCCCCTGCCGGGCAACACGGGCGACGTGCTCCGCAGCTTCAAACGGGTGCTCGTGCCCGAGATGAACACCGGCCAGCTGGTGAAGGTCCTGCGCGCCGAGTACCTGGTGGACTGCGAGAGCTACTCGAAGGTGGACGGCCTCCCGATCTTCACCCGCGACGTCATGGCCCAGATCCTGGAGCGACAGTGAGCGGCAACGGCGCCGACCCCACCCTCACCCTGACCAAGAAGGACTTCTCGTCCGACCAGGAGACGCGCTGGTGCCCGGGCTGCGGCGACTACGCCGTGCTGGCCTCGGTGCAGTCGTTCATGCCGAAGCTCGGCATCCCGCCGGATCGGATCGTGTTCGTCACCGGGATCGGCTGCGCGGGGCGGTTCGTCTACTACATGGACACCTACGGGATGCACGGCATCCACGGCCGGGCCCCCGCGCTCGCCACCGGCGTGGCCACCGCCCGGCCCGACCTCTCGGTCTGGGTCGTGACCGGCGACGGCGACGCCCTGTCGATCGGCGGCAACCACTTGATACATGCCCTGCGCCGCAACGTGCCGCTCAAGATCCTTCTGTTCAACAACCAGATCTACGGCCTGACGAAGGGCCAGTACTCGCCCACCAGCGAGGAGGGCAAGGTCACGAAGTCGACCCCGTTCGGCTCCCAGGACCACCCCTTCAACCCGGTGTCGCTGGCGCTCGGCGCGGAGGCGACGTTCGTGGCGCGCACCGTGGACACGGACAAGGCGCACGAGGGGGAGACCCTGCGCGCCGCCGCCGCCCACCGCGGCGCCGCCTTCGTCGAGATCTACCAGAACTGCAACGTGTTCAACGACGGCGCCTTCGACGCTGTCCGCGCGAAGGGCGAGCGGGAGCGGAACCAGATCCGCCTCGAGCACGGCAAGCCGATCCGCTTCGGGCCGGAGGAGGAGCGAGGCGTGGTGCGCGGTCCGGAGGGGCGGCTCGAGCTGGTCGA
>JBKPFJ010000128.1:0-12201 GCA_046728795.1 Actinomycetota bacterium | reverse complement strand
ACGAGCGCCAGCTCGGCGACATAGTGGAGCGTGCGTACGTGGGACGCGGCGGCACCACGCACATCCACTACTTCGCGGCCACCCCAATGGCCGCGCCGGCTATGAGCGTGCCTGCCCAGTGGCCGTCCGCGCGCCGGCTCCAGGAGGGCGACGCGCTCGCGTGCGAGGTCAGCGCTTCGTACTGGGACTACACCGGCCAGCTCCTGCGCACCTTCGCCGTGGGCGCCGAGCCGCCGCCGCTCTACCGCGAGCTCCATCAGGTCGCCGACGCGGTGCTCGACGCGATCCTCGCCCACCTGCGCCCCGGCGCCACGGCGGCCGAAGTGGTGGAGGCCTCGTCGCCGATCGAGGACGCGGGCTTCACCACCCGCGACGACCTACTTCACGGCTTCGTCGGCGGCTACCTGCCGCCGGTGCTCGGCAGCGCGAGCCGGACGCTCGAGGAGCAGCCCGACTTCACATTCGAGGCGGGCATGACCGTGGTGGTCCAGCCGAACGTCGTAACGCCCGACGAGTGCGCCGGCGTGCAGACGGGAGAGCTGGTGGCGATCATCCCGAACGGGGTGGAGCGACTTCACCGGCTCGAGCGCGGGCTGCTGCGGATCGAGCCGGCGAGGCGCAGCGATAGCGAGCCGAGCGGATCGAGCTCGTAGTCGATCGCTCCCCCGGGCGACGGCGATCGGCGGGACGATCGCGCCGGTAATCAGCACTTCGCCCGGGCGCAGATGCTCGCTGAAGGCGTCGACCAGGTCCGCCGCGTGGCGCAGGAGCGGAAGCGGTGGGCCGCTCACGGCCGCCGGGTCGTCCACTGTGCGCTCCGCGCGGCCGTTCACGAAGACTCGACCGGTCACGCCGGCGCCCGGCTGGCGGCGGGGAGATCATGCTCATGTCGGCGTAGACGGCGCCCTCGCGCGGCCCGGCGACAGCCCGTCCGGGCCGTGCGCCACCGCCTCCACGGCGCGGGCGTCGGTGAGCATCGAGAAGAGGAGGTCCGAGTACTCGGCCGCCGCGGGTGGCGTCGCAGCCTGTCGCATCCCTTTCGCGACGAGCGGCTCCGCCTTCCGCGCCGTGCGGTTCCAGCCGGTCCCGCCGCGAGCAGCCGCTCCACGAAGAGGCCGCCCATCGATCCGAGTCCGAGCCAGCCGACGCTCGTGTCAGCCACTCTTCAGCTCCTCCGCCGCCTGCTGGACGGCCTCGACGATCCCGAGATAGCCCGTGCAGCGGCACAAGTTGCCCGCGAGCGCCTCACGGATCTCCTGCTCGCTCGGCTGAGGGCGCTCGCGCAGGAAGGACTCCAGCGACATCAGGAAGCCGGCGGTGCAGAAGCCGCACTGGAGAGCGTGCTTCTCGTTGAAGGCGCGCGCCAGTGGATGGCCGGCGCCGAGGCCCTCGATCGTGCGCAGCGACCGGCCGTTGGCCTGCACCGCGAGCATCAGGCAGGAGCGGACCGGCTCGCCGTCGAGCTGGACCGTGCAGGCGCCGCAGACGCCCTGCTCGCAGCCCACCTTCGTGCCCGTGAGCCCGACGCCGTGCCTTATGAAGTCGGAGAGCAGCGTCCGGGGCTCGACGTCGGCCTCGTACGGGCGCCCGTTGATCTCGACGCCGACCCTCACGGCAGCGCCTCCTCTATGGCGCGGCGCGCGAGCTCCGTGCAGAGCGCCCGGCGGTGCTCGTCCTCCAGCTCCCGTGCGGCCAGCGCGGCAGCCTCGCGCGGCTCGGCCCCGTTGGCGAGCGCCCGCTCGGCCGCCTGCGCGCGCGCCGGGACGAGGCCCGCGCCGAGCAGAGCGATGCCCGCGTTCCCGCCCGGAGCGATCACGGCGGCCGCGCCCACCGTCGCGAAGTCGCCGTGCGTGCGGGCATGCTCGGCGAAACCGCTGCCCGCGCCCTCCGGCTGCTCCGGCACCTCGATCTGGACGAGCAATTCGTCCGGCTCGCGCGCGGTGTACAGGGGGCCGAGGAAGAACTCGGAGGCGCCCACCGTACGAGTCCGGCGCAGCGAGCGCAGACGGAAGCGCGCGTCGAGCGCGGTCAGCGCGGCCGGGAGCTCGGCGGCGGGATCGGCGTGCGCGACCGAGCCCCCCACCGTCCCGCGGCTGCGGATCTGGGGGTGCCCCACGAACCGGACCGCCTTGTGCAGCAGCGGCCAGCGCCGGCGGACGAGCTCGGAGCGCTCGAGCGCGGCCTGCCGGGTCATCGCCCCGACCCGCAGCGAGCCGTCGTCGGCCCGGATGTAGTCGAGCTCCGCGATCCCGTTGACGTCGACAACCAGGTCCGGGCGCGCCAGGCGCAGGTTGAGCAGCGGCACAAGGCTCTGGCCGCCGGCGAGCACAGCGCTCTCGGACCCGAGAAGCGCCAGTGCGTCCTTGACCGAGCCGGGGGCGCGGTACTCGAACGGGCGCGGCTTCACGAGCCGGCCTCCCGCAGCGCTCGCCAGAGCTTGTCCTCCGTGAACGGCGGGTCCACCCGCACGCCGCCGAGCGCGTCGGCCACGGCGTTCGCGACCGCCGGCGGGGTCCCGATCGCCCCTGCCTCGCCGATCCCCTTGGCGCCAAGTGGGTTGAGCGGCGACGGCGACTCGACGAACGCGGTCGCGACCGGGGGCATCTCGGCGGCTGTCAGGAGGCTGTAGCCGACGAACGAGGCGAACGTCGGGTTGCCCTCTTCGTCGTAGGCGGCCTCCTCAACCAGGCACTGGCCGAGCCCCTGGGCGCTGCCGCCGACGACCTGTCCCTCGGCCAGCAGCGGATTGACGATCGTCCCGGCGTCGTCGACGGCCGCGAGCCGCAGCAGTCGCAGCCGCCCCGTTGCGCGCTCGATCTCGACCACCGCTCCGTAGGCCCCGGATGAGAAGACCAGATCGGAGCTGAAGCGGGCGCTCGCCCGGGGCGCCGGCGTCGCTCCCGCCAGGTCACGCAGCGACAGGCTGCGCCCGTCCCCCGCCGACACGCGGCCGTTCTCGCCCCACTCGAGCTCGTCCTCGCCGACCCCGAGCAGCTGCGCGGCCAGCGCGAGGCAATTCTCCTTGAGGGCGTCGACCGCCAACGCGACCGCGGAACCGCCCATGGCGACCGAGCGGCTGGCGAACGTGCCCACGCCGCGCGGGACCTCCCTCGAGTCGCCGAAGCGGAACTCCACGTCGTCGAGCCCGACCCCGAGCCGCTCGGATGCGAGCTGCGCGAAGGTAGTGTCGTGGCCCTGGCCGTGCGGCGAGGAACCCGACCGCACCAGGAGCCTTCCATCCGGCAGCAGCTCGGCGTCTGCGGTCTCGAACTGGCCACCCGCGCGCTCCACGTACATCCCGAAGCCCGTGCCCACGACCCGCCGCTCGTCGGAGCGGTGCTCGGACCGCACGAGCTCCGTCGCAAGCTCGAGGCAGTGCGCGTAGTCGCCCGAGTCGTAGGTCCAGCCGAGCGCCGTCCGGTAGGGAAGCTCACGGATCAGGTTGCGCCGGCGGAGCTCGAGCGGGTCGATCCCGAGCCGGCGGGCCGCGATGTCGACGCTGCACTCGAGGAAGTAGGCGGCCTCGGGCCGCCCCGCGCCGCGGTATGGGCCGGTGGGCACCTTGTTGGTGCGCCTGCCCTTCACCTCGACGTCGGCGGCCCGGATGTCGTACACGCCGCACATCAGCATCGCCGTGGTGTGCGGCGGGATCGCCGTGGTCGGCATGAGGTAGCCGCCGAGGTCGGCCCAGATGCGGGCCCGCAGCCCGAGGATCCTCGCTTCGTCGTCCAGAGCGAGCTCGACTTCGGCCTCCATGCCCCGACCCTGGTAGGAGGCGATGAAGTTCTCCCAACGGTCCTCGGCCCACTTGACGGTCCGCCCCGTCGTCATCGCCGCCGCCGCCACGAGCATGGTCTCGGGCGCGGGCGCGCCCTTGCTGCCGAACGCGCCGCCCACGTCGGGGATGATCACATGGATAGCCTCCTCCGGACGGTCGAGCACCGCCGCGAGGCCTGTCAGCTGGCGGTGGCTGTCCTGTGCCGATACCCAGACCGTCAGCAGGTCGTCGGTCCGGTCGTAGGAGGCGATCGCGCCGCGCGTCTCCATCGGCACCGGCGCAAGGCGGGGGAGCGCATGGCTCGCGCGCACGACGTGCGTCGCCGCGGCGAAGGCGCCCGCCACGTCGCCGCTCACCCTGTGCCAGCGCATCATCGTCACTTCCGACGCGCTCGCGTCCAGCGCCGGCTCGAGCGGCTCGTAGTCGACCTCGACCAGCTCCGCGGCGTCCTCGGCGAGCGCGCGCGACTCCGCCATCACCGCCGCGACCGGCTGACCAGCGTAGCGCACCTCTTCGCGCGCCAGTACGGGGTGGCCCTCGGCGGCCACCTCCCCACCCTCGATCCCCTGCACGGGCAGGTCGCGGACCCTGCCCTCCAGGTCGGACGCCGTGATCACCGCGAGCAGGCCCTCGGATGCGTCCGGGGCGCTGACGCCGCCGATGCGCGCGTGCGCGAACGGGCTGCGCACGAACGCGACGTGGGCCGCTCCGGGCGGGTCGATGTCGTCCAGGTAGCGGGACCCGCCGCGCAGGATGCGCTCGTCCTCGCGGCGGCGGAGCGGACGCCCCACCAGGCCGCCCGCGCTCAGGCCGGGGTCCGTTCCCATGTGACCTCGGAGTCCGGGATGACGGGGCGCATCAGCGTGTCCACCTGGCACTAGCGCGCTACGAGCCGCGCAAGCCTCTCCACGCGCGGCTCGGGCTCGGCGGTGCTGATCGTCACGCGGAGCCGCATCGCCCGGTCGTGGAGGGGAACGTCCGCCAGCCCGCGACGGCCGCGCGTGTCGAACTCGCCCACGGCGTGCATCCGAGCCCGCTGTACTCGAAGCGCATGTTCCCCGCCATCCGCCCTGCGGTGACGTTGGTGCAGGCGCAGAGCGACGCGAGCAGCAGCTCGAGAAGGCTCTGACTGCGGTCCCACCCCCGCGCGATGGCGGCTCGTCGCTGATCGGCGGCGGATATTCGCGCACGTGGCCCGCGCAGGCTGTGAGGTCCAGCATCTCGGCGTGCGCCCGATTCGTGACCACGTAGTCCTCGGACTCCCGCAGCCTTCCCCATCTCAAGCCCCTCCTCCGACGGAGATCACGAGCTTCCGTCCCGGCGAGGCGTCCTGCCGCCCCCACGCCACGGCCACGTCGTCAAGCCGCACCACCTCATGATCCACGTTCACGCTCCCCGCCAGCGCGTGCTCGAGGAGGCGGCGGTACGCAGCCGCCTTCCGCTCGAAGGGGGTCCAGCCGGACGAGATCGTGTGGACAGCGGCCTGCCGGGCGCGCATGGCCTCGAGCGGGATGCGCGCGTCCGCGCCCGCCTCCTGGCCCACGTTGACGAGCCGCCCCTCCGTGGCGAGCACTCGCAGCGCCGCCATCGCAGGTTCGCCCCAGAGCGGATCGATCACGACGTCGAGCCGGCCGCCGGCCGCCCGCTGGAAGGACTCCGCGAGCTCACCGCCGTCCAGCTCGACGATCTCGTCGGCGCCCAGCTCACGAGCCCGCCGGAGGCGACCGGAATTGCGCCCCGCGGCCACGACGCGGCCGGCGCCCATGGCCGTTGCAAGCTGCACCGCCACCTGCCCGACGGCGCCCGTGGCGCCGAGGACGAGTACCCGCTGGCCGCCCCGAGCGGCACCGCGCTCGAGCGCGAGCAGGGCCGTGGTCCCCACCACGCCGAGCGCGGCGGCGAGGCCGTCGTCGACCTCGTCCGGCAGCTCGACGAGCGACTCCTCCGGGACGACTGCCCGCTCGGTGAGCGTCCCCTGCGCGCCGAAGCCCGGCAGCGCGCTGGCCTCGAAGCGGACCCTCGTGCCCGTAGCGAGCCGCGCTGACTCGATCCCGCGGCCGGCCCCCTCGAGGCCCGGGACGTACGGCGGCTGCGCGCGCCTCGCGTGCCGGCCGGCGGCGACGCGGATCTCCACGGGGTTGAGCGGCGCGGCCTCGACCGCGACGATCGCACTATTCGCCTCCCGGGCCGGCTCGTCGACCTCCCCCGGTCCCGGCGGCGAGCCGACGGCGCCGACGACGGCCGCCCGCATCAGCGCACGGCCTCTGCCTGCGAGTCGAGCACCTGGAGCACCGCGGCGAGGGCCGCCATGCCCTCGTCCGCACCCGTCTCCGGCTTGGACTCGCCGCGCATGCAGCGACCGAACTCGGCGAGCTCCTCGGCGAGCATGTCGCGCTCCTCGAACTCAACCGCCTCGCCGTCCAGAGCGAGCGTCGTCACGCCGTCGAGCGCCGGCGCGTCCGGCCAGACCGAGAAGTCCGCGCGGTAGTCGAGCACCGCCTTCGTCCCGAACAGCCGCAGCGAGAGCGTCTTAGGCGAGACGTAGCTGCCGGTCAGCGACGCCAACGCGCCGGAATCGAACTCGAGCATCACGACGCCCACGTCGTCGATGTCCGCCTCCGCGCGCAGGTGCGCGAAGCGCCCGCTCGCGCGCCGCACCGGGCCGAGCCAGTAGGCGAGCGTGTCGACGTGATGGATACCGAGCTGCATCAGCGGACCACCCGGGTTGCGGGCACGCTGGGCCCGCCAGGCCCCGGGCTTGAACGTCCCGGGCAGCGACATGTTCGCCTCCGCCAGCACCACGTCACCCAGGCTCCCGGCCTCGAGGAGCTCCTTGGTGCGCCGGGCCGCGCCGAGGCGCCGGAAGGCATGCCCCACCATCAGCGCCACGCCAGCCTCCTGGCAAGCGTCGCGCATCCGCTCGCCCGCCTCGAGCGTGTCCGCGATCGGCTTCTCCACGAACACGTGCCGCCCTTGCTCCGCGCAGGCGACCACCACCTCCTCGTGGACGTCGTTCGGCGTGACGATCACGACGCCCTCCACGTGGGCGTGCGCGATCGCGTCGTCCAGCGTGGACGTGGGTGAGCAGCCGAAGCGCTCCCCGAACGCCGTGCGCTTCGCCTCGCCGCGGCTGAAGCAGGTCACGAGCGACAGGCCCGCCCGCTGCGCCGCCGCAGCCAGGCGTGGCGCCCACATGCCCGTCCCGACGAACGCGACCCCGCTCACGCGAGCTGCTCCCGCAGCCAATCGGCGATCAGCGGGCGCGTCTTGTACGGGACGTTCGCGCACGCGTGGTTGCCGTCCTCGTGAATGACGAAGCTCCCGCCGGGGGCCTCGTCCGCGGCCCGCTTCGTCTGCTCCCAGGGGATCAGCCGGTCGAGCCTCCCAGTGATCGCGAGGAACGGCTGCTCGATCCGTTCGGCGACCCCGCTGAGGTCGAGCTGGGCGGCCTTGACGCGGGCCTCTGCCTCGTCACGCGCGAACGACTTGGCCACGAACGCCTCCCGTGTGAGCGGCGGCACCGTGTCCCAGCAGTCCCCGAAGTTGTAGGGGCCGCTCAGGCCCACGACGGCCTTGATACGACGCTCGAAGGCCGCGGCTCGCGGCGCGTAGTAGCCGCCGAGGCTCACGCCCAGCGCGCCCGCGCGCTCGAGGTCGAGGTCCGAGCGCCCCTTTAGGGCATCGAGCAGGGCGGCCACCGCCACCTCGTAGTCAGCCCGGATCGGCAACCGGTAGCCCCCCTCCCCCTGCCCTGGGCCGTCGAGCGAGGCCGTGGCCATGCCGCGCTCGAGGAAGACGTTCTCGAGCCTGAAGAACTCCTCCTTGGTGGAGTCGAGCCCTGCGATCAGGATTACGAGCGGCGGCCGCTCGCTCCCCTCCGGGCGCCGCAGGTTCGCCACGATCCGCCCGCCGTCGAGCTCCGCGTCGATCCGCTCGACCCCGGTGCCGAGCAGGGCGTGGGCCTTGGCGAGCGCGGCGATCGCCCTGTCGGCGGCCTGCCGGCTCTTCTCCGCGTCGAGCACCCAGACGAACTTCGCGAAGTGAAAGCACACCGCGGCGCGGGCCCACGCCTCGCCCGCCGTGCGGCGACGGTCGCGCTGCTCCGCCTCGCGCGCCAGGTCCGCGTGCGCCACGGCCGTCTCGCACCAGGCATCGAGCCACTGGTCCCAGGTCTCGATCCGGGCAGTGGTGGCCAGGAAGTCGCTGTAGTCGACGCCCGCCTGGACGAAGCGCGGCGCCCAGTGCTCAATGGCTGCCCGCACGCGCGCGTCCGGCACCGGCCATCACCTCCTCGGGGTCGTGGCCGAGGTCACTGAGCATCACCATCGCGGCGTTGCGGCCGGGGATGCCTGTGATCGAGCCGCCCACGCTGGTGGTCCCGCCGGTCTGGTAGAGGCCGGGGATCGGCATCCGGTGAGCCGCCCAGCCGGGCACCGGCCGCAGCTTGCCGCTGAAGGCGTAGCCGCGGTCGCCACCGTGGAAGGCGCCATGGACCATGTGCGGGTTCGAGCGCTCGATGTCCTCCGGGCTCTTGACGTACGAGGTGACGATGTCCTCGTCCGCCAGCCCTTGCGCGAAGCGGCGCACGTGCTCGAGCTGCCGCCGGACGACCGTCTGCTTGTGCTGCTCCCAGCTTCCCGCGCCCTCCGGCAGTTCCCACGTCTGCGGGCTCAGCAACTTCACCGTGTGCTGCCCCTCGGGCGCGCGCGACGGGTCCACCAGCGTGGGGGTGGCCACGAGCAGCCAGGGCACGCCCGCGTCGTAAGGGCGCCGGTCGCGCACCGCCCGGCCCAGCTCGAGCACCTGCTCGGGCCACCCGGCCGTGCCCGCCGACACCGCCCCGCGCGGGCCGTCCGGGGTGTCGAACAGCGGCGCGGCGGTGGTGGCGAAGTAGGCCGCCATGCCCGGCACGCCGATCTCGTAGGTGTCCACCCCGTGGAGGAACTCCTCACCCCAGGCCTCGGCCGGGGCCATCTGCACGAGGTGCTTCACGTGGATGGTCGATAGCACTGCGGTGCGCGCCATGTAGCGCTCGCCGTCGTCGGTCTCGACCCCGGCGCAGCGGCCGTCCTCCAGCACCAGCCGGGCGACGCGCCGATTGCAGAGGACCGTCCCGCCGTGCTCCTCGACGAAGGCGACGAGCCCGTCGGTCAGCGCCCCGGAGCCGCTGCGCGGAACGGACCAGCTGCGGCGCTGGCGGCCGAAGACGATCGAGTAGGCCAGCATCCCGCTGCCGGCCGCGTCGATCGGAACGAGCGTCTGGAACGCCTGCCAGACCATGAACGCCCGAACGTGCCGGCTCTCGAACCGCCGCCGGATGATGTCCCAGGCGCTCAGCGCCGCCTCCCGCAGCCAAATTCGGCCGCGCGGGTGCTCGAGCAGCAGCTCCTCGAGCGACGGGCCGAACCCCGGCGGGGTCGTGCGAGCGCGAGAGAAGACCTCCTTGACCCCGTCGTACTCGGCGATCAGGCGCCGGTAGGCCTCAGCGTCCGCGCGCGAGAGGCGGGCGATCTCCTCGCACGTGCGCTCCAGGTCGAGCCACATGGTGAGCTGCTCGCCGTCGGGAAAGGCCACATGCGCCACGGGGTCCGGCTCGTAGTAGTCGAGGCCGAAGTCGGAGATCAGTCCCAGCTCGTCGCGCGTCAGAAGCGGATTGACGCGGATCAGGGTGTGCCCTGTCGAGCAGGAATCGATCCGGTAGCCGGGCCCGAGCAGCTCCTCCGTCGCCGCGCCGCCGCCCGGGATAGGGCGCGCGTCGAGCACCAGGCACTCGTGGCCGGCGCGGGCCAGGTAGGCGGCCGCGATCAGGCTGTTGTGCCCGGCGCCCGCGACGACGATGTCCGCGGTCTCGCTCAGCCGATCATCCCCTCTCTCTCCGCGCCGTGGAGGCCGAGCAGCCGCTCCGCGTTGCCGGCCAGGATCGCGAGCTCCGCCGCCGCTTCGAGGCCGCAGGCGCGGACGGTTTCCACCGCGCGCCCGTCGCCCATGTCGAACGGGTAGTCCGAACCAAGCACCACGTGCTCTGGCCCGACGTAGTCCACCAGCGCTCGCAACAGCTCCACGTCGTGGGTGACGGTGTCGTAGAAGAAGCGCCGCAGCGAGTCGTCCACCGGCTCGCGCAGCCGCGCGCGGGCGTGCGGCTGGAAGCCGTGCGCGTGGCGCAGGCGGCCCCGCAGCGCAAGCAGCGCGCCGCCCCCGTGCGCGAGCAGCACGCGCAGGCCGGGGTGGCGCTCGAGCACTCCGGCCATGACCATGTGCGCCGCGCTGACGGTCGTCTCCAACGGGTTGCCGACCGTGTTCCACAGGTAGTGGTCGGCAAGCGCGGAAACTTCGAAGCCGCGCGTGGTCGGATGGATGAACACGAGCGCACCGGCCTCCTCCGCCGCCGCCCAGAAAAGCTCGAAGCGGTCGTGCCCGAGATAGGTGCCGCGCACGCTCGCCGCCACCTCCACGCCGGCAAGCCCCCCTTCGCCCATCAGGCGCTCGAGCTCGCGCGTCGCGGCCACCGGGTTCTGGAGCGGCACGCTGCCGAGCGCGCTCACCCGCCCCGGGTGGGAGCGGGCCAGCTCCGCAAGAGCCTCGTTCTGCATGCGCGACCGCAGCAGCCCGTCGCCGGAGTCCGCCTCGTAGAAGAGCAGCGGCACCCACGGGCACAGCAGCGTGTGGTCGACGCCGGCGGCGTCCTGCGCGGCGACGATCGCGTCGACGTCTACGAACTCGTGGACAGCCGAGCGGATGGCGCGGCCGTCCAGCTCCACCACCTGCGCACCGCCGCCGTCGCGGTAGACGCGCGGCCGCCAGTGCTCGTTCGGGGCGGTGTCGCGCGTGATCTCCGGCACGATGACGTGGGCGTGCAGGTCGACAGTCACGGCCTCACCCGACCGAGATCAGCACGAGCGAGCCGGCCACCACGAGCCCGGCCCCGATCCAGATTCGCGCGGTCACCCGCTCGTTGTGCCGCCCGGCTACGATTGGCGCGAGGATCAGCACGGCCGGTACTGAGAGCAGGTTCAGCGCCAGCACGATCCCGACCGCGGTGAGGTCGAGGGCCTCCCAGCGCCCCCAGGTGGCAAGCGCCACGATCGCGCCGCCGAGCATCTTGAGCGCCAGGCCCGAGCGCGGCAGCGCGCCCGCCCTGCCGCCCCCGCGCGGCCGCAGCAGGACCAGCAGGCCGAAGCCGGCCGCCGACACCACGACCCCGACGGTCACGCCGAGCAGCGGGGAGTCGACGTCCTTCAGCCCCTCGATCGTGAAGACCGGGCTGAGCGCCCAGAGGAATGCCGTGCCGAGCGCGAACCGGGCGTCCTGCCAGCGCATGCCGGCCATCGCGACCGGCGATGAGACGGCCAGCGCGCCGGCGACCATCAGCACGATCCCTCCAATGGCCTCGGCCTCGGGCAGCTCGCCGTAGACCACCGCCGCGATCGCCAGCCCCCACAGCGGCACCGTCGAGAGCAGCGGTGAGGTGCGGGCGGCGCCGATCCGGTGCTGGCTCACGTTCAGCAGCGTCCAGCCGAGGAAGAAGTGCAGGCCGCCCGCGATCACGAAGCTGAAGAGTGCCCAGGCGGAGGCGCCCGAGAGCTGCCCGAGGTCTCCCGAGAGGGCGCAGAGCAGGACGGAGACGGCCGCCGCCACCAGCAGCTGGAGGAAGGTGGAGACGTAGATGTCGTCGAGCTGGCGGACCGCCCGCACGTTCACGGCCTGGAAGAGGCCGAAGCCGAGGCCGGAGGCAGCCCCCCATATGACGCCGCTCACGACGCATTCACGCGGCGAGCCCCGCCCGCTCGAGGTCACTTCGCAGGGCTGTCTCCTCCTCGCCCCCGAGCGGCACGAGCGGCGGGCGCACCGGCCCCTGGGGCAGGCCCATGACGCCGAGCCAGGCCTTCAGCTGGGCGATCGGGATCACCCCGCGCTCGAGCCAGGGCGCCCGCATCCAGTGGTCGAAGGCGTCGCGCGCCGGGCCGAGCCGCGCGCTGATCGCGCGGGCGCGCTCCAGCTCACCCGCGTCCGCCGCGCGTGTGTAGTCGCGTACCGGCGTGTCACCCGCGCGCTGGTAGAGCGCGAGCGCCGGCGTGGACATCAGGGCCTGGAAGCCGTGTTCGACGTGGAGGTCGAGCCAGGCGCGCTCGGAGGCGTCGGTCACGACGATCCTGTCGCCCACGAGCTCCTGTACGCGGAGCAGGTGCTGGAGCGGCTGCGGGTTCTTGATGCCGCAGACGACCTCGAGGTCGGCTAGCTGCGGGATGACCTCGGGCGGCAGGGCATAGCCCGAGTAGGCGGTGTTGAAGAGGAACAGCGGCAGCGTGGTGGCCTCCGCGAGGCGCTCATACCAGTCCCGCACGAGCGCTTCCGGCGGCGCCGGCGGGTAGTACGGGTTGATGGCGATGCCGAAGTCGATGCCCTGGGCCCGCGCGTGCTCGCAC
>JBKPFJ010000246.1:0-7108 GCA_046728795.1 Actinomycetota bacterium | reverse complement strand
GGCCAGGCGCGCCTCGATCTCCCGCCGCTGAGCGGGCGTGTAGCCGGCCCGGTACGGGGCGATCCGCTCCGCGAGGTCGGCCCTGCCCGCGTCCTCGAGCCGCAGCCGGGCGAAGCGCTGGATCAGCTCCACACCGCGGCGCGACTTTAGGAAGCAGATCGTGCGCACCTCCTCCTCGACGAGCGCGGCCACGAGCCCGGCGGCCTCGGAGATCGCGGAGGCCCGCTTGCCGAGCTTCTCGTCGACGAGAGGCGGGTTCCACATCGCGATCTTGCGCTCGGCGCGTGGCGCGCCGTCGCGTTCCACGAGCTGCACGTCGAGCCCCGTGAGCCGCCCGGCCAGCTCGCCGGGATTGGCGATCGTGGCGCTCGTCAGCACGACCCGCGGCTCGGTTCCATAGGCGCGTGCCAGGCGGCGCAGGCGGCGCAGCACGTTCGCCACGTGGGAGCCGAACACGCCGCGGTACACGTGCGCCTCGTCCACCACGATCCAGGCCAGGTTGGCGAGCACGTCGCCCCAGGAGCCGTGGTTGGGCAGCACGCCCACGTGGAGCATGTCCGGGTTGGTGAGGATCAGGTTCGAGCGCCCGCGGATCGCCCGCCGCTCCTCGCGCGGCGTGTCGCCGTCGTAGATGGCGTGTCTCAAGAAGCCGCCCCCCCCACGAAGGGTGCCCGGTAAGGGGGCACCCTGCAGTGCTGAGAGCCTTCGCGCCTGGTCCTGTGCCAGTGCCTTCGTGGGGTAGAGGTAGATCGCCCGCGCCAGCGGGTCCGCGGCCAGCGTGTCGAGGACGGGCAGGTTGAAGGCGAGCGACTTTCCGGAGGCCGTGCCGGTGGTGACCATCACGTGGCCGCGCCGCGCCGCCTCGAGGGCATCGGCCTGATGGGACCAGAGCGACTCCACACCGACGCTCCGCAGCGAGTCCAAGAGGCGCGGGTCGAGCGACTCGGGGAGGGGCACGGTGGTTCCCCTGCGCCTACCCTCGCGGGCCTCTGTGACAAGCTGCCCGCCCCGGCCCGTTTCGAGTACCGCTTCAAAGGGAAGCCTTGTCCGCACCGAGCCCACGGGTTTAGGGATAGTAGGCGCCCCCGTGATCCGTACTTTTCGGCACAGCGACTATCCGCTCGATCTCCTGCTCGAGCGCAAGCTCGAGACGGTCACGGTCGTCCTTCCGGCGCGCGAGGTGGCCGACACGATCGGGCCGATAGTCGAGGCGCTGCTGTCGCTTCGGGGGCTGATCGATCAGGTGCTGGTTGTCGACGCCGCGTCCGCGGACGGGACCGCCGAGATCGCCGCCCGGCTCGGCGCCGAGGTGTACCAGGAGTCCGAGCTGCGGCCGGAGTTCGGGCAGGCCCTCGGGAAGGGGGACGCGATGTGGCGCGCGCTCCAGGTGGCGAGGGGTGACATCGTCGTCTACATGGACTCGGACACGCGCGGCTTCTCGCCTCATTTCGCCACCGGCATGCTCGGACCGCTGATGGTGGAGGAGGGGGTCGAGTTCCTGAAGGGGGCCTTCCGGCGGCCGTTCAAGGCGCAGGCGCAGGCCGAGCTCCCGCTCGACGGCGGCCGCGTCACCGAGCTGACGGCCCGACCCCTCCTGTCGGCCTTCTTCCCGGAGCTCGCGGCCTTCGCCCAGCCGCTGGCGGGCGAGGTGGCGGCCCGGCGGGTCCTGTTCGAGCGCATCCCGTTCGCCACCGGCTACGCGATCGAGACCTCGATGCTGCTGCACGCCAGGGACGCGCTGCGGGGCGTCGATCGAATGGCCCAGGTGGACCTCGAGGTGCGACGGAACTACCACCAGCCACTGCCGCAGCTCGGACCGATGGCGTACGCGGTGCTGCGGGTGGTCCTCGAGCGCCTGCGCCAGGAGGGGCGCCTGCTCGACGACCACGCGCCCCCCCTCCAGACGGCGGACGGGCAGCTCGTCCAGATCGAGCTCATCGAGCGCCCGCCGTACGCATCGCTGCGCGCACGCGCCTAGTGGCGCTCCGGGCGGTCTACACCGATCTCGATGGCACCCTGCTGGGCCGTGGCGCCTCGCTGTTCCGCGACGGCGAGGGCAACTTCACGTTGCTCCCCGCCCGCGCCCTGGAGGCCTGCCACCGGGCGGGCGTAGAGGTGGTGATCAAATCCGGCCGACGCCGGACCCAGGTGATGGAGGACGCGCGCCTGCTCGGGCAGACCTCCTACATCTTCGAGGTCGGTTCCGGGATGGTGATCGATGGCGAGGAGCACTTCCTGACCGGTGAGCTGCAACCCCGCGACGGGCGGACGATCTTCGAGCAGGTCGAGGAGTCAGGCGCGCCGGCCCTGCTGCTCGCGCGATTCGGCGGCCGGCTCGAGCCGCACGCGCCGTGGCACCTTGGGCGGGAGGTCTCGCACCTGTTCCGGGGCTTGGTCGACACGAGCGAGGCGAACGCCATGCTCGAAGAGGCGGGCCACGGTGACCTGCGCCTGGTGGACAACGGCGCGATCCCGGCGCACGAGACGGGGCTAGAACTGCCGGGCCAGCCGCACGCCTACCACCTGATACCGCGCCCCGCGTCGAAGGCCGCCGCTGTCGCTTTCCACATGCGTGCCCGGGGCTATGCCCGGGGGCAGTGCATCGCCGTCGGGGACTCGCGCGAGGACCTCGAGGTGGCCTCTTCCGTGGGGCGCTTCTTCCTCGTCGCCAATGCCGTAGAGCAGGATCCCGGCCTGCCCAGGGGCGGTCCGCCGAATGTCGAGGTCACCGAGGGCTCCCACGGCGAGGGGTTCTACGAGGCGGTCGTCCGCTCGCTCGCCGAAAGCTCGTAACGAACGATACAATCCGGTGTACCCTTGGGCGCTAGGGACCCCACGAAGGAGGTTTCGATGTCCCGCCGGTCGGATCCGCACCACTTCCGCAAGATGCTCGCGGGCTGGTGCATGTTGGCGGCCCCGCTGCTGCTCCTGATCGGCACCGTGCTTCATCCCGACTTGAAGTCGGTCGAGGCCGCTCAGCTGCGGGTGGTAGCGGACAACCTCGACCAGTGGTTCATCGCCCATCTGGTGATCCTCGTGTCGATCGCGCTTGCCGTGCCCGCGTTCCTGGGCCTGATGCACATGCTGCGCGAGCGCGAGGTCGCCTACGGGCATGTCGGTGGCGGGCTCGCGATCCTGGGCCTGCTGGCGTTCGTCGGCATCGTGATGCTCGAGTTCGTCACATGGCAGATGGCCGCGGCCGGTAACCAGGCGGCGAACGCGGCACTCCTCGACCGGATCGACAACACCGCCGGCATCGTCATCCCCTTCTTCGTGGTCTCGTTCGCCTTCATGCTGGGGATGGCCGTGCTTGCCGTCGGCCTCTACCGCGCGCGGGCGGTGCAGTCGTGGATGGCGGCCTTCCTCGTCGTGGCCTCCGTCCTGTTCGTCCTCGAGTTCGCCCTGACGAGCACCGTCGCCGGGATCATCGCCGCAGCATTCCTGTTCGTCGGCCTCGGCTCGATCGGGCGGATGGTCCTCGGCGAATCTGACGAAGCCTGGGAGCACACCCCCGAGATCAGCGGCTTCCGGCCGCTGCCGGGGATGCGGTAATTCCCAGTACGCGGCCGGCCGCTCGCCGGCCGCACGGGTGAGGCAGCGCGGGCGCCCCGTCGGGGGCGCCCGCCGCGTGTTTCGGGTGGCGCTGCGCAGAAAGATGCCGCGGTCTCGGCCGAATGGCCGAGTCCGCGGCAGCCGAGGGTGAAGCGGCCGCCGGGGGGGCGCGCCCGCCCGGCGTTAGGCTGCCGCAATGGCCGATGCCCTCGCCGAGGCGGCGGTGGACGCGATCAATTACGTGTCGGGCGTTCACCCGGGCCACCGCGCGGCGCACGCGAAGGGCACGCTCTGCTCCGGGACCTTCACGGCGACGCCGTCCGCCGCCCGGCTCACGCGGGCCGGGCACATGCGGGGGGAGCCGGTGCGGGCGACTGTGCGCTTCTCGAACGGCGGGGGCGACCCGGGCATCCCCGACTACGCGACCGAGGGCCGGGGGATGGCCGTCAAGTTCTACCTCGACGACGGCACGAAGACGGACGTGGTCGCGCTCTCGCTGCCGGTCTTCTTCGTGCGGACTCCCGAGGACTTCATCGAGTTCACGCGCCTCCGGCGGCGGGACCCGGCCACCGGCCAGCCGGACATGGAGCGGCTTGGCGAGTGGCTCGGCCGCCATCCGGAGGCGGTTCCAGCCATCCAGGCGGCACTTTCCGCGCCGCCGCCGGCGAGCTACACGCGCTGCGGCTACAACGGCATCCACGCCTTCCGCTGGGTCAACGCCGAGGGGGAGGGCCGCTTCGTGCGCTACGGCTGGGAGCCCGAGGCGGGCGTCGAGACACTGACCCACGACGAGGCGCGCGAGCAGGGCCCCGACTATCTCCAGAAGGACCTGCTCGAGGCGCTGCCGGCCGCCTTCCGCCTGGTCGTGCACCTCGCCGAGCGCGGCGACCCCCTCGACGACCCCACCGCCGCCTGGCCCGAGGAGCGCGAGCGGGTCGAGGTCGGAAGGCTCGAGCTGACGGGGCCCGAGGAGCAGCGCGAGCGCGGCGGCGACATCCTCGTGTTCGACCCGATGCGCGTGACGGAAGGGATCGAGCCCTCGGACGACCCGATACTGCGCTTCCGCCCGCGCGCCTACTCGGTGTCCGTGGCCCGCCGTACTAGCTGACGAGGGCCCGGCCGGCCGCCTCCAGCTCATCGAGCGTGGTCGCCTCGGTCACGCTCTGGAGGTCGATGATCCGCTCCTCGAAAGGCTCGAGCGCGTCCTGGCCGACGATCGCGTGGCAGGCGATTCCGGCCTGCCGGCACCGGGTCGCCACCTCGCCGCAGATCTTGCCCTGGAGGGTCTGGGCGTCGAGACGTCCCTCACCGGTCACGACGAAGGCGGCCTCCCGCATCCGCTCGCCGAAGCCCACGGCGTCGAGCACGTAGGGCGCGCCGGGCACGAGCTCCGCCCCGTGGTGCGCCCAGAGCCCGCCCGACAGGCCACCGGCCGCCCCGGTCATCGGGACGCCGCGCGGATCCCGGGGCGCCGCGGCCGCCAGCTCCTCGAGCCGGGCCGTGAGCCGCTCCACCATCTCTGGATCGGCACCCTTCTGGGGGCCGAAGATCCGCGCCGCCTGCTCGAAAGGCGTGCGCACGTCGCACAGGACCTCGATCCGCGGGGCCACGCCCACCTCGTTCAAGACCTCGACAGCGCCGGCCCCGCCGTCCATCGTGGCCGTGCCGCCGACGGTCACGAGGACCGTGTCCGCTCCGGCCTCGGCGGCGCGCACGATCAGCTCGCCGCTGCCGCGCGAGCTCGCGGCCCAGGGATCGAGCTCCTCCTTCGCCAAGAGGGCCAGCCCACTCGCCTGGGCGGCCTCGACCACGGCCGTGCGGCCGTCCGGGAGCAGGGCGAAGGCGGCCTCCACAGGCCGGCCGAGGGGGTCGCCCACGGTGACCGCGCGGCGCTCGCCCCCGAGCGCCTGGAGCAGGACGTCCATGGTCCCCTCGCCGCCGTCCGCGACGGGCAACTCCTCAGCCTCCCTGCCCGCGGCGCGCAGCCCGCGCGCGATCGCGGCCGCCACTTCGGCGGCGCGGAAGCTGCCCTTGAAGCTGTCGGGGGCGACCAGCGCCGGGCCGCTCAAAGGGCGGCCTCGAACGCCCGCACGGCCTTTTCGCCGTGTACGGCGAAGACGATCCGCTCGAGCGAGCCCCGATGCTCGCGCGCCGTGCCGACCATGATCCGGGCGGCCTCGTCGAGCGGAAAGCCGCCCACGCCCGTGCCGAACGCCACCAGTGCGAGCGAGCGACAGCCGAGCTCCTCGGCCTTCGCGAGCGTGAAGCGCGTGGCGCGCTCGATGATGTCCGCGGAGGTCGGGCCGCCCAGCTCCATCGTGGCGGCGTGGATCACGAAGCGCGCGGGCATGTCGCCCGCGGTCGTCTCCACGGCCTCGCCCAGGGCGATCGGCGCCTTCTCGTCGGACTCGCGCTGGACCGCCGGTCCCCCGGCGCGGCTGATGGCCCCCGCCACCCCGCCGCCGTGCTGCAGCTGAGTGTTGGCGGCGTTGGCGATCGCGTCCACGTCGAGGGTCGTGACGTCGGCGGCGATGACTTCGAGCTCGGCCACCGGTCATATGCTGACGAAATGCCGGACCCCCTGCACTAGAGCGGGATTCCGCTTGCCAGAGCCAAGTTCGACTGCTGGGGAACCGCTCAGGACCGCTGGGACGCGCAGCCGACTGCAGCGCAACTGCAGCGCACCCCGAAGGTCATAACCACCGTGGCGAAGCGCCCCCGGCCCGGTCCATCCGTCTACGAGTCCCGCTTCCGGGACCGCTCGGCGGAGGCGCGGGTGGAGAGGCAGAGAATCGGCGAGCTCGACCCTTAGCGCACGCGCCCGAGAATCTGCTTTCGGTTGCGGTCAAGCGCCATGGCGAGCTCCGACTTCCGCACCTTGTGGAGATATCGCACAATCCATTCGAGTTGCTCCAAGGCGTGTATGGCAGCCCGTCGGTACCGCTCGATCTCACGATCCAGCTGACGCTCCCGATCTTTGTCTTTGGTCTTGCGCGACGCCATTGCACTCCCATTCGGCACTCCGCAAGAGGTTCCTTCTAGCTCTCAATGCCGCGCTATCTGCGCCACCCGGCGGGTACCGACATCGCGGTGACACTCAAGATGCTTCGCGACGCTGGTGTTTCGCCGCGCTCAACTCGCTCTTCCCGGCGAGAAGTCCTCGAAGATCCCGCGCACCACCTCCACGTTCTACTGCGACACCGCCTACCCCCGCACCCCCACGGCTTCGAGGGCGTCCGCGTGGTCCCAGAAGAACTCAAACGCGGAGATCATGCCGTTGCGAAGCGTGTAGACGCATGTTATTTCCATCCTCGCTTCAGGCCAGTGGCCTCGGACACGCCAGACGAACCTGACGACTACGCGGTCAGCGGCATGGATGAAGTCACTGACCGGTTCCGCAGTGTCGGCATCCCAGGTCTCGCGATTCTGCTGAACCTGGCGCAGTACCGCCTCCCGACCGGCGAAAGGCCCCGGCTCGGGCCAATCTCCCGGCGGCCTCCAAATCACGTCAGGGGCTAGGAAGCCACCCCACGCCTCCATATCTCCCGCGTTCCAC
>JBKPFJ010000059.1:0-19200 GCA_046728795.1 Actinomycetota bacterium | reverse complement strand
GTGCGGACGGTCCAGGCGAGGTTCCGCGCCCGGCGCCCGAGCGGATGCCCGTGCGGTCGCTCGTCGGCGCGCAGCGCCGCAACCGGCTCGTCGAGGCTTTCGGTGAGGAGCTTCCGGAGCGAGTCCCGGTCTTGCACCTTCTTACCCTACGACACCTCTAGCGCAGGTTGAGGCGGCGCCGCACGGGCACGGCGTACCAGAGGACGAGGAACAGCGCGCCCACCAGCACGCCGGTCACCGCAACGACGGCCGCTCCGAAGAGCACGTCCGTGATGAGGATGATTGCGCCCGTCATGGCCAGCGCGAGCAGCACCGAGCCAACTACCGCGAGGCGGTTGGCCATTACCACGATGTACTCCTTGTCCTGCTTACGGAACTCGACGCGGTGGTGCACCGTGGGCGCGATCAGGAAGGCGGACGCCCCCGCCGTCAGTAGCAGCGTGACGAAGTAGAGCTTTTCCTGGAAGTCCGTCACGTCCACGAAGCGCTGGTTGAACGGCACCACGAGCAGGAACGCGAACAGCACCTGCACGCCAGGCAGCGCCACGCGAAGCTCCCCGAGGAGCTCTTGAAGGTTCCGGTCCGCCCGCTCGTCGTCGGTCTCCTCACGGCGCGTCTGGGGATGGACCGCCATGGTGGCAGCGTACCCACGCCGCGATCCGTAGCCCCGGCCGCCTCTCTGGACGAATGTTCGAGGCTCTTCCCAGGCGGGTCGGGGTAGGTTGGCGCTCAGGGCAGTCGGCAGACGCGCACTCGGGGGGCGCGCGAACCGGCATCAAACGAGCCGGCGCGGTCAGGAAGACCGGGCCGGCTCGGCCCACGTCCGGTCCGCCTCGCGTCTCTGCCATCCTCGGAGCGCGTGACCCGAACCGCGCTCGTGACCGGCGGCAACCGCGGCATCGGCCACGAGGCGTGCCGGCAGCTGGCGGAGGCGGGGTTCGACGTAGTGCTCACCGGCCGCGACCCGGCGACGGGCCGCCGGGGGGCCGAGGAGCTCGGCGTGCGCTGGGCGCGGCTCGACGTGAGCGACCCGAGGAGTGTTGCGGAGTGCGCGGGCGAGCAGCGCGAGGTGGACGTGCTGGTGAACAACGCCGGCGTGCTCCTGGACGAGGGCCGCGGAGCGCTCGAGTTGGATGAAGAGACTCTGCGCGCGACGTTCGAGACGAACTTCTTCGGCGCCTATCGCACCTGCCGCGCATGGCTTCCGGGGATGGTCGAACGCGGCTACGGGCGGGTCGTGAACGTCTCGAGCGGGGCCGGCTCGATCTCGCGGATGACCAGCTACGCGCCCGCCTACAGCATGTCGAAGGCGGCCCTCAACGCGCTCAGCCGGATGCTCGCGTACGCCGCGTCCGGCGACGTCAAGGTGAACGCCATGTCGCCTGGCTGGGTGCGCACCGATATGGGTGGCCCCGCCGCCCCGCGCGGCGTGGACGAGGCCGTGGACACGCTCGTGTGGCTCGCCACGCTGCCCGCCGACGGCCCCAGCGGCGGCTTCTTCGCCGACCGGCGCCAGCTCGCCTGGTGAGCTAGGCGCTCGGGAGCCGCCCGAGCCCGTCGAGCAGCCGGTCGACCTCCTCCTCCATCGTGTAGTGGAGGAAGCCGGCGCGGACCACGCCGCGCCCTCCGAGGCCCAGCGCGCGCAGCGGGGCCATCGCGTAGAAGTCTCCGTCCCACACGTAGAGCCCCTGCGCGCCGAGCGCCTCGGCCACCGCGCGCGGCGCCAGCCCGCCGACGTTGAAGGCGAAGGTGGGGGTGCGGCGCTCCAGGTCGCGGTGTCCGTACAGCTCGAGCTCCTCGAGGTCGTCCGCCCCGTCGAGGAAGCGCCGGGCCAGCTCCCGCTCGTGCCGCTCGATCCGCTCGAATGCACGGTCCAGCCGCTCCGGGCGGGCGTCGCCTTCGCCCAGGCTCGAGATGTAGTCGATCGCCGCGATCGTCCCCGCCATCGCCTCGAATGACTGGGTGCCGGTCTCGAAGCGGTGCCCGGGCGGCTCCTGGGCGGCGGGCCGGACGCGGTCGGCCGGTAGCGAGCGCGCCAACTCCTCGTCGATGGCGGCGATGCCCAGGTGGGGCCCGAAGAACTTGTACGGAGAGCAGAGCAGCACGTCCAGGCCGATCTCCGCCCGGTGCAGGCGGCGGTGGGGGGCGAGATGCACCGCGTCGGCCCACGCGAGCGCCCCCGCCTCGTGGGCCGCGGCCGTGATCCGCCGGGCGTCGGGGATCGAGCCGAGCGCGTTCGAGGCCAGGGTGAAGGCGACCACGCGGGTGCGTGGCCCGAGCGCCTCCTCGAGCGCGTCCTCGTCGAGCGAGCCGTCGGCGGGACGGATTGGAGCGTGGCGCACCACCAGCCCGTGGTCGCGCGCCACGAGCAGCCAGGGAGCGATGTTCGCGTCGTGCTCGAGCTCGGTGACCAATATCTCGTCGCCCGGCTCGAGCACCCGCGCGACCGCGTGAGCGAGCAGGAAGTTGAGCGTGGTCATGTTGGGGCCGAAGGCGATCTCCTCCGGGCGCGAGCCCGTGAAGTCTGCCGCCGCGCTGCGGGCCTCGGCGATCACGGCCTGCGTCTCGATCGACGTCTCGAAGACACCGCCGTCGTTGGCCGCCGACGAGCGCAGGTAGCCGGCCACCGCCTCGATCACGGAGGCGGGGGCCTGTGAGCCGCCCGGCCCGTCGAAATACGCCACCGGCCGCCCGCCGCGCTCGCGCTGCAGGGAGGGGAAGCGGACGCGGACCGCCGCGAGATCGAGCGTGGCGCTCACGAAGCGGATTCTGCCGCGCGGGCGCGCATCCTGGCCCGGCGAGGGCTCGGGATGGCGAGCGCGCAGGCGAACGCCGCGGCCACACCCACCGCCGACATCGCGAACGCCGCCGTGAAGCCCGACTCCTCGGGCAGCCCGGTGCGCGCGGCAACGTGCCCGGCGACCACGCTGGCCGCGATCTGCCCGCCGAGCGAGCCGCCGATCGTGCGCATGATCGTGTTCATGCCCGTGGCCACGCCGGTCTGTCGCTGCTCCACGGCCTCGACGATCAGGTTGGCCATAGCCGCGAACGCGAAGCCGATGCCCAGACCGAGCAGGCTCGTGCCCACGTAGATCATCCACCGCTCGTCGTGCTCGAGGGCCAGGAAGACGAAGCTCCCGGTGGCGACGAGCGTGCCGAGCTGAAGCGGCAGTCGTGAGCCGAAGCGCCCGCCAAGCCAGCCGGAGAAGGGCCCCGCCACGAGCATCACGCCTGCCGACGGAAGCAGGAACAGCCCGGCCTCGGTGACGGACGCGCCGAAGCCGAATCCCGCCTCCTGCGGCACCTGCACGAACTGCGGGATAAGGATGAACGAGCCGAACATGCCGAAGCCCACGAGGAGCGCCGTGAGGTTCGTCGTGAGGACCGCCCGCCGGCGCATCATCCGCATGTCGACGAGCGGCTCGGGGACGCCGGACTCCCAGCGCACCCAGACCAGCAGCACCACCGCCGCCAGCGCGAAGAGGCCGACCACGCGGGTCGAGCCCCAGCCCCAGGAGTTGCCCTGGCTCACTCCGACCAGAAGCGAAACCAGCCCGACGGAGAGGAGCCCGGCGCCCGTCCAGTCGATCCTGGCCGGGCTCTTCACCGGCGACTCCGGCACAAACAGATGGGTCGCGACGACGGCCGCGGCGACCACCACCAGCGCGATCCAGAAGATCCACTCATACGCGACGTGGTCGACGATCAGCCCGCTGAGCACAAGACCGGCCCCGCCGCCGATGCCGAAGGTCGCGCTGATCAATCCGATGCCGGCTGCCACCCGTTCGCGCGGGAACTCGTCGCGGATGATCCCGAAGGACAACGGGAACACCGCGCCCCCCACGCCCTGGATCGCCCGTCCCGCGATCAGCACTCCGATGGAGTGCGACAGCGCGGCAACCAGCGAGCCGAGTCCGAAGAGAACGAGCGTATACACGAGCACACGCTCCTTGCCGAACATGTCTCCGAGGCGGCCGACGATCGGCGTGGCCACGGAGGCGGTCAGGAGGTAGGCGGTGAGCACGAACGTGACCGCGGTTGCCGAGGTGTCGAGATCGCGCTGGATCTCCGGCAACGCGGGCACGACCATCGTTTGCGACACGGCGTAGGCGAGCGCGCCCGTAGTGAGCACCGCCAGCGTCCGGACGTAGTGCTGGCGCTGCCCCGCGACGGCGCTCACAGCTCTTCGACGATGCCCGTCAGGCGGCGCAGGAGCCGCTCCGGAAAACGGGCCAGCCCCGCGTCGCGGGCCGCCTGCCCGGCCCTCTTGCTTCGCAGTAGCGACATCTTCGCTTAGCGTAACAAAACATTAGCTTGCTATCTTTCTCGGCCAATGGCCGCCGCCGACCACACCCGCGCCGCCGCGGCTAGGGCGGATGGGGAGCGCGACGAGGCCGCCCGGGAGGCGCGGAAGCGGCGACTCTATGCGGGCATCCTGGCCGGCTTCGTACACGATCTCTCGGCCGCCGCGGCACCCGTCCGGCAGCCCGCCACGAGCTGTCGCCGCCTGGGGCGGCGGACCTGCTCCCGGAGACGTAGGCTCAGCGCCTGTACGGCGAGGGCCCCGCGGAGCGGGACCTAGCTCTCGGCCCTCACGGCGCCGATCTGAAGCTCGATCTTGACCTTGTGGCTCGCCAGCGGGATGTCGGCCGGGGTTCGCACGTCCCAATCGAGCCCGAAGTCGCGGCGATCGACCTCGCCGGTGGCGCTCACGCCGACGCGCTCGCCGCCCCAGGGATCCTCGGTGGTCCCCTCGAGCCGTGCGTCGAGAGTGATCTGTCGCGTCACGCCCTTGATCGTCAGATCGCCCGTGACCCGAAACTCGTCGTCTCGGCTGGGCTCGACCCGGGTCGACTCGAACGTGATCTCGGGGTAGGAGTCGACGTCGAAGAAGTCGGGCGCGCGCAGATGCCCATCGCGCTTCTCGGAGCGCGTGTGGACGCTCGCCGCCTTCACGGTGCCGGTGGCCCGGGAGCTCTCGAGGTCCTCACGGAGCTCGAGTGCGCCCTCGAAGTCGCTGAAGAAGCCCTTGACGGTCACGATTCCCATGTTGCGGACCTGGAACTCGACGCTCGAGTGGGCGGGGTCCACCATCCAGGTGCCGGCGGGGACCGTGGTCGCGGCGCCCCGTGGCGAAGCGATCTCGACGCTCATTGAATGCTCCTTTCCAAAGCGAGACCTGACAGTTAGTTGCCTGCGCATGCATACTATATCCACTGCGTGCGCACGCAAACACCTGCCCCGCGGTCCGCCTCGATCGCGGTTAGGCTTGAAGCCCGATGGCCGCTGTCGCCCGAACTCGCAAGACCTCCTCCAGTCCCGCTGACAGCTCCCTTCGCCGCGACGACGCCGAGGCTTGGTTCGGTCTGCTCCACGCTCAGTCCACGCTCATGCGCGAGGTGGACGCCGCCCTAATTGGCGCGCACCGGCTGTCGCTGAGCGCGTTCGAGCTCCTGTTCCGGCTCTCGCAGGCCGAGGAGGGCCAGCTCTCGATCACGGCCTTGGCGGAACTCGTGCTCATCAGCCCGAGCCGGGTGTCCCGCGTGGTCGACGATCTGGCGGCAGAGGGGCTCGTGGAGCGGCGGCGCTGTGCGAGCGATGCGCGGATCTCCTACGCGGCGATCACCGACCAGGGCCGCGGCGCCCTGCCCGAGATCGACGCCACCTTCGCGGCGGCCGTGCGCGAGCGTTTCGTCGACCGGCTCACCCGCAAGGACATGGACCACCTCGTGGCGATCACCCGCAAGCTGGGGGTCGCCCGCCCCTGCTAGCGGCGTGACCCAGCCGAACGTCGTTCCCGGCGTGCACCGCATGGGCACGTCGCTCGTCAACTGGTATCTGGTGGAGGAGGCGGGCCGGCTGACCGCCGTCGACGCGGGCCTGCCGGCCTTCCGCAAGTCGCTCGCCGGCGTTCTCGGGGTCCTCGGTCGCCGGATGGAGGACATCGAAGCGGTGGTCTTGACCCATTCCGACTCCGACCACACCGGGTTGGCGGCCGCGTTCCGTGAGACAGGGGCGCGCGTCCTGATCCACGCCGAAGACGACGCGAAGCTCCGCAAGCCCGGGCCGAAGGAGGGCGAGGCGAGCCCGGTCCACCTCCTGCCGATCATGTGGCGCCCGGCGTTCTGGCGTTTCATGGGCGGGATGGCCCGCCGCGGCGGTGCCAAGCCGCCGCCGGTCGAGGGCGCGGAGACGTTCGGGGACGGTGACCTGCTCGACGTGCCCGGCGGGCCGCGGGTGATCCACACCCCCGGACACACGCGCGGTCACAGCGCGCTTCTCTTCGAGGCCCACCGGGCGCTGTTCGTGGGCGACGCGCTCTGCACCTGGAACCCGCTCACGGGCAACCACGAGCCGCAGCTAATGCCGCGCCAGTTCAACGTGAGCAACGCCGCGTGCGTGGGATCCCTCGGGAAGCTCGAGGGCCTCTCGGCCGACGTGCTGCTTCCGGGACATGGCGACCCCTGGCGCCGTGGGCCGGCGGAGGGGGTGGCGAGCGCGCGAAAGCGCCTGGCCTAGCCCTCGCCCCCCGCCACCAGGTCGCGCAGGCTGGCGTGCTCCTCGCGGCACGCCGGGCAGCCCGTGAGGTGAGCGCGCATCCCGGGAATAGCGGCGTCGGTGTCGGCTCCCGTCAGCTCCAGCTCGACGTACCGGTCGAGCTCCTCGAAGCACTGCTCGCACGTGAGCTCCGGGCCCTCGGGGCCGAGCAGAGCCTCCAGCAGCCTCTGATCGTCTCGCTCACTCATTCCGTCTCCTCTCCGTGCGCGCTCAGGCCCTCGGCCTCGAGCTGCGCACGCAGTCTTCGCCGCGCATCGTGCAGTGTCTTGTAGAGGGCTCCGCGCGTGGTGTTCAGGCGATCGGCGAGCACGTCGATCGGAACCCCGTTCAGCGTGACCGCTACCAGCACCTCCCGCTGGTGGGGCGTAAGCGCCTCGGCGATGCCGCGGCGGACGGCGGCGAAGAGCTCGCTCCGTTCGGCGCCGGCGTGCGGCTGCGAGCCGTGGGCCGCGAGCGTGTCCCAGCCCCCTGGCTCGAGCGGGATCTCGCGGGCTTGCCACGCGCGGCGGCGAAGCTTCACGGCCGCCTCGAGGAGGGCGAACTTGTAGGCCCAGGTCGTGAAGCGGCTGTCGCCCCGGTAAGTGCCGAGCTTGGCGAGCACGGCCACGAGCGCGTCGTCCGCGCTCTGCATCGCGATGTCGTCGAAGTCGTCGCCGCGCAGGTGCGTGAGCGTGGCCCTGCGGCGGGCCACCTCGAAGCGTGCAGCGCGCAACAGAAGCTCGTGCAGCCGGGACACCGCCTCGTCATGGCGCGCGCCGGTCCCGCCCAGCGCCGAGAGCCACTCCCGCGACTCGTCGTCGGGCACTCCCGTGCGGCCCGGCCCTGCCTCGAGATCGACCGGTGGTCTCACCGGGGCGACGCTAGCACCCACCATCAGGCCCCCGCCTCACTCTCCAGCGGCGCGAGGATGCGCGCCGCCAGCTCGGGCGGGCAGCCGCGGTCGCGGAGCTCGAGTAGAGCATGAAGGTCGACCGCGGCGTCGGCCGCCAGCTCGGCCGCGAGAGGCGCGTCGAAGCCCGCCCGCTCGAGCCGCGCCCGGCGCCACTCGGTCACGGGTGCGGGGGACGGCCCGGTTGCCAGTCGTTCGCTCATCGACATGTATGCGACCGCGGGCCTGGATTCCTTACCCCGGCGTAAGGGCGGCGGATCCCCGGACACCAACGACGAGGAACCATCGAACTTGGAGGTAGGAATGAAGCTCTTCATAGACACAGGATCCGTCGCCGACGTCGAGGAGATCGCGCCCTGGGGGGTGCTCTCCGGGGCTACGACGAACCCGACCCTGCTGGCCAAGGAGGACGCGGACCCCGGCGAGACCATCCAGCGCATCTGCGAGCTCATCGACGGGCCGGTCTCCGTCGAGGTGGTGTCGAAGACCGCTCCTGAGATGGTCGCCGAGGGGCGTGCCCCGCCGCAGTCCACCGGCATGTCGTGGTGAAGGTCCCCTGCTCGCCGGCCGGCCTCGAGGCCACGCGCGAGCTCGCGGCCGAGGGCGTCCGCGTGAACATGACCCTCGTCTTCTCCGCCGCCCAGGCTCTCCTCAGTGCCGAGGCCGGCGCCACCTACGTCTCGTGCTTCATGGGCCGTCTGGATGACATCTCGGTCGACTCGGCGGCCGTGCTTCGGGAGATCGTGGAGACGCTGCGCGGCTCGGACGCGCAGGTCCTCGCGGCCTCGATTCGCAACCCCCGCCACGCGGTGATCGCGGCGACGGCGGGCTGCGACCTGGCCACGATCCCGGCGACCGCGCTGCGACAGATGACTCAGCACCCGCTCACCAGCACGGGCCTCGAGCGCTTCGGCTCGGACTGGCAGAACCGGCCCAAGCTCGGCCGCTGGCTCGAGTCCCTCGTGCCGGGGTAAGGAAGCGCCCGACAGCGACGCCAACGCGAGTGAACAAACCCAACGAAGGAGTCCCAATGTCAACTCTGAGCCACGCCGGGTCGCTGTCGCGGCGGCCCCTCGACGCCGTCCTCGACCGCTTCCGAACCGACCCCGCCTATCAGGCGTACGTGCTCCTACGAGTCGTCTTCGCGGTGGCCCCGGTTCTGGTCGGCCTCGACAAGTTCTTCGGCGTCCTTGTCGACTGGGAGCAGTACCTGGCGCCGTGGATCAACGACATCGTTCCCGGCAGCGCCGCCGACGCGATGCACATCGTCGGCGGCATCGAGATCGCGGCAGGGCTGATCGTCGCTCTCAAGCCTCGCTACGGCGCCTACGTCGTCGCCGCCTGGCTGGGCGGGATCATCGTGAACCTGTTGACCTACTCGGGCTACTACGACATCGCGCTCCGCGACTTCGGCCTCATGGTCGGCGCGCTGGCGCTGGCCCGGCTCGCGGCGAGCTACGACCGTCCGCTCGGAGGCGCACGCTAGCCTCGCGGCGATGCAGCATCGGACCCTGGGGCGGACGGGCGTGCAGGTCAGCCCGCTCTGCCTCGGGGCCATGATGTTCGGCGCCTGGGGCAACGAGGACCACGACGAGTCGGTCCGGATCATCCACCGCGCGATCGACGCGGGGATCAACTTCATCGACACCGCCGACGTCTACTCGCGCGGCGAGTCCGAGGAGATCGTGGGCAGGGCCCTAGCCGGCCGGCGCGACGACGTCGTGCTCGCCACGAAGGTCCACGGCGCGATGGGCGACGACCCGAACCAGCGCGGCAACTCCCGCCGCTGGATCGTTCGCGCGGTCGATATGAGCCTCCGTCGGCTGAACACCGACTGGATCGACCTCTACCAGATCCACCGTCCCGAGCCGGACACCGACATCGACGAGACGCTGGGGGCGCTCACCGACCTCGTGCGGGCGGGGAAGGTCCGCTACATCGGTTCCTCGACGTTCCCGGCGAGCCGGATCGTCGAGGCCCAGTGGGTGTCCGAGAAGCGCTGCCGCGAGCGTTTCGTCTGCGAGCAGCCGCCCTACTCGCTGCTGGTGCGCGGCGTCGAGGCGGACGTGCTGCCCACCTGCCTCCGCTACGGCATGGGCGTGATTCCGTGGAGCCCGCTCGCCGCCGGCTGGCTCTCGGGTCGGTACCGCAAGGGCTCCGACGCTCCGGAGTCCCGCCGCGCCCAGATGCTGCCGCGCCGCTATGACATGTCGTTGCGGGAGAACCAACGGAAGCTCGAGGCGGCCGACGCGCTTGCGCGCCTGGCCGAGGAGGCCGGCATGACCCTGATCGAGCTCGCTATCGCGTTCGTGATCCGGCACCCGGCGGTGACAGCCGCGATCATCGGGCCGCGCACGATGGAGCACCTCGAGTCGCAGCTGCCGGCCGCGGAGGTGGAGCTCTCGGACGAGCTTCTCGACCGCATCGACGAGATCGTGCCGCCCGGCGTGAACGTGAACCCGGCGGACCAGGGCTGGCAGAACCCGGCGCTCGAGCCGGCGGCGCGCCGACGGTAGCCGTCTTCGACATTTATCGAGTAGCCGGCTGCCTCCGAATGGGGTAGCGTCGCGCCTTGACCTTGGGCTCGCGGCGGGCCGCCGCACGGAAACGAAAGGACTCGTCATCGGGGTGACCGACTCGCCTGCACCAGCCTTCAGCAGACGCAGCTTCCTGAAGCGGACCGGCGCGGCCGCGGGGGCAGTCACGCTCGGCGGCGTCCTCGGCCGAGGGGGAGCGCCCGCCGCCGCCGCCGCGCGCAGCTCGACGGTCCCCACGAGCCCCACGACCTTCGGGCGCATCTTTCCGGGCCTGTCGTCATTTGCGCCCGCCACGGACTCGGTCCGCAACCAGCTCGTCGCGCTCGGCGCGAAGGGTGGCATCCTCGACGCGCAGGACGACCTGAGCGCGGGCCCGGTGAACCTGATCACCGACCCGCTCAAGAGCCTGAACAACCCCAACAACCCGAACCACACGGCCGGCACGACCTTCTTCGGCCAGTTCATCGACCACGACATCACGTTCGACACGACCTCGCCGCTAGGGGTCACCACCGAGCCGTCGAGCTCGCCGAACTCGCGGACGCCCTCGCTCGACCTCGACTCCGTCTACGGCCAGGGACCCATGTCGAGCGCGCAGCTTTACGACCGGGACGACCGGGCGAAGCTCCGGATCTCGTCGGGGGGCATCTTCGAGGACCTCATGCGCGACGAGACCGGCATGGCGATCATCCCGGACCCCCGCAACGACGAGAACCTGATGATCAACGGGCTTCAGTGCGCGTTCATCCTGTTCCACAACCGCGCGGTGGACGAGGCCCGTGACGATGGGGCCAGGACCTGGCGCGACGCCTACGCGGCGGCTCGCCGCCTCACGACCTGGCACTACCACTGGATCGTGCTGCACGAGTTCCTACCCCAGATCGTCGGGCAGCCGCTCGTCGACGACGTTCTCAAACGCGGCGCGCGCTTCTACCGGCCGAGGGTGGGAGAAGGCTTCATGCCCGTGGAGTTCCAGGGCGCGGCCTATCGGTTCGGCCACAGCATGGTCCGCCCCTCGTACCGCGCGAATCTGAAGGGCGATGGAGTCGACGGAGGCCAGCCCTTCTTCGGCATGGTCTTCGACCCCGCCGGCGACGGCCAGGCCGACCCGGTCGACCTCCGCGGCGGCGCTCGTGCCCGGCGGCGCTTCATCGGCTGGCAGACGTTCTTCGACTTCGGCGACGGCGAGGTCAAGCCGAACAAGAAGATCGACACGAGGATCTCGACGCCGCTGTTCAACCTGCCGCTGATCGCGATCGCGAGCCACGACCAGCCTCAGGTGCTGGCGCAGCGGAACCTCTTGCGCCAGCTCACGTGGAGCCTCCCCTCAGGCCAGACGGTGGCGGGCACGATGCGCGAGGCGCCCCTGTCGAGCGCGGACCTCGCGGAGCTCCAGCCGTACGGCTGTCAGTCGAGCACCCCGCTCTGGTACTACTGCCTCAAGGAGGCCGAGGTGGTGGCCGGCGGGCTCACGCTCGGCCCGGTCGGCGGCCGCATCGTCGCCGAGGTCCTCATCGGCCTGATCAGGAGCGACCCGAGCTCATACCTAGCCCAGAACCCGAGGTGGACGCCGACGGCGAACGGGGCCGGATCATCGTTCCGGATGAAGGACTTCCTGACCTACGCAGGCGTCGATCCCGCGAGCCGCCACGCCGCCCAGCCCGACTTCGCCTAGGGGCGGCTACGTCGCGGCGGGCACGACGCAGAGGTCCGGTCGATCCGGGCGGTTGAGCCCCCGCCGCAGCGAGGCGAAGGCCAGGCCTCCCACCACGAGCGGCAGCCAGAAGAGGATCACCCGGTAGGCGAGCACCGCGGCGGCCGTGGTGGCCACCGGCGTGCCGTACACGATCAGCGTCCCGAGCAGCCCGCCGTCGATCCCGCCGAGCCCGCCCGGCAGCGGCAGGAGGCCCCCGAGCTGACCGATCAGGTAGCCCATCAGCACGATGGTCAGGGGCGGCGAGGAGCCGAATGCGTGGAATGTGGCCCAGAGCACCGCGTTGTCCCAGGCCCAGTAGCCGAACGAGCCGAGCAGCACCAGCCGGTCGCGGGCGCGCACGATCTGCACGGCCTCGGCTGTGCCGACCACGAGCGCCCGGCGCGCCGCGGCGATCGCCCGCCGGACGCGCCCCGCATCGGGCGGCGCCGGCCGGCCCGGCCCGAAGCGCGGGACGAGCAGCACCACTCCGATCAGCATCATCGACAGCGCCGCGGGGAGCGCGGTGAGCCACAGCGAGAGGTCGGGTCCGAAGAGGCCGAGCGCCAGCGCCGTTCCAAGGACCGCGACGGCCACGAAGTTCACCGAGCTCTTGATCAGGAAGAAGGCCACCGAGCGCCTGGCGATCCGCTCCGCCGGCATGCCGCCCTCGTGCAGGATCCAGGCGCCCAGTGCGAGGCCGCCCGCTCCGCTCGCCGGCAGCAACGAACCGACCGCGAGCTCGGACCAGGCGATCTCCCAGCTCGTGCGCCGCGGCATCTGGCGGCAGAAGATCGGCCGGAACATCAGCACGTAGGAGCAGCAGGACAGGGCCTCGAACGCCACGGCGAGCAGGATCCAACCGGGGCGGGCGTCGGCCAAGCGGTCGCGAACCTCGCCGAGGCCCGGCGCGAGCAGGACGACGAGGCCGATCATCGCAAGCGCGACCACGATCGGCACCCCGCGGCGGACGAGGCGCCGGGGCTCGAACTCGCGAGGGAGCTCGACGGGCTCGGTCGGCTCGAGCGGCCTGACGCTGAAGCGCGTGCCGTCCGCGGTATTCACGCGCGCGGCGGCTCGCTCAACGTCGTTCGCACCCCGCGCTTCGGGACGAAGGTGATGCCGCGCCGCACACCGCGCTCGGGCCGGCGTCCGACGGGCCGGAGGCTCGCGCGCTCGAGCACCCTCGAGATGACCACGCGCATCTCGAAGCTCGCGAAGCTGGCGCCGAGGCAGCGGCGGGTCCCGCCGCCGAAGGGGATCCAGCTGTAGTTGTCGGGCGCCCCGGGCTCGAGGAAGCGCTCGGGTCGAAACGCCTCGACCCGCGGGTAGCGGTCCGCACGCCTGTGGATCGCGGCGATCGAGGGGTTGATCTCCGTCCCGGGCGGGATCAGGTGACCGCCGACCTCGTAGGGCTCCTCGCGGACGACCCGCCCCACGCCGGAGATCACGGGCCGGATGCGGAGGGTCTCCTTGACGAGGGCGTCGAGGTAGCCATAGTCGCCTTCGGCGACGGCGGCCCGCGCCCGCTCCAGCACGAGCGGGTTGCGCCTCAAGAGCTCGAACGCCCAGGCAAGCGCGGTCGCGGTGGTCTCGTGGCCCGCCACGAGCAGGGTGACCAGCTCGTCGCGCAGCTCGCCGTCGGTCATCGGCCGCCCGTCCTCGTCGCGCGCGAGCAGCAGCATCGAGAGCACGTCCTCGCGCGCCTCGATGTCGGGCGCCTGGCGGCGGCGGGCGATCTCCTGGTAGATCATCTCGTCCACCCGGCGGCGCCGCTTCTCGAACTGCTCTTGGCGGCTCGCCCTGCGCCCGCCCGAGATGATCAGCATGACGAGGCCGAAGCGCGTGGCCACCGGATCGATCATCGCCCGGATGCGCTGCGTCAGCTCGCGCTGCCGGCTGCCCTCGTCGACGCCGAACACGGCGCGCGCGATCACCTCCAGCGTGAGCGACTGCATGGATGGCAGCAGCGTGAACGCGCGCCCGACCGGCCAGGAGTCGATGGCGCGGTCGGCCGCCTGGCGCATCACGGCCTCGTATGCGCGCATGCGCTGGCCGTGGAAGGGAGGTAGCAGCAGCTTGCGCTGTCGCAGGTGGTCCGCGCCGTCGAGTAGCAGCACCGAGCGCTCGCCGACCACGGGGCCGAGCACCGCGTTGGCCTCTCCCGCGTGGAGCCGTTCGGGCGGGCCCCGGAAGACCTGCTTCACGAGCTCCGGGTCGAAGACCATGACGAAGCCGGGGTCGAACAGGCTGCGGAACGTCACCACGTCGCCGTAGCGGCGCCGGCAGGCCTCGATCCACGGCACCGGCGCGAACAGGAAGCCGGCCGTCTGGACCCAGCGCGGCAGGCGCGGGCCGGGGGGCAGGGGGCTGGCGGCGGTGGCGGCCACTCGACCCGCAATCGTGGCAGGTGCGCTCGGGCGCTCAGGAGAATGCGATCACGCTGCGGATGCCGTCCTGCGTCTCCATCAGCTCGAAGCCGCGGTTGACATCGTCGAGCGTCAGCTGGTGGGAGAGAAAGGGGTCGACGTCGATCTCGCCCTCCATGTACAGGCGCACGAACTCGGGGACTTGGTCGCGGCCCTTCACACCCCCGAACGAGGAGCCCGCCACGCGACGGCCGGTGATGAGGAGGCGTGGCACGATGTCGAGCGTCTCGCCCTTGCCGGCAACGCCCGCCACGGTGCAGAGTCCCCAGCCCATTCGCGCCGCCTCCACCGCCTGGCGCATCACGCCCACGTTGCCGGTGGCCTCGAAGGTGTAGTCGGCGCCGAAGCCGCCGGTCATCGCGAGCACCTCGTCGACCGCGCCCGGGCCGCCGGTGAGGGTGTCCGTCGCGCCTTGGCCCTTCGCCAGCTCGAGCCTGTCGTCCGAGAGGTCGACGCAGACGATCCGTTCCGCCCCGCGCAAGCGGCAGCCGGCCACCGCCCCGAGCCCCACCATCCCGGCTCCGAACACGACGCAGCTCGCGCCGGGCTCGACCTTCGCGGTGTTGATGGCGGCGCCGAGCCGGGTGGAGAGGCCGCAGGCGAACAGGCAGGCGCGGTCGAGCGGGGCGCCCGGGTCCACCTTCGCGAGCGCGATCTCCGGCATCACCGTGTACTCCGCGAAGGTGGAGGTACCCATGAAGTGGCGGATCGGCTCCCCGTCCCGGGACAGGCGCGTGGTGCCGTCGGGCAGATGCCCCTTGTTCTGCTCCTCGCGGATTGCGAGGCAGAGGTTGGTCTTGTCGCTGTTGCAGTGAATGCACTGGCCGCACTGGGGCGAGAACAGCGTGACCACGTGGTCACCGGGTTCCACGAGCGTCACTCCCTCGCCGGTCCGCTCGACGACTCCTGCCCCCTCGTGGCCGAGCACGGCGGGCGCGTATCCCGACGGGTCGGCCCCCGAGGCCGTGTACATGTCCGTATGGCAGACCCCGCATGCCTCGAGCCGGACCAGCGCCTCCCCGGCCCGCGGCTCCTCGAGGTTGAGCTGCTGGACAACGAGGGGCGCGCCGAACTCCTCGAGGACCGCGGCGCGGATCTTTATGCGGGGACCCTACCCGCCGGTACCGAGCTGCGCGGGCGCTCGTTTCGTGGTAGGCCCTGCGCATGCCACCCGTCACCTACTTCGTCCGAATGACCGCCAAGCCGGGCCAGGCCGACGCAGTGCTCGATCTCCTGCTCATCAACCCGCGCCGCATCGAGGAAGGCGAAGAGGGCAACCTCGCCTTCGCGGTCCACCGCTCGCTCGACGACCCGAACGAGTTCTGGCTCTACGAGACCTGGGAAAGCGAGGAAGCGGTCGAGCGCCATGAGAGCGGCGAGGCCTTCGCCGACTACAGGGAGCGCCTGCGCCCGCTCGTGGAGCCGGACTCCGTGTTGTTCGGCAACTGCAGGCCGATCAAGGCGCTGGGCTACCGGCTGCCATAACGCCTGAATCAGCGGGGCCGGCGCCGCTCCACCAGCCGCAGTTCGACCGAGGGGGCGGCGGCCAGCAGCATGGTCACTCCCGTGCGGGGATCGCGCGGCGACGCGCGCTGCTCGCGCAGCACGATGGCCGACCACGGCCGACCGGCGTCGAGCTCGGGCGCCAGCTCTGCGGCCAGCTCCCGCGGCACCCAGCCCACCTGCTGGCCGCCCGCGTCCACGGCGATCGCGTTCGGGTCGTGCGGGTTGTCGGGATCGCGCCGGAGCGCGAGCGCCCGGCCCGGCGCCGCGGCGACTGACTGGAGCGCCTCCGCGTGGTGAGCGCCCGCGCCGGCAGCACCGGCCACATGCAGCCCGCGGGCGCTCAGCTCGGGATCGTCCCGGGCCAGGTAGCGGCCCGAGGCGGCATCGACCAGGTGATAGCCGGCGAGCCAGACCACGCCCCCGTCGTCCGGGTACCAGTAGCGCTCCTCGTGAGCCACGTCGACGACCACGCGCCCAGCCTAGGTCGGCAGCGCGCGCGCCCGGCGTCCCATTCCCTTCCAGGGATCGCCCTCGGAGTCGATCCGCTCCCCCACGTTGGCAACCGTCCAGCGGTCCGCCCGCAGCCTGCTGTTCGACAGCTCGTCCCAATGCAGCGGCACGGCCACCGGCGCCCTCGCCTTGGTGCGCGGCGAGTAGGGGACCACAGCGTGCTGCGCGTAGGCGTTGCGGTTCACGTCCACGTAGATCTTGTCCTCGCGGTTGGCCTTCAGGTACTCGAGGGTGAGCTTGCGCGGGTTCTCCTCGACCATCCGTTGGGCCATCGACTTCGCGAACCGGTGCACGTCCGTGAAGCTCGGCCCGCGCCGCAGCGGGCAGACCACATGGATGCCGCGCGACCCGGTGCTCATCGCGAACGGGGTGAGGCCGGCGTCGCGCAGGCGCTCCCCGGCGTCGCGCGCCGCGGCGCGCACGTCGGCGAAGCCTCCCGCCTTCGAGGGGTCGAAGTCGAGGATCAGGCGGTCGGGCTGGCGCGGCTCGTCCGCCTTCGAGAGCCAGCCGTGGATCGTCACGACGTTCTGCCCGGCCAGGTAGACGAGCGTGGCCGCATCCTCCGCCAGCGCGTGGGTCACGGTGCCGCCCCGCTTCGCGACCGTCGCCCGCTCGACCCAGTCGGGGAAGTAGTCCGGCACCGCCTTCATGAAGAACCCATGGTCTTCGACCCCGTTCGGAAAGGCCTGCAGCGCCAGCGGCCTGCCCGAGACGTAGGGCAGCATCACGGGCGCCACCCGCTCGTAGTGCCGGGCGAGGTCGCGCTTCGTTACCTTCGCCTGTGGGAACAGGACCTTGTCCGGGTGGGTCACCCGGACGGTCCGGCGGCCGATCTTGAGCTGCTCGGTCAGGTTCGCTCCTCGCTTCGGTTTGCTCGAAAGCTAGCCTCAACGGGTTGATGTCCGACTCGACTCGGAGCACGTCGCGGCCCGGCTCGGGCCGCGTCTTCCTGCTCGACGACGACCCGCGCGAGCGCGAGATCGTCTTCAGCTTCCCGGTCCACGACGAGCTCAACAACGCCGTCAGGCAGCTGCCGGGACGCTGGTTCGACTGGCGCCGCAAGAACTGGCGCGTGCCGGCCGACCCGCGGCTGGCCAAGCCGGTCGCGGGGGTGCTGGCGCGCTTCCCCGAGCTCAAGCCGAGCCGCGAGGTGCTCGACTGGCTGAGCGACTCGGCACGCTGGCGCGCGGTCGTAACCGCCGCGCAGGACGAGCACGGGTCCGGCGTGTTCCTGCTGCGAACCCTCTCGGGCGATCCGCCGGAGGAGCTTGGGGCAGCCGCCTCGACGGGCGAGCTGCCATTTAGCTCCGAGAGTGCCTCGCTGCTCGCCGGACTCGAGCGCGTCGAGCTGGACGACCTCGCGCGCGCCAGCCTCGCGGATCTCCGCGCCGGCCGCACGCCGGCGCCGGCGTGGCTCTCGATGGACGTTGACGACGACGGCGAGCCGGAGCTGACCCTCGTCACCTGCTGGGACCCCGCGCCCGCCCACGAGTTCCGGAAGCTCCCTGAAGCCCACCTCTTCTACCGGCTGGGGCGCATCTTCAACCGGAATGCGGTGTCAGGCGTGGCCGTGCCGGGCGACCCGGCCCTGGGGCGGCACCTGGCCGACTTCGTCGCGGCGCACCCCGAGGTGGAGGTCGATCCGCCGGCGCGCGAGCTGGTCGACGAGCTCGTGGCCGAGCACGACCGAGCAGCGGAGGTCGTGGCGCTGTCTTACGCGGAGACCGCCTCGTTGTCTTCGGATTTGCAGCTGGGCGGCGAGCTGCACCCCTTCCAGCGCGCCGGCGTCCGCTATGCGCTCTCACGCCGCCGGACGTTCATCGCCGACGAGCAGGGGCTCGGCAAGACGGTCCAGGCGCTGGCGGCGCTCGAGGCGGACTACGCCTTCCCGGCCGTGGTGATCTGCCCGGCCTCGATGAAGCTGATGTGGGAGCGCGAGAGCCTGAAGTGGCTGCCGTCCCGCTTTGTCCACGTCCTCCAGGGTCGTGGGGACGAGGCCTGGACCGCGGAGGCGGAGTCGGCCGAGATCCTCGTCCTCAACTACGACATCCTCGAGGCGCACCTCGACCGACTGATCTCGCTTGCGCCCCGGGCGCTCGTGTTCGACGAGTCGCATTACGTGAAGAACCCGCAGGCGGGCCGGACGAAGGCGGCGCTGGAGCTCGCGGCCGCCCTTCCGCCGGAGGCGCTCCGCCTGGCGCTGACCGGCACACCGATCCTGAACCGCGCCGACGAGCTCGTCTCCCAGCTCCGAGCGCTCGATCGCCTGCGCGACTTCGGCAGCGGAGCCCGCCTGACACGCCGCTTCCGCTCGGCGGGCAGCGACGACCGGCTTCACTGGAACCTCCGCGCGATCGGCTACGTGCGCCGGACGAAGAAGCAGGTGCTGCCCCAGCTGCCGGCCAAGCGCCACGACACGGTGCCGCTGCTGCTGGCAAACGAGCAGGAGTACCGCCTGGCAGAGGAGGACGTGATCGCCTGGCTCCAGACGTTGCCGCTTGACTTCGCGGCCCTCGACGCAAAGGTGGCCGCGGCGCTCCGCTCCGAGCAGCTGGTGCGTCTGAACAACCTGCGCCAGCTCGCGGCTACCGGGAAGCTGCCCACGGCGCTGGCCTGGATCGAAGACTTCCTCGCCTCGGGCGAGCCGCTGGTCGTATTCGCCGACCACATCGCGATCCAGCAGGCGCTGCTCGAGCGCTTCCCTTGGGCGGCGCATATCCTCGGCTCGGATTCCGGGCCGGCGCGCCAGGCCGCTGTCGACTCGTTCCAGAGCGAGGCCGGACCGCAGCTGATCGTCTGCTCCCTACGCGCGGCCTCCCAGGGAATCACCCTGACCCGAGCCTCGAACGTCGCCTTCCTGGAGCTCGACTGGACCCCGGCCCGCCACGACCAGGCCGAGGACCGCCTCCACCGAATCGGCCAGGACAGCGCGGTGACGGCCTGGTACCTGCTCGCCCCGAACACGATCGACGAGTCGATGGCGGACGTGCTGGAGCGAAAGCGCAGCCTGATCGACGCGGTGACGGACGGCCAGGTCAGGGACGAGGAGCGGCTGGTGGAGGCGGTTGCGCAAGAGCT
>JBKPFJ010000072.1:0-4965 GCA_046728795.1 Actinomycetota bacterium | reverse complement strand
TCCGCGAGGACACGACCTCGACGCGGCGCTTCCGGGGCGTGTTCCGCCACGCCGACCTTCGGCAACACCGAAATCTTCAGCGCCACTGCGGCGGATCCACCCGCGCCCTCGCCCTACCATCGCGGTGGTGTTCCACGACCGCGCGAAGATCTGGGTTCAGGGCGGCGCCGGCGGCGACGGCTCGGTGTCCTTCAGGCGCGAGGCACACGTGCCGAAGGGCGGCCCCGACGGCGGCGACGGCGGCCGTGGCGGAGACGTCGTTCTTGTCAGTGACCCGTCGCTGAGGGATCTGGGGTCGTTCCGGCGGGGAATGCACTTTTGCGCCCCGCGGGGTGGGCACGGCGAGGGGGCGAACCGACACGGCGGCACGCCCCCGCCGCTCGAGGTTCGGGTGCCGCCCGGTACCGCCGCGGAGGACCGCGAGCGCGGCGTGCGCTGGGATCTGGCGGAGCCGGGCGCGCGCGCCGTCGCGGCCCACGGGGGGAGCGGCGGGCGCGGGAACAAGCACTTCGCCACGCCCACGCGCCAGGCGCCGCGCTTCGCGGAGCGCGGGCTGCCCGGCGAGGAGGGCTGGATCGAGCTGCGGCTGCGGCTGCTCGCGGACGCCGGGCTCGTGGGCCTTCCGAACGCGGGCAAGTCGTCCCTGCTCAGCCGCCTGACCCGTGCCCAGCCCAAGGTGGCCGACTATCCGTTCACCACGGTGGAGCCGGTGCTGGGGACGCTCGAGTCGGAGGAGCGACAGCTCGTGCTCGCGGACATTCCGGGGCTGATCGAGGGCGCCAGCGAGGGCGCCGGCCTGGGCCACGAGTTCCTCGCACACGTGGAGCGCTGCCGCCTGCTGGTGCACGTCCTCGACCTGGCGCCGCTCGACGGGTCGGACCGCGAGGCAAACCACGCTGCCGTGGAGGAGGAGCTCAGCCGGCACGGCGGCGGGCTCGCCGAGCTCCCGCGCCTGCTGTGCCTCTCGAAGGCGGACATCGTGCCCGAGGACGAGGCTCGCCGGGCGGCCGCGGCCTGGGAGCGACGGGCCGTTGCACTCGAGGTCGTGGTGACCTCGGCCGCGACGGGGCTCGGGCTCGACGCGTTGCGCACCGCGATCTTCCGGCACGTCCCACCCGACGAGGCGCCCGCTCCCGAGCGTGCCGTGGCCAGCCACCGCGTGTACCGTCCCGGGGCGGGCGACGCCATCCGCGTCGAGCGAGCGGGCCCGGGCGCGTTCCGCGTTCAGGGGGGCCGCGTCGAGCGCCTGCTCGCCCGGCACGACGTGGAGAACGAGGAGGCCATGCGCTACGTGGAGGATCGGCTACGCGCCCTGGGGGTCATCCGAGAGCTCGAGGCGGCCGGCTTCGAGCCCGGCGACGACGTGGAGATCGGCGGGGTCGTGTTCGAGCTCGATCCCGGTGCGCCGTTCCGGTAGAACCCCGATGCCCGTGCGACGCAGGCACCTCGCCACGCTGGCCCTGGCAGCGATGCTCGCCTCGTGCGGGGGCGGCAACGACAAGGCGGACGCGGAGCGCACCGTGAGGGAGTTCGTCAAGGCCACGAACGAGCACGACGCCGACAAGTTCTGCGGCGAGCTCGTCACGGAGGACTTCCTGGAGCAGACCACCGGGGCCACCGGCGACGAGGCCAAGAAGCAGTGCGAGTCGCAGCTCGAGTCGCTCAAGGGCGTCGAGCTACAGCTCGTGAGGATCGAGAAGACGACCGTGAACGGCGACCGCGCAAGCGTCAGGGCGAGGATCGCGGCGCAGGGTCAGACCCGCGACCAGCTGCTCCGGCTGCAGGAGGAGGGCGGCCGCTACAAGCTCGCGGGTGGCGCGGGTGGGTAGATGGCCGTGCTCGTCGTAAAGCTCGGCTCAAGCATCGTCGCGGACGGCGCCGGCGAGGTGCGCCTGGACGTGCTGGGCTCGGTCTGCGAGCGAGTCGCGGAGCGGCACGGCGCTGGGGACTCGGTGGTGATGGTCACCTCCGGCGCCATCGCGCGCGGGATGCGCGTGATGGAGCTGCCCGTGCGTCCGTCCTCGATGGACGAGCTCCAGGCCGCCTCCGCGGTGGGCCAGGGAAAGCTGTACCGCGCCTACGACGAGCTGCTCCAGGCGCGCGGGGTGCCGAGCGCCCAGGTCCTGCTCACGTTCTTCGACATGTCGGCCCGGACCCACTATCTCAACGCGCGGCACACCCTCCAGCGGCTGCTGGCCTGGCGGGTGGTACCGGTGATCAACGAGAACGACACGACCACGACCGACGAGATCTCGTTCGGCGACAACGATTTCCTGGCGGCTCAGGTGGCGATCCTGCTCGGCGCGAGCCTTCTGGTGCTGCTCACCGACACCGACGGCCTTTACACGGCCGACCCGCGCCGCGACCCGGCAGCCCGGCCGATCGCCGAGGTCAGGAGCTTCCAGGAGCTCGAGGGCTACGAGATCGGCGTGTCCGCGTCTCCGCTCGGCTCGGGCGGGATGCGCTCGAAGGTCGTGGCCGCGGAGATGGCCACGGCCGCGGGGATTCCCGCGGTGATCACGGACGGCACGGACCCGGCGGCCGTGGGCCGGGCGCTGGCGGGGGAGCCCTCCGGCACCCGCTTTCGGCCCCAGCGGGGGCGGGTGTCGAGCTTCAAGCTGTGGCTCAAGTACGCGAAGCCCACCCACGGGCGGCTCACCGTGGACGAGGGGGCGGAGCGGGCGTTGCGCGAGCGCGGCACGAGCCTGCTGCCGGTAGGCGTGGTCGACGTCGAGGGCGAGTTCGAGGCGGGCGATGCGGTCGAGGTGCGCTCGGATGGTCGTGCGATCGGCAAGGGGATCGTGAACTACTCGGCGGCCGAGCTGCGCCGGATCAAGGGGATGAAGTCGGCCGAGGTGCGCGAGGTACTCCCCCGCGCGACCGAGGAGGCCGTCCACCGCGACTACTTCGTGCTCGACTGAGCGCGCCCGGACCGGGCTTCGAAACCACGTCCCGCGGGCCGAGAGCCGCGCCGCAGCGGTTGCAGGTCAGGTGGTCCGTGACCTGACCGCCGCAGTCGCGGTGGATCACGAGCCGAGGACGGCCGCGCTGGGCGTGGTACCGATCGCCCCACTGAAGCAGCCCCATCAGGGCCGGCCAAAGGTCGAGGCCCTTCTGCGAAAGCCGGTACTCGAAGCGCTCGGGACGTTCCTGATAGCGGTGGCGCTCGAGCACGCCCTCGTCCACGAGTCGAGTGAGCCGGTCGGTCAGGACGTTGCGGGCGATGCCGAGGCTCTCCTGGAACTCCTCGAAGCGTCGCACTCCGAGGAAGGCGTCGCGGATCACGAGCATCGTCCAGCGGTCGCCCACCAGCTCGAGCGCGCGAGCGATGGAGCAGTTCTGTGACTCGTACGTGCGCGGTAGCACAGTGCAAGGGTAGCGTGATGCAACTTAGTGTGCTAGCTTGCGTTGCGTGACGCAACTGACTGAGTCGAGTGCGCGCCGCCCGCGACTGAGCCGGCCCTGGGCAGTGCTGATCGTCACCGCTGTCGCGGTGTTCATGGGCTTCCTCGACGTGACCATCGTGAACGTGGCCTTCCCCGACATCGAGCGCTCGTTCAGCGGCGCCTCGCGCGCGGAGCTCTCATGGGTGCTGAACGCCTACAACGTCGTGTTCGCCGCGCTCCTGGTTCCGGCGGGCCGGCTGGCCGACCTTCTGGGCCGGCGGCGCCTGTTCTTCTGGGGTCTTGGCGCGTTCCTGGCCGCCTCCGCCGCCTGCGCGGCGGCGCCTTCGGTGGCGACGCTCGTGGCCGCGCGCGCCGTCCAGGCGGCGGGGGCGGCGGTGCTCGTCCCCACCTCGCTCGGCCTCCTGCTCCCCGAGTTCCCCATCGAGCGCCGCGCCACGGCCACCGCGATCTGGGGGGCAACCGGGGCCGTGGCCGCCGCGGTCGGCCCGTCGCTCGGTGGCGTCCTCGTGGACGCGGCCGGCTGGCGCTGGGTGTTCCTCGCCAACCTCCCGATCGGGCTCGCCGCGTGGCTGCCCGCCCGCCGGCTCCTCGTGGAGCGGCGCGACCCGGCGCGGGGTGCGCTCCCCGACGGCCTCGGGGCGGCGCTGCTCGTGGCCGGCGTCGGCGGCATCTCGCTCGGGATCGTCCAGGGAGAGGACTGGGGCTGGGGGAGCCCGGCCGTGATCGGGGCGCTGGCCGGGGGTCTCGGCGCGCTCGCGGCGCTGGTCGCGCGGTCGGCCCGCCATCCGGCCCCTGCCATCGAGCTCGGCCTGTTCCGGGTGCGCTCCTTCGCGGTGGCGGTCACCGGCACGTTCCTCTTCTCGCTTGGCTTCTACGCGCTGCTGCTGGCGAACGCGCTCTTCCTCACCCAGGTGTGGGGCTGGTCCGTGCTGGCGGCGGGCTTCGCGCTTACGCCGGGGCCGCTCACCGCGTCGCTGTTCGCGCCGCTCGGCGGGGCGCTCTCCGATCGCTTCGGCCAGCGCGTGGTGGCGGTGCCGGGCGGACTGCTGTTCGCGGCGGGCTGCCTCCTCTTCGCGAGTGGCGTGGGGCCGGAGCCCAGCTACGCGACCGAGTTCCTGCCGGCCACGTTCCTGACCGGCGCCGGTGTGGGCCTCTCCTTCTCCGCCTGGAGCAGCGCGGCCGTGGCCGAGCTGCCGCCCGCCCGCTTCGCCACGGGGACGGCGATCTCCTCGTGCATGCGACAGGTGGGGGCGGTCCTGGGGATCGCGGTGCTCGTCGCGGTGCTCGACCGAGCCGGGGTGGCCCCGCTCGACGCGGCCCGGGACGCCTGGACGCTGATGGCCCTTCCGGCGCTTGCGGCCGCCGTCGTCGCGCTCGGGCTCGGCCGGGTGCGGGCCCGGCTTCCGGAGCCGGCGGTGGAGGCTGCCTAATGCTCTTGTCAAGCAGCCATGACGACCTGATGTCGATAGGGCTCGCGGTTGCGGAGCATGGCGTGGAGCACGTCGACGCGTCGACGTGCGAGCGCGATGACGGCCTGGTGGTGGGTCTTCCGCTCCGC
>JBKPFJ010000210.1:0-4391 GCA_046728795.1 Actinomycetota bacterium | reverse complement strand
CCCCCTGGCCCGGCGACGGGCACCCCAGCCTCCGCGCCCAGGCGAGCTAGTCCTCCGCTGCGCCGGACCTCCCGTCCCTAAACTCCCCTGGCGATGGACCCCTCCCGCAAGCGCAAGCTGCGGCTGATTCTGCTGCTCGGCGTGGTGGTCGTGCTTGGGGCGGCGCTCGTCTACACCAGCTTCAGCGCCTCCACCGAGGCGTCGAGCCCCTCGCAGGTGAAGCCGGGACGCTCCTACGAGCTCACGGGCAAGGTGGTGCCGGGGTCGATCAGCAAGGACGGTGACGTGCTCCGCTTCCGGATCCGTGACCGCGACGGAACGGCGAGCGTGCCGGTGGCCTATCGCGGGGTGGTGCCGGACCCCTTCCGCGACGGCCGCGAGGTGATCGTCTCCGGTGAGCTGAAGGGCGGCACGTTCGTGGCCGAGCGCGACTCGCTCGTCACGAAGTGCCCCTCAAAGTTCACGAAGGACCCCAAGAGCTAGTGATCCCGTCCCCGACCATGATCGCGTTCGGCGGCTGCGAACCGGCGCCTGGACGCGGTCGCTCGCTCGCCGATCCTCTTGCATCGGCTCCGCTCGCGCCCACGCCCCGGCTTGGTTCTCGCTCGCCGAGCCGCGACCGTACTCTCGGACGGGACCACTAGTGGCCGGCGTCGGCTCCGCTTGCCTCGCCGTCGCCCTCCTCGCCGCCCTCTACGCGGCGGGCGCCTCGGTATATGGCGCCATCAGCGGGCGGCGCGAGTTCACGGTCTCGGGGCGGCGGGCGATCTACTGCATGGCTGGGCTCACGGCGCTCGCCATGGGCATCCTCGAGGCGGCCTTCCTGCGCGACGACTTCTCCTTCGCGGTCGTGGCCCAGGGCTCGTCGACGGACACCCCGACCTTCTACAAGGTGACCGCTATGTGGGCGACCCAGGACGGGTCGCTCCTCCTGTGGGCGTTCCTGCTGTCCCTCTACGCGAGCCTCGTCCTCTTCCTCACCCGGCGCTCGCTGCGCGAGAGCGCCCCCTGGGCCACCGCCGTGCTCGGCGTGATCGGAGCGTTCTTCTTGGTCCTCATGGTGGGCTGGGAGAACCCGTTCCGCACGCTTCCGAGTGCGCCGGCGGAGGGGGCGGGGCTCGAGCCGCTGCTCCGCCACCCGGCGATGATGATCCACCCGCCGATGCTCTACTCGGGCTACGTCGGCTTCTCGATCCCGTTCGCGTTCGCCATCGGCGCCCTCGTAACGCGCCGCACCGGTGCGGACTGGATCCGTGCAACGCGACGCTTTGCGCTCGTGGCCTGGACCTTTCTCGGCGCGGGCATCATGCTCGGCGCCCTCTGGTCCTACACGGAGCTCGGCTGGGGCGGCTACTGGGCCTGGGACCCCGTGGAGAACGCCTCGCTGATGCCCTGGCTCGTGGGCACGGCGTTCCTCCACTCGGTCATGGTCCAGGAGAAGCGGGGGATGCTGAAGGTTTGGAACGCCTCGCTGATCGTGGCCACCTTCATCCTCGCGCTGCTCGGGACGTTCCTCGTCCGCTCGGGCATCCTCGACTCGATCCACGCCTTCGGGGCGTCGACCATCGGGGTGCAGTTCCTCGTGTTCATAGCGCTCGTGGCGGTGTCCTCCACCGCGCTCCTGATCTCGCGCCTGCCCGACCTTCGCTCCGAGGCGCGGCTCGACTCGCTGCTCTCCCGCGAGGCGTTCTTCCTGCTCAACAACCTGGTGCTGGTGGGGCTCTGCCTCGTGATCTTCTGGGGCACCTTCTTCCCGCTGATCTCGGAGGCCTTGACGGGCGAGAAGCACAGCCTCGGGCCGCCCTGGTTCGACGACTACACGACCCCGCTGGCGCTGGTGCTCGTGCTGCTCGCCGGGATCGGCCCGGTGCTCGCCTGGCGGCGGGTGACCTGGGCCGGCGTGCGGCGGGTGTCCCTCGTGCCGCTGGCCGCGACGGCTGGGGCGCTCGTCCTCCTCGTCACGCTCACGAACGCCTCCGAGAGCCCGCCCTCGCTCGTAATGTTCTGCCTCGCCGCTTTCGTGCTCGCGGTCGTGGGCCAGGAGTTCTGGCGTGGCGCGGCCGCTCGCCGGGTGATGACCGGGGACCCCTGGCCGCGGGCCCTGGCCCAGCTCGTGGGGCGCAACCGGCGCCGCTACGGCGGCTACATCGTGCACGCGGGGATCGCCGTGTTGTTCCTCGGCGTGGCCGCCTCGTCGGCCTTCGTCACCCAGCGCGACGTACGCCTCTCGCCGGGTCAGTCGACGAAGGTCGGCGACTACACCGTCACGTACCTGCGACCCACGGCCAAGCTCGGCGGCGACCGCGCCGGCACGGGTGCGCCGATCTCCTTCGGCGCGGTGCTCGAGCTGCGCAAGGGAAAGCAGCGCGAGCTCCTCCGCCCCTCGCGGAACTTCTACCCGACGCAGGACGCCTCGAAGGGGGCGATCGGGCGCTTCTTCGAGGGCGAGGCCACCAGCGAGGTCGACCTGCGCTGGGGGGCGCGGCAAGACTTCTGGGCGGCCGTGCGCCCGGACATCTCCGAGCTCGACGCCCCGATTCGGGAGGCCAACGCCAAGTTCGGCGACTCGAACCCCGACGTCCAGGGCCTCGTGATCGCCGCCATAACCGACCGCTATCGGCGCGAGCCGCCGCCCGCGGCCTTCCGCTTCATCGTCTCCCCGCTCGTGGCCTGGATCTGGGTGGGCGGCGGCATCGCGCTGCTCGGCGCACTCGTGGCCGCCTGGCCGTCGCCCGAGGCGCGCCTGCGCCGCGTGCGCGCGCTCCAGGCGGCACGCCTGGGCCGGGAGCTGTCGCGCGCGTAGCGCTCGGGGTCGTTGGAGTACGCGGTCGCCCTGTTGGTCCTGGCGGCGGTCGTCGCGCTCGTGGTGGCGGGACCGCTGCGGCGACCCCGCGAGGCGCAGCGGCGCGACGACGCGCGCCGCGCCGAGCTCGAGGCGGCGAAGGAGGCCAAGTACCGCGAGATCCGCGACGCCGAGCTCGACTTCCGAATGGGCAAGCTTTCGGAGGCCGACCACAAGGCCGTCGATCGCGAGCTGCGGGCGGAGGCGATCGAGATTCTGCGGGAGCTCGACTCGCTAGGCTGATTCGCCATGGAGGCGATCCTCTCGGGCGTCCAGATCATCCTGGCGGTGGTGCTGATCGCGCTCGTCCTGATGCACTCGGGCAAGGACTCCGGCCTGTCCGGCGCCTTCGGCGTCGGCACCGGCGCCGGCCCCTTCGGGGGCGGCTCGCTCGTGGAGCGCAACCTGAACCGCTGGACGATCGTGTTCGCGCTGCTCTTCGTGGGGAACGTCGTCATCCTGCTGAAGATCTGACCTGGGGCTAGGCGCGGGCGGCGCTGCCGGTGAAGCGCGCGGCGGTCGCCCGCAGCGCCGGCGCCACCGTTCCGAAGGCGAACCGGCGTCCGTAGAACTCACCGTCGCTCGTCAGCGTCGCGTGGGCGGTCAGGGCCTGCGCGCGGGCCAGGAGGCCGAGCACGCTGTCGGTCAGGCGCAGGTCGAGCAGGGGGCGGGTCACCTCGCCGGACTCGATGAGAAAGGTGCCGTCGCGCGTGACCGCGGTCACGAGCGACTCGTGCGGCCGCACGATGTTCGCGTACCAGAGCCGGGTCACGTAGACCCCGCGCTCGATCGGGCGGCAGAGCTCGGCCTCGTCGGCGGCGCCGCCGCCGGCCAGCACGAGATTGGTGGGGTACGGCCCACCCGGGCTCCCGCCCGGGGCGAGCGCGTGTCCGGTCGAGGCCGTTCCGGCCACCGCCGCGCTGCGGGTGTCGTGAACGACCCGGTGGGCCACGCCGTCCTGAAGCAAGGGAATCGGCGCCTTGGGGGTGCCCTCGGCGTCGAACGCCCGCTGGAGCGTGCGGGGGAAGCGGGGGGAGTCCGAGAGGTTGACGCAGGGGGCGACGACTTGCGTGCCGAGGCGCCCCGTAAGCGCGCCGCGTCCCTCGGCGTGGGCGAGACCGTTGAAGGCGGTGACCCCGAGCAGCTCCAGCAGCCAGCCCACGGCGTGCCCCTCGAGCACAACGGGGTAGTCGCCGGGCTCGACCGAGGCGGGCTCCCCCTTCGTGGCGGCCTTGCGGGCCGCGCGCTCCGCCAGCGCAGCGGCGTCGAGGTCGCCCGCCGCCACGGCCGTGGCGGCGGCGTAGCCGCTGCGCCCGCTGGGCGCTACGCAGATCACCTTCATGAAGGCGTCCGTGGTGCGGTCCGCCACCGCGACGCCCGCGCTCGAGGCCACGGCCGTCTCCTCTTCGGCCTCGGTCCAGATCCCGTGGGCCTCGAGCCCGGCTTCGCCGGCCACGGCGAAGGCGGCCGCGAGTGCCGCTCCCCCCGGCGCCGGGTCCAGCGCCGCGGTCGACGGGTCATGTCCCTCGTGCGCGCGCGGGGTGGCGCC
>JBKPFJ010000115.1:0-20695 GCA_046728795.1 Actinomycetota bacterium | reverse complement strand
CTCCACAACCTCGCGGACGCCGCCCCGCGGCGGCGTCCTCCGCGCCTCGCGCGGGCGGCGGCCGGGGATGCGGCGCACGAGCAGCGCCGACCCGACGCCCACTGCGGCCATCGTCGCGAACACAAGCGAGGAGAACCCCGCCAGCGCCGGGCCGGCCAGCACGCTCGCGCTCTCTATCCAGCCCGAGGTGACTTTGACGGCGGTGAGCTCGTCCGGGGTTCGAGCGAGCGCGGGCAGCAGCGCCGCCTGTGTCGGCCGGGTGATCGTCACGGCCGATGCGGCGACGGCCGCAAGCGCGTAGGCCAGCACCGGCGGACCGCCGGCGAGCAGGGCGGCCGCCGTCCCGCCCATCGCGGCCCCTTACGCGTCGCCCGCGAGCACGCGAACCGGCGGATGGCGGTCGACGAGCGTCGCTGCGAATGGCGCGCAGACGGCGGCCGGGACGAGCTGCGCGATCGCCACCACGCCGGCGGTGGTGCGCCCCCGTGCCCGTGGGCGTAGACGAGCATTGCGATCCAGACGCCCCACTCCGCGGCGTTGAAGCCGGCGAAGGCGAGCCCCAGGCGGCGTAGCTCGGGGCTCCCGGTGACCGCGCCGAACACGCGGGCGGCGTGACCCATCCGCGGTGGCAGCGAGCCCAAGCTTCAGACCCTCTGCAGGTGGCGATTCACCGCGGCCCGGATCCGCGACTCGATGACCGGCACGTCGTCCACGAGCCGCGCCGGCTCGTCCAAGGAGAACACGAGCAGCCGCATGTAGAGGTGGCCATAACAGTTGCCGTGCGGGAGTAGCCGTAGCCGGCGTCCCAGTCGAGCGCCGCAAGCTCGCCGGAAGAAGTCGCCCACCTCGAGCTCGCGCCCCGCTCGTTCGCTATCACCACCTCGGCCGACCCCTCCCGGGTGTCCTCGAGCTTGGCCAGTAGCGCGGCGTTTCGCCGCTCGAGCTCCTCGTCGTCCGGGGTCGCGCGCCTCAGCGGGGGGATCGTCTCGTCGGTGGCCGGTCGAGGAGCATGTCGACCGTCCTGTAGCCCAGCGAGCGCGTGGTCTCGCGATCCAGGGCCAGAGGATCCGCGTCCGACACTCCGGCGATTGTCTGCCGCTCGCGCGCTACCTGTCAACCAGCGGCCGGCGCGCGCGGGCCACCTGCTCCAGCCGGCGACGGAAGTTCAGGAAGTAGTCGGCTCCCGAGGCGACGGTCAGCGCCACCATCACGTAGACGAGCACCTGCACCCAGACGGCGTCGGGGTCGGGGGCGGCGATCAGGGCGAGCACCGCGGCGACCTGCGCGACCGTCTTCGCCTTGCCGAGCCGGCTCGCGGGGATCACGACACCCTGTTGCCCCGCCGCGATGCGCAACCCGCTGACCGCGAACTCGCGCGCGATGATCACCATCGCCACCCAGGCCGCCAGCCGGTCGAGCGACACCAGCGAGATCAGCGCCGCGGCGATCAGCAGCTTGTCGGCGACCGGGTCCATGACCTTGCCGAACGTTGTGACCGTCTGCCGGCTGCGAGCGATGTAGCCGTCCAGCCCGTCCGTGAACGCGGCCAGGGCGAACACCGCGGCGGCGATGGCGGACCCGCCCCGCGTCTCCACCGTCAGCGCCACCACCAGCACCGGCACGAGCATGATGCGCACCAGGGTGAGTGCGTTGGGCAGGTTGAGGGGGAACATCGCGCAGGCTCGATCAGGCTACCCGTCGCCGGCGCGCGCTCAGCACCTCGAGACCGATCGTGCTCCCCACCGGGCCGAGCGGCGAGACGGTGGCGCCGAGCAGCGCCCACGGGAAGATCCGGCGCCGGCATCCCACCAGCACGGCGACGCACAGCAGGATCCAGCCCACCCCGTGTGTCCAGCCGAGCACGAGCTCGGCTTGCTCGCTCGCGCCGGTGATCGCCACCACGACGAGCGAGGTGAAGATGCACAGCTCGATCGCCGAATACAAGCGGACCGCGCCGAAGTACGACACGAGGGCGGAGGGTAGGGGCCGGCTCAGCCCGGGCGCTCGGCCAGCACCTGCCGGCGAGCGATCACTAGACCCACCGCCGCGACCACTAGCAGCACCGCGAGGGCGACCTTTGCCTCGGTCGAGCCGAGGTCGGTGAGGCTGCCTCCGAGCGCGACGTAGGCGAAGACCTTCGGGGGGCCGCCCATCAGCGTTCCCAGCGCCAGGTCCCGGAAGCGGACGCGGGTGAGGCCGGCGCCGTAGTTCGCGGCGCCCCAGGGGAAGGCCGGGACAATTCGCGAGTAGAGCACCGCCACCAGCCCGCGGCGCTCGAGCACGGGCTCGAAGCGGGAGACGCGCGCGGGTAGCAAGTGCCCCACTGCGTCGCCGGCCAGGTAGCGGGCCACGGCCATCTGGGTCAGGCCGGCCATGGTCACGCCGGCGAGCGCGACGACGGTGCCCAGTGCGGTGCCAAACACGAGCCCCGCGGCCCCGGCCAGGATCGGCCAGGTGATCACGAAGTTGAGCGCCACGAAGAGGCCGACGAACAGCGCCGGCGCGAGCGGCCCGAGCCCCTCCCCCCACTCGCGCACGTCCGCGGCCGACGGGATCGACCCGGTGGCAGAGACGACGCCGAATGCAACCGCCACGACCGCGGCGAACGCCGCGATGCGAATGAACGCCGCGCGCCGTCGACCGGCCATGGAATCGAGGGTAGAGCCCGTGAGTAGGGTCTCCGGAATGGACCAGGTAGTTCAGGTGATCGGCGCGCTGCTGATCCTCGCGGCGTTCGCCGCGGCGCAGTTCGACGTCATGAGTCCCCACTCCCGCGCCTACTTGGTGCTGAACGCGCTCGGCTCCGCGGTCCTCACCGTGCTAGCCGTCGCGGACGAGCAGTGGGGGTTCGTGCTGCTCGAGGCGGTCTGGGCGGTCGTCTCCGTGTGGGGGCTGGTGAAACTGCTGCGGGGTCGTCAGCCGCGCCCCGCGCACTAGCGCCCTAGCGCGCCTCGGCGCGCTGGTACCGGCGATGCACGAGGACGGCCGCGGCGCCCGCCGGGAGCGGAAGCCAGTAGGAGACGAGCCGGTAGGCGAGCGTCGCCACCGCCGCCTTGCCCGCCCCGACGCCCGCCAGTGCGAGGAGCCCGGTGAGACCCGCCTCGACGAAGCCGAGCCCACCCGGCGTAATGGGGATCTGGGCGAGAGCCTGAGACGCCGCGTAGGCCAGCAGCACGCCGGCCGGGTCAGGACTGGCGCCGACGGCGCCCAGCGCCAGCAGCAGCGCCCCGTAGTCGAGCAGCCAGCGGCCCACGGCCGCGGGCACCACCTCCCACCAGCGGTCGCCGATTGCCCGCAGGATCACGTCTCGCTCACCCAGCAGGCGCTCGGGCAACCCCTCGAGGGGCTCACGCCGGCGCAGCAGCCGGTTGCGCGCGCGCTCGATGGCGCGCCCGGTCAGCTGGAGCGGGCGGTCCGTCGCCAGGAACCACGCCCCGGCCGCCGCCATCACGACGAAGGCTCCCGTACCGAGCCAAGCGGCGTCGTCCAGGCCGGAGCCCACCGGCACACCGATGATGACCGCGGGTAAAACGAAGACCGGGAGCGCCAGGAGGCTGGCGATCATGAGCACGTTCGCCGCGGCGAGGCCCGACGCAGCCGCCGAGCCCGCGATCCCGGAGTCCACGAGCATCCCGTACTGAAACGCCGCCCCCGCGGCTCCTCCGCCGGGCACGACGCGGGCGAACGCGTTGCCCGCGAGCTGCGAGGAGATCACGGGTCCCCATGCGTCGGTCCGCAGGCAGAGGCGTTGGAGCAGCCACATGCACGCGAGGCTGCCGGTCTCCACCAGGATCATGGCCGCGAACCAGATCGGCGCGATGTCGGCGAGCTTCGGGAACGAGCCGAAGACCGCGACGAGGCTGGGCAGCAGCAGATAGATAGAGACGCCCGTGAGCCCGAGGAGCAACCCTCGGCGGACGGTCCTCGAGAGCCTCGATCTACGGCGCTTAGGCCGGGGCCGGCTCGCTCCGTCCGGCACCGCGCGCCCCCTCTCGCGCGTTCGGGAGCCGCAGCTCGGGCCGCTCGAGCGCCAGGCCCGCCCCCATCGCCACGCAGGCGAGCGGCGAGGGCGCCACCACCGTAGGCATGTTCGTCTCATCGCTCACCCGCTCCGCGAAGCCCCGGAGCAGCACGCCGCCGCCGGCGAGCAGGATGCCGCGCTCGACGATGTCCGCGGCGAGCTCGGGCGGCGTGATCTCGAGGGCGGCGCGCACCGCGGCGATGACCTGGGCGAGCGGCTCACGCAGCGCGACTCGGGCCTCCTCGCTCGACAGCGCCACGGTCTTGGGGAGCCCGCTCACCCGGTCTCGGCCGCGCACCTCGGCGAACAGCTCCTCCTCCAGTTCGCGGGCGGAGCCGACCTCCATCTTGATCTCCTCCGCCGTCGGCTGGCCGATGACGAAGCCGTAGCGCGAGCGGATGTGGCTGATCAGGGCCTCGTCGAGGTCGTAGCCCCCCACGCGCACCGACTTCGAGGCGACGATGCCGCCGAGGGACAGCACGGCCACCTCGGTCGTGCCGCCGCCCACGTCCACGACCATGTGACCCGAGGGGCGGTCGATCTCGAGGCCCGCGCCGAGCGCCGCAGCGAGCGGCTCCTCGATCATCTCGACCCCGCGTGCTCCGGCGGCGAGGCAGGCCTCCTCGAGCGCGCGGCGCTCGACGTCCGTGATGCCCGAGGGGGCGCACATCACCACCCGCGGGCGGGCGAGACGGCTCTGCTGGACCTTCCCGATGAAGTGCCGGAGCATCCGCTCGGTGACCTCGAAGTCGGCTATCACCCCGTGGCGGAGGGGACGCACGGCGGAGAGCGTGGCTGGCGTGCGGCCGATCATCCGCTTGGCCTCCTCGCCCACCGCGTGCACCTGCCCGGTGCGCTCGTCGAGCGCCACGACCGAGGGCTCCGAGACGACGATGCCGGCCCCCGCCGCGTAGACGAGCGTGTTCGCGGTGCCGAGGTCCACCGCGATATCCCGACCGCCGATCGAGGGGAGCAGGCGCATGGGACCCGAATCCTGGCGGATACCTACCCCCGGGGGGTAGTGGTAGCATCGAAACATGACTCCATCGCCCGCCGCTCCCACCCGCGGCTACTCCGCCACCAAGGACCAGCTTCTCGGCCGCCTGGCCCGCATCGAGGGCCAGGTGCGCGGCGTCACGCGCATGGTCGAAGAGGACCGCTATTGCATCGATGTGCTCACCCAGATCGCGGCGGTCCAGGCTGCGCTCGACAAGGTGGGTCTCGGCCTGCTCGACGATCACGCCCGCCACTGCGTGATCGGCGGCGAGCCGGAGGACCAGGAGGCGCGCACCGAGGAGCTAATGGGAGCCGTGGGTCGCCTCATGCGCCGGGGCTGATTCCCGCGCCGAGGGCGACCATCCCGGGCTAAGCCGAAGGGCCCAACTGCCGACAACAAGGGCAGATGGGTCCCATAGCGCGGCTCAGCGCCCTCCCTTCACGACTCCGCTCCCTCGCCCCGGCCACAGCGCTGGGTGCCGTGGCCCCCCGCCCTTGCGCTGGCCGTCCTCTACTTCCTGCTCGCCGAGCAGGCAGCGAAGGGCTTCACCGCGCGGCGCACCTCGTCTCCTACGCCCTCGCCGGCACCTGCCTCCTCCGCAACCTGCGGTTGCCATTCGCGTGGCTCGTGGGCGTCGGCGGCCTGCTCACCTGCTCGGGATCGCGGCGAACGGAGGGGTCATGCCGGCCTCCGCGGCGGCGCTCGACGCCGCCGGTCTCGAGGCGAAGGCGGGCGAGTTCGCCAACTCGAACCTCGTCGGCGACGCGAATCTGGGCCTCCTCGGGGACGTCTTTCGCCATCCCGGCCGGCTGGCCCGGGGCGAACGTGTGCAGCGTGGGCGAAGTCCTGATCGTGGCCGGGGCCTTCCTCGCCCTCCAAGCGCTGGGGGGTCGCGGCTCGGATGGGCCGCGCGGCCGGGCGCTCAGAGCCGCTGAGCGCCCCTCCCGCTCGGGCCACGGTCCATTTATCCTCGCAGGAGATCAAGGATGGTCTCCGAGAACTTCCGGACCGGGCTGGTCGCTTCGTTAATGGAGGCGCTTCCGGACGCGGTCCTGGTGCTCGACGAGGCCGGGGAGATCGCCTACGCGAACGAGCGCTGGGAGCGGCTGATCGGCTATGCGCGTGGCGAGCTGGGCGGCCGTCCCGCCTCGCTCGTCTTCCCCGCTAGCGTCGCGCCGGGCCGACGTGTGACGGGCACCAGCGCCGTGCCAGTTCGCGGCAAAGACGGCCGAGAGCAGCTGGTCTCCGTGGCCGTCTCGACACTCGAGCAGGGCGGCGAGGCGCTCACCCTCGTCACGGCACGCGACTCCGCCAAGCCTCGGCGGGAGCGCAGCCGGCTTCGTCGCAGCGAGGCCGCGTTGCGTGCGGTGCTTGAGGGCCTTCCCGACGCCGTCGTCGGTACGCGCCCGGACGGGTCGATCGAGTTCGTCAACGCGCGTGCCGAAGAGCTGTTCGGCTACCGGCGTCGCGAGCTCCTCGGCCGACCCGTCTGGCTCCTCTGGCCGGAGCGACTGCGGGAGCTCTACACGCACAACATGCGCGCCTTCTTCGATAACCCGGAAGGGCTCCGCTTCGCGCGAGAGGTCTCCGGCGTGCGCAAGGACGGGAGCGAGTTCATCGGGGAGATGAGCTGGGGAGTCGTGGAGACCGACGCGGGACTGCTGATGCTGGCGGTGGGACGCGACATGTCCCACCGGCTCGAGGCCGAGAAGCGCTTGCAGCGACGCTCGGCCGAGCACGCCGTAGTGGCCTCGCTGGGCGAGAGGGCGCTGGCCGGGACCGATCCGGCACGACTCGGCGGGCAGCTCGTGGAGACGCTCGCCAGCACCATGGAGGTGGAGCTGGCGCAGGTACTGGAATGGGATCGAAACGTGGGAGTCCTGCGCCCAACGGCCTTCTGGGCCGCCAAGGGCTGGGAGTCGCTCGCCTCGCTGGCGCCGGCGCAGGCGGAGTCGGCCATAGGATCCCACGGCGCCGTCGTACTGAAGGAGCTCGGACCGGCTGACAGCGAGGATCCCGAGCTCCCAGCCGTTCGCTCGGGTCTCGCCGTGGCGGTGCGCTCGGGCGAGGAGGTGTTGGGCGTCCTTGCCGTCTACACCGGTCGCGAGGACGCCTTCGACGACGAGGACGGCGCCTTCCTCCGGGCCGTCGCGAACGTGCTGGCGACCGCCGGAGCGCGACGCCAGATGGAGGAGGAGCTACGGCATCAGGCGCTCCACGATCCACTCACGGGGATCGCGAATCGCACCCTCTGCGAGGACCGGCTCGCCCAGGCGGTGGCTCGCTCCCGCCGCTCCGGCGCAGCGATCACCGTGCTGTTCCTCGATCTCGATGGCTTCAAGCGCGTCAACGACGAGCACGGCCACGCGGCCGGCGACCGCGTGCTCGTGACCTTCGCTCACCGCCTGGCTGAGGCGGTGCGCCCGAGCGACACCGTCGGCCGCCTTGGTGGCGACGAGTTCGTGGTCATATGCGAGGACATGAACGAGCCGGATGCGCGCGCGCTGGCCGCTCGCCTGGCCGCCGTGGCGCAGCAACCGATCGAGGCCCCGGGCGCCAAGCACCGCTTCTCGGCCAGCATCGGCATCGCCCTGGGCGACGGCGACCTGCCCGACCCGGGCGCTTTGGTGCGGGCGGCGGATGCGGCGGCCTACAAAGCGAAGCGCACCCGGCGCGGAGGCGTGGAGCTCGCCCGCGAGGCCCCGGTCGAGACCAAGAGCTGAGCCGGCGGCCCTCGGCGGGGACGTGCGGTGGGCGCGGACAGCCGATCACGCAGGAGGTTAGAGTCGCGCCCGATGTCGAGTTGGGAGGGAGGCGAGGGCTCGCTGCGCATCCTGATGGTCGCTCATGCTTTTCCGCCCACCGTGGGCGGTGTCGAGACGCATCTGGCAGACGTGAGCCACGCCCTGCGCCGCCGGAACCACGAAATTGCCTGCCTCGTGGGCGGCGACCGGGACGTCGACGAGGTGTACACCGGAGTTCCGGTGCATCGGCGCACCGCGATCGCCCCGAGTCGGCTGCTGGGGAGCCGGGACCGAACTGCGCTGCGAGAGGAGATCGCCGATTCCCTAGCTCGCCTGCTCGAGGCCTACGGTCCGGGGATCGTCCATCTCCACAACGCCCACCACTTTGGCGCCGAGCTCGCCGACGGAACGTTCGCCGCGGCTGCCCGCTACAGCGGCGCCCGCCCGGCGCTGCTCAACAGCGTGCACGACCACACGGGTGAGCACGTCTGCCCAGGAGTGGTCGACCTCCCCTGGCACCACCTCATTTATGTGAGCGACTTCATGTTGCGAGCCCTTCCCAGCCTCCGGCCGTCCTCCACGCTGCTGCTCGGGATCGATGTCGACAGGTTCGCCGGTGACGGGACCCCTCACCCCGCGCTCGCAGAGCTCGAACCGCCCGTGGTCTTTCACCCCGCGCGGCTCCTTCGCTGGAAGGGCGTCGAGGTAAGCGTGGAGGCATTCTTGAGGGTGCGCGCCACGCTCGGGCGGGGCTCCCTCGTCCTGTGCATGAGCGAGCAGATCGTCGGCGACCGCGCGGAGATCGCGGCATTGCGCGATGAGTTGCGTGCCACCGCCCGACGCGCCGGCGCGGAGCCCCATGTCCACTTCCACGAGTTCCCGCGGGATGACATCGCCGCGGCGTATCGCGCCAGCGACCTCGTGTGGTACCCGACGCTCGAGGACGAGCCCTACGGCCTGGTCCCGCTCGAGGCGATGGCTGCCGGCGTTCCCCTCATAGTGACCGACTCCGGTGGCATGACCGAGACCGTGGAGCCGAGTGTCACGGCCCTGGTGGTGCCCAAGGGAGACGCCGGCGCACTGGCCGAGAGCGGCCTGCGACTTCTGCAAGACGGGGCACTGCGGACGAGCCTCGTGAGCGCCGGGCGCCGGCGCGTCGCCGATTTCGAGCTGCAGGCGTTCGTGCTTCGCCTCGAGGACATCTATGAGCGTTGCATGCGATCGGCTCAGGAGGAGGCGCATGCCCGCCAATGACTCCGCGCGCACGGTCGCGCTCTCCGAATACGACAGCCTGCGGAGCGAGATCAACAACCGCACGACGCTCGCCTACACGCTCATCTCGCTCGAGCTCGCGGCGGTCGGTGCCGGACTGTCGGTCATAACCAAGCTCCCCGACGTGCTGTTGGGTCTGGCGGCGGTGTCGTGCTTCCTGTGGCTCTTCTGGGTCGACCACGCGGGCGCCGTCTACAAGCTCGCCAGCTACATAGCGCTGGAGCTGGCGCCCAAGCTGAGCACCATCGCCGGCGAGTCAGTGCTCGGCTGGGAGCAATTCCTCCGCCTCATCAACAAGGACCGCAAGACCGCCCGGGTCACGCTCTACGGGCGCCGCGCGACAGACCAGCCTGCCTATATCCAGTCGACAACCGCCGCCGACCGCTACACGATGCTGCTCTTCGGCGGATCGTCGCCGCTCTTAATCGCCGGCTACCTCGTGACCATCCTTGGGCGTGAGCACCACCGCTCGACGCTCGTGATCTGGCTCTCCGCCGCGGCGGTCGCATTGCTCTGGCTCTTCGCCCTCTGGCGCTTTCTGGGGTTTCGGCGGATGGTCGAGAACCTGGGGACGGCCATCCTTGCGCGCGGTCAGCCGACCCAGCCGTCACCCCCGGCCGACGATGCTTCCGCCTGAGGGCCAACGGGCGGTGTCACCCGGCGCGCTGCGGCGCTGGGTGGCCGCGCACACCGACGACCGGGCAGTTCGGCTGGCTCGAGCCGCGGTCTACCGCGCGACCGCGGTGCTACATACGGAAAACCACGATCTGACGACCAACGGCGAGTTGCGTGTGCTGCGCTGCCTGGCGCCCGAGGCCCGCGTCCTCGTCGACGTCGGTGCGCACCATGGGAGCTGGGCCTCGAGCGCGGTCGAGGTCTGCCCGCAGGCCGTCGTCCACTGCTTCGAAGTGGCGTCGCCGACCCGCGCCGTACTGCGCGAGCGTGTCGGCCGGCACCCTCGCATTCGGGTGCCCGAGATGGGTCTCCTGGACGCGCCCGGGACCCTGCGCGTCAAGTACTACGGCGACGACGATCGGCTGTCGTCGCTGGTCGACTACCCGCATGAGATCGGGGCCGAGTGGCTCGAGGAGCGAGTCGAGACAGGCGACCGATACCTGGCGCAGGCCGGGATCGACTGCGTCGACCTGCTCAAGGTCGACGCTGAGGGCGCTGACTTGCGCGTGCTTTACGGCTTCCGATCAGCGCTGGAGGAGGGCCGCGTCGGTGCGGTGCAATTTGAGTACGGGTTTGCCAGCGCGCTCTCCGGCGCGCTGCTGGAGCGGTTCCACACATTGCTGGAGCCGTTCGGCTACGTCGTCGGCCCGGTGCTGCCCAGGCGCGTCGGGTTCCGACCCTACCGGCTCAGCGACGAGCGCTTCTTCGGGCCGAACTTTCTAGCCGTCCGGCGCGACCGCGACGACCTGGTGAACGTGCTGGCGAATGACCCGAGCCGACGGAGGGTTCGCAGACCACCCGGCGCGGAGGCGTGGAGCTCGCGTGCGAGGCCCCGGTCGAGACGAAGAGCTGAGCCGGCCGGGAGGCGAGTTCTGAGGTAACCGTTGGGTCGTGGCCATTCACTGGTACCTGCTGTCGGTCCTGTTCCTGGTCCCCTTCGTCGACCCGCAGCGGCCTTTCCGCCTGCTCCACGTGGACCTCCTGGCGCTGATCGTGGTGGGGTTTTTTCCGCTCCGGGTCTCCTTCTCCCTAGACCGCCCAGCGAGGTCGGTGATACTCACCGTCCTGGCCTTGGCCTACCTGTTCGGCCGGCTGCTCTGGTCGGGCTTCCGCGTCAGCGAGCGACGCGGCCCTCTCGTGCCCCTGGCGCCGGTGAGCTGGCTGGTGGTCGCGGTAGTGGTCCTGACCGGTTTCCGCCTCGCGTACGTGCTCGGGGACCAAGTCCCGGTCGGCGACGTCGGCGGCGCCAGCGCCATCGGGGCGAGCCTCGTCGCGGACGGCGGCGACGTCTACGGCGGCGAGGTGAACAATTTCGTCCCCCACGGCGACACCTACGGTCCCGTCATCTACCTGAGCTACGTCCCCTTCGAGCAAGCCCTTCCTGTCGGGCTCGAGTACGCCAAGGCGGACGCGGCGCGGGCCGCAGCGGTTACGTTCGACCTCCTCACGCTGCTGGGCCTGTTCCTCCTGGGCCGCCGCCTACGCCCGGGTCCAGACGGCCAGGCCCTGGGCGTAGCGCTCGCCTTCGCCTGGGCGAGCTATCCCTATTCGCTGCTGGTGCTGAGGTACAGCTTCAACGACGCCCTCGTGGCGCTGGTCCTGGTGGGAGCATTGCTCGCGCTCCACGCGCCAGCCGGACGGGGGATCCTCGCCGCCCTCGCCACGGGGACCAAGTTCGCGCCGGCGCTGCTCGTGCCTCTGTTCGCCACCGCCACCGGCGAACGGCGCCTGCGGCCGCTACTCGTGTTCGCCGCCGCCTTCGTGGCGGTCCTCCTCGCGGTCTTCGTTCCCTTGATCCCAGACGGTGGCCTCGAGGAGTTCTACGACCGCACGATCGGATTCCAAGAGGAGCGCCAGGGATGGATGGAGATCTGGGGATGGGTGCCGGAACTCGGCTGGCTCCAGACCCTGCTCCACATCGCCCTCGCGGGTCTCGCACTCCTCGTTGCGTTCGTCCCCAGGCGCAAGACGGCACTCCAGGTGGCGGCGCTCGGCGGAGCGCTGCTCGTGGGCCTGCAGCTAACGAGCACGAACTGGTTCTCCACCTACACGGTTTGGTTTGCGCCCCTGGCCTTCCTCGCTTTCCTCGGCGCCTACGGGCTCGAGGATCGGTATCCCCTCCCCGCCGAAGCGGCTGGGAAGGCGCCCAGGGAGCGCGCGGCGTTGGCTCGAGGTGGGTGAGCCGCGCTGGCTGTCCTCGCGCCGCTGCCCCGGGCTCAGGCGTCGCGGCGGCGGAACGGGCAGGCCTCGGACCGATGCCCGGACCTGATCCCGTCCGCCGCCTGCCCGGCGCTACGCAACCGTCAGGTGGGGGCGATCGCAGCGCGGGTCCTCGCACACCACGGGGCGCCCGTACGGGCCGGCGTGGAAGTGCACCTGCGCCTCGTCACCCTCGTCGGGGCGCGCGAGCCGGGTGAGGAGAGTGCGGAGCATTCTCGTCATTGCGAGCCTCCTGATTGGGTCGGGTTACCTGGACCAGCCCGGCGTTCGCTTCGGCCGCCGGCGGGCGTGTTGGACGCCTCGCGGACGGTCCGCCGAGGCTCCGGGGGCCTTCAACGGCCGGGTTACGGCCGACCCGTCGGGCTCGGTCACCGACGCTGCTCATAGGAGAGTAGTCAGCGAAGCCCCGATCGTTTCACGCGTAGGGAAATTCGGCGTCCCCGCGGTTATCCGCCCGGTCACGGAGGGTGGTGCTATCCGCGCCGAGACGGGCCTAGCTCCAGTGCTCGAGGCGACCCTTCAGTGTCGACAGGAACTGCGCCGCCAGCGCGCCGTCGAGCGCGCGGTGATCCCATGACAGGCACAGGTAGGTCATGGGCCGGATCGCGATGCTGTCCTGCCCGTCGTGGTCGGTCACGACCACGGGTCGCTTCACAACCGCCTCGAGATCCAGGATCGCCACCTGTGGCTGGTTGATGATCGGCGTGGCGAGCAGCGCACCGTATGCGCCCGGGTTTGTGATCGTGAAGGTCCCGCCGCCGACGTCATCGGCCGACAGACGACGGCTCCGGGCTCGCTCTGCGAGGTCCTTGATCCGGGCGGCGAGCCCTTCCGGCGACAGCTCGTGCGCGTTCCGTATCACCGGCACGATCAGCCCCTCCTCGCCGAGCGACACCGCGATGCCGAGGTGAACCCCCCCGTGCACGGTGAGCTGGTCACCCTCGAGCGTGGCGTTCACGCTGGGGTGATCGCGAAGCGCGGCGATCGTCGCGCTGGCGACGAACGGCAGGTAGGACAGCTTCCCCCGAGCGGCCGAGATCCGCCCCATGTCGGCCTCCACGATCGTGGTGCAGTGCGCCGCGGTGCGCAACGAGCGCACCATGTGCTCGGCGATCTGCCTGCGCATTAGCGATAGCTCGCGCGTCCCGGCGGGCGCCGCCACCGGCTGCGGGGCGGGCGTCGCCTCCGGCGCGGGCGTCTCGCCCGCGGCCGGCGCCTCCTCGCGGTAGGGCGACTCCATGTGAAGCGCCGGCTCCGGTCGCTCCTCGGCCTTCTCTCGACCTCGCAGATAGGCCAGCACGTCCTTCTTCGTGACCCGCCCCCGCCTGCCGCTGCCGCTCACCTGCGAGAGATCGATCCCGTGCTCGTCGGCCATCCTGCGCACGACGGGGGTAACGGGGGGCTCGCCGCCGTCCACGCTTCGCTCTGTGGGAGGGGGCCCGCTCGTCTCGGCGTCGGCGACGCCGTCGCCCGACCCCGCGGACGTCTCGATGGTCGCCAACACCGTTCCCACGTCCACGGTCTGCCCCGGTTCGACCAGCACCTCCTTCAGACGCCCGCTCGCGGGGGCCGGGATCTCGGTCTCGACCTTGTCGGTCGAGATCTCGACGAGCGGTTCATCGGCCTCGACCGGATCGCCGGGCTCCTTCTTCCACGCGACGATCGTGCCCTCGGCGACTGAGACTCCCATCTGGGGCATCGCCACCTCGGCAATCGCCGCGTCAGTACGCGAGGAGCTCAAGGCATGCCTCCTTCACGTCGTCCACCTGCGGGAGCACGGCGCGCTCGAGCGGCGGGCTGAACGGGATGGGCACGTCAGGGGTCGTGACCCGAACAACCGGGCCGTCGAGGTCCTCGAACGCCTCCTCCGCGATCAGCGCGGCGATCTCGGCGGCGACCCCGCATGACCGGGTGGCCTCCTGCACGAGGACGACCTTGCTCGTCTTCCGCACGCTGGCTAGCACCGCCTCCCGGTCGAAGGGGTAGAGGGAGCGCAGGTCGACGACCTCGACGGACGCGCCGTCGAGGTCCTCGGTTGCCTCGAGCGCGGTCAGCACCATGGCGCCGTAGGAGATCACCGTTAGGTCGTCTCCCTCGCGCGCCAGCCGGGCCTTCCCGAGCGGAGTCTCATACCGGCCTTCGCGCACCTCGTCGCGCGCGCGCCGGTAGAGATGCTTGTGCTCCATGTAGATCACGGGGTTGGGATCCCGGATGGCCGCACAGATCAGCCCCTTCGCGTCCTCGGCCGTGGACGGCGCCACCACTTTGAGCCCCGGCGTCTGCAGGAACCACGCCTCGGGATTCTGGGAGTGGAAGGGACCCCCGGAGAAGCCACCGCCGGAAGGAAGCCGGACCGTGATCGGGACGGCAAGCCCCTGCCGATAGTGGAGCTTCGCAGCCACGTTCACTAGCTGATCGAAGCCGCACGAGATGAAGTCGGCGAACTGCATCTCACAGACCGGCCGCAGGCCCTCCACCGCAGCGCCGACAGCCGTTCCGATGATCGCGTTTTCGGCGAGGGGCGTGTCCCACACGCGCTGCTCGCCGAACTCCTCGATGAAGCCGTCGGTGACCTTGAACGCTCCGCCGAAGGCCCCGATGTCCTCCCCGAGGCAGAAGACGGACTCGTCGGCGCGCATCTCCTCGCGCAGGCCGTCGGAGATCGCCTGCAGGTAGGTGAGCTCAGGCACGGTCCGCCTCCTCGCGCCAGCGCGACCACGGCGCCTGGCCGTCGCCGAGCTCCGGGTCCCCGTCCGCGAACACGCCCTCAGTGGCGGCCGACGGCTCCGGCATGGGCTGGTCGAGCGCCCATTCCGTCTCGCGCTCGAGCTCTTCCTTGACGGAGGCACGGATTCCATCGACGTCGATCCCGTCGTCGGCGAGCCGCTTCTCGTAGCGGTCAATGGGGTCGCGGGCCTCCCATTGCTCGAACATCTGCTTGGGGACGTAGCTCATGTCGTCGTGGGCGCCGTGGCCGTGCATGCGCATGGTCTCCGCCTCGATCAAAGTCGGCCCCCCGCCGCCGCGGGCGCGCTCGCAGGCCTGCGCGGCAACCTGGAAGACCTTCTCCACGTCGTTGCCGTCGACCTTCACGCCGGGGAACCCGTAGCCGGCGGCGCGCTCCACCGGGTCCACCGCGAACTCCGCCTCGTTCGGCGTGGAGTACGCCCAGTGGTTGTTCTCCAGCACGAACACCACGGGGAGCTGCCGGATGCCGGCGACGTTCATCGCCTCGTGCCACTGTCCGTTGGCGGTGGCGCCATCGCCGAACCAGGTCATGGCGACGCGCTCCTCGCGCCGAATCTGGAAGGCGATCGCAAGCCCGCAGGCGACGAGCGCCATGTCGGGCAGCATCGACACCATCTGAACGCAGCCCAGCGCGGGATCGGCGAAGTGCATGTTGGCGTCCTTCCCGCCGGTCACGCCGGTGGCCCGTCCCATCATCTGGGCGAGCACTCGGCCCGGGGTCACGCCCCGAACGAGATGCCCGCCGAGGTCACGGTGCAGAATGCAGGCCCGGTCACGCGGCCCCAGGGCGAACGCCGGTCCGACTGCCGTGGCCTCCTGACCACGCCCGTCGTAGAAGGAGCCGGGAACCTTGCCCTGCCGGTAGAGCGTGAGCGCGCGCTCCTCGGTGGCGCGCATGAGGAGCATGAAGCGCAGCAGCGCCTGCCGATCCTCGGCGTTTAGTGGCGCTTTCCGATCCGCGACGTCACGGTCGGCCCGTGTCGCCGCCGCTTCCTTGGCCTCGGCCGTTCCTGTCTGCGCCGCGTGCATCCGCGTGTGCGGATCCTCCTTCTGTCCCAACAGGTACCCGCAGGGGCGACACTCACAACCAAGCTCGCGGCCCCAGGCGGTACAGGGCGCTGCCGGCGCGCCCGAAGCGCTGCTCGATGTCGAGTAGCACCCTCGAGGGCGCTCTCGAAGCGCTCTGGGCCAGCCCCTGCTCGATGAGTTCGGAGGAGCACCTCGGCGGGTCGCGCTCGGCGAACATCGCGGTAACGTTCAGGTGCTCGCTCGGGGCTCAGCGCCGCGACGCCGTCGCGGACGTGTCGGGGGTGATCTCCGCGGGACCGCCGTGGCCCGGCGAGAGGAGCTGGTGCGGCGCCAGGCGAAACCGAACACGTCCTTGTTGCGGACGTACTTGTACTACGAGAGCCTATGAAGCCGGTCGCGCGAGTACCTTCCAGTCATGCCCGCCTGGACTTTCGTCACGAGCCACACACGGATCCTCATCTGCCTCGCCAGCAGACCGGGCATCACGGTGCGGGAGGTAGCCGCCGAAACCGGGATCACCGAGCGTGCCGCCCACCGAGTGGTCGCCGAGCTCGAGGAGGCCGGCTACCTCACCCGGCACCGCTTGGGCCACCGCAACTTCTACGAGGTGCACGCCGACGTCCCGTTGCGGGATCCGCTGCTTAGGGACTGGACCGTCGGCGACCTGCTCGCGAGGTTTATCAGGCCGGGGCATCCCACAGCGGAAGAGTTGGCCGAGCTTGCGGAAGAGAGACACCTGACGCGCTTGACATGACCGCAAGTTCCTGATCATTTCGCCCCTGAACGTGCGCAAATAGCGAGCACCCCGATTTTGGGAAGGCGGCTCGAACGGATGAGGGGCCGAAGCTCCAGCAAAGCTGCGCGTCCCGATCGTCTTATCCGCGACGGTCGTCGGCTCGCCCCGCAGTAGGGAGGAGGCCTATACGCAGAACTCGGGAGGACCTGCCCCGGACGCCCTCCACTCCGACAAGCGCGCCAGGTGTGTTTGGGCGAGGTCGGGCCAGAGACCCTGATCACCGAGTAGACAAGCGGTGGTGAAACCTGGCCGCTTGCAAGGAAGCGCTGAAAGCCGACGGAGGGATTCGAACCCTCGACCCCCGCTTTACGAGAGCGGTGCTCTGGCCAACTGAGCTACGTCGGCGCGACGCGAGAGCAGTGTAGCCCCGGCAGATGGAATGATCCGAGCGTGGCCTCTGAGCAGAGAAAGAGGTTCCTGGCCGCGCTCAACCCGCGGGTGCCGATCTATCGCGACGCCTACAACGAGTACTTCGTGCTCGTGCTCTCGGCGGGTGGGGCGGCGGCCGGGACTCAGGTTCCGCTCTACATCCTGATGGCTATCACGGGCAAGTGGTCGGTCGTCCCTTTCGTGGCCGCCTGCGTCGCGTTCGAGCTGAGCGTGATCTTCGGCCTGGCTCGTCCCCAGATGCAGCCGGTCGAGCGGGCCGGGTGGGCCTCACTCTGGGCCGCCGTCACCGCCTTGCTCGCCGTCGCCTTCTACTACCTCGTCGCCGACCCGACGCTCTAGTCGAGACCCCTTCCGCGCAGGAGTAGCGTGTGCCGAAACGGCCGCTTCGAGAGGAGGAAGGGATGCCCAAGGTCCTGATGCTGACGGGCGACGCCGGCGAGTCGCTGGAGGTCATGTACCCCTACCAGCGCCTTATCGAGGAGGGCTACGAGGTCCATCTGGCCGCCCCGTCTAAGAAGAAGCTCCAGTTCGTAGTCCACGACTTCGTCGAGGACTTCGACACCTACACGGAGAAGCCCGGCTACACCTGGGAGGCCGACCTCGCTTTCGCGGACGTCGATCCCTCCGACTATGTGGCGGTGGTAGTGCCCGGCGGGAGGGCGCCGGAGTACATCCGCAACGACGAGGACTGCCAGCGCATCGTCCGGCACTTCTTCTCGGAGGCGAAGCCCGTGGCACAGCTCTGCCACGCCCCGCTGATACTCGGCGCGGCCGGTGTGCTCGAGGGTCGCCGGACCGCGGCCTATCCGGCGCTCGAGCCGGACGTCGGCGCCGCCGGCGCCGAGTTCGTGGACGGCGATGCGGTGATCGACGGGGTGATGGTCTCGGCCCGGGCGTGGCCCGACCACCCGTCCTGGATGCGCGAGTTCGTTCGCCTGCTCCGCGAGCGGGCGCCGGTGGAGGCAAAGGCTGAGGAGGCGGCCGCCGTCTCCTAGCCGGCAGGCTCACTGGCCCTCGCGTGGGGGGCTTGGCCGATTGACGGCCTACGTGTCCCGCGAAAGGCCAAGCCCCCGGTGGCGGGGACCGGCGACCCTTAGCGGCAGCGCTTCCCTATCCTCGGCAATGCTCGGACGCCGGGGCTCCGAACGGAGCCCCGGCATCCGGCCGCTCGATCCCTAGTGGTTGCACTCCGGCCGGTCGTTGGTCTGGCCCGGCGGGTGGCACTTCGCGCCCGGGTCGTGCGGACCTTTGTCGGCGTTGCCGGGGCCGAAGCTCCCGCCGAAGGCCGGCGCCGCCAGGATCGAGAGGGCGGCGATCGACAGGATGCTTGCGAGCGTCTTTCGTCCTCGCACTGCGTACCTCCTTGCCAAGGGCGAGACCCCCGGGCCAGTGGGGGAGCGCGAGTCCACGCGCTCTCGCCCGATTTCGCAGTGAGGATGCCCCCGTTCCCCACCACCCTTTGCAGACGATCTTGCACATGAATTCATGCAATTTAGGTCTGCACCGCCTCGAAAAAGCTCGCACTTTGCGTACTTTTCGGATCCGGAGGCGAGGCGGAGGCTCAGGTCGCGGCGCCGACCAGCCCCGCCAGCCGAAAGCCGAGGGCGGACAGCGCCAGCTCCTCGATCACGTTCAGCTCGAGGGCCTGGCGCACGTCCTCGCAGCGCTCCGCCGCCTCGCGCAGGCGGCGCGGATCACGCCCCCGGGCGCGCTCGGCGAGCGCACTCGAGCGCTCCGTGGCGAACATGGTCGCCTCGGCCCCCTCGGCCAGGCAGACCAGGTCGCGGAAGCTGAGCGCGGCCAGGGTCAGGCCGAGATCCAGCACCTCCGTGCGGGCGCGGCGCCCGTCGCGCCTCGCAGCCTCCTCGAGCTCGCGTTCTAGCGCCCGGCGCTCGCGGCCCTTCGGCTCGAGTTCGAGCCGGCGCGCCCGCTCCCGGGCCGCAGCCTCCTCGGCCTCGGCGCGGCGGCGCTCGGCCCGCTCGAGCAAGGGACGCCAGGGCTCGTCGGGGGCGGCGTCCCCGGCGAGCGCGGCCTCGACCATCTCCTCCACCTCCCCCCGCAGCTCCGCGCCCTCGGGCCCGGCGAGGTAGCGGGCGCGGCTCGCGTTGCCGAGCGCCAGTCGGGCGCAGTCGACCGCGCGCGAGTGCTCGGTCCCCTCCGCCTCGAGCAGCGCGGCGATCCGCTCGGCGGGCAGCGGGTCGAAGCGCACCAGCTGGCAGCGCGAGACGACGGTGTCGAGCACGCGGCCGAGCGCCTCGGTGAGCAGAATCAGGTGCACGAACGGCGCCGGATCCTCGAGCGTCTTCAGCATCCGGTTCGCCACCTCATCGTTCATGGTGTCCACGCGCTCGAGCACGAACACCCGCCGGCGCGCCTCGAACGGGGTGCGCGTCGCGGCCGCGACCACCGGCTCGTCGACGTCGCTCGTGCGCATCACGTGGGCGCCGGTGGGCCGGACCCAGGTGAGGTCGGGATGAGCGCCGCGGGACACCCGGCGGCGAACGCTCTCGGGGTCGGGATCGCCCTCGGCCAGCAGCTCCGCGGCGAACGCCCGGGCCGCCGTGCGCTTGCCGGTACCGGCCGGGCCGTGGAAGAGATAAGCGTGCGAGGGCCCGGTCGCAAGCGCCGTCCCGAGCACCATCCGCGCCTGCGGATGGTCCTCGGTCCCCGGAAGGCTGACGCTCACGCCGGTGCCCCGCTGCGCGCCGCCTCGACGGCGGCCAGGACGTCGGTGTGCACGGCCTCGGGCGAGCGCGACGCGTCCACGCGCCGCCAGCGGCCGGGGTCGGCGGCGGCGAGCTCCCCATAGGCCGCGAGCACCCGTCGCTGGAGCTCGATCCCCTCCTCCTCAAAGCGGTCGCGCTCGCCGGCGCGGGCCGCGGCCTCGGCGGGGTCGAGCTCGAGCAGGATCGTCAGGTCGGGGACGAGCCCGCCGGTGGCGAAGCGGTTGATCAGCTCGACCTCCTCGAGGCCCAGCTCGCGCGCCAGCCCCTGATAGGCGAGCGAGGAGTCGAGGAAGCGATCGGAGACGACGACCCGGCCCGCCTCGAGCGCCGGCCGGATCACATCGGCTACGAGCTGCGCCCTGGCGGCGGCGAACAGGAGCGCCTCCGCCTCCGGCGTCGGGCGAACGGCCGGGTCCTTGAGGATCGCGCGCACCCGCTCGCCCACGTCGGTGCCACCAGGCTCGCGGACGCCAACTGCGAGCTCACCGAGCGCAACACAGAGGAGGCGCGCCTGGGTGGTCTTGCCAGAGCGGTCGATGCCCTCGAGCGTCACGAAGAGGCCGGCCATCGGGCCGAACGTAGCAGCGAACTAGGATGCGGCGGCTCATGCGCGCGCTGGTCACAGGCGGAGCGGGATTTATCGGCTCGAACCTCGTGGACGCCCTCCTCGAGCGGGGGGACGAGGTGGCCGTGGTCGACGACGTCTCGACCGGCCAAAGGAAGAATCTCGAGGACGCACTCGCGAACGGAGGGGAGCTCGCCGAGCTCGACATCCGCGACGCCCAAGCGGTCGACGACGTGGTGGCCCGCGTCCGGCCCGAAGCGGTCTTCCACCTGGCGGCGCACATCGACGTGCGTCAGTCGGTCGCAGACCCCGCCTGGGACGCGAGCATCAACGTCCAGGGCACGATCAACCTGCTGCGGGCCTCGCTCGAGTCCGGCGTCCGGCGCTTCGTGAACACCTCCACGGGCGGCGCAATCTACGGCGAGGGCAGGATCCTTCCGGCCCCCGAGGATCACCCGGTGGCGCCCGAGTCCCCCTACGGCCAGTCCAAGTTCGCCGCCGAGGGCTACTGC
>JBKPFJ010000249.1:0-17137 GCA_046728795.1 Actinomycetota bacterium | reverse complement strand
GTGGGGAACGTGCCACTCGCGGCCGTGCTGTGGTCGGGCGGCATCTCGTTCGCCGGCGTGATGGCGTTCATCTTCGCCGACCTGATCATCCTCCCGATCCTGTTCATCTACCGGAAGTACTACGGCTGGGCTTTCGCGCTTCGGATCACGGCGCTGATGCTGGTGACCATGATCGCCGCGGCGCTCGTGATCGACCTGGCGTTCTCGGCGCTCGGCCTGGTGCCGAGCTCGCGGCCCAGCGCGGATGACGTGTTCGGGACGATCGAGCTCGACTACAAGCTGGTGCTGAACGCGGTCGCCACGGTCGTCTTCGTCTTCCTGATCGGGCTCACGCTGCGGCGCTCGGCCACGGACCCCGTCTGCGGGATGACCGTCGATCGCGGCGCCGCGCTATCGCTGCGCGACAACGGACGCACGGTGTTCTTCTGCTCAGAGGACTGCCGGGAGCGCTACGAGTCCGTGGCGTCGTAGGCCTTCGTCTCGATCAGGCCGCGGATCTCGTCGTCGGACATGGTCTCCTCGGAGACCTTGCCCCGGACCGCCTGGAACAGCTCGTCGTCGTTCGCCGCCTGCACCGTCTCGCCGGTGGGGAGGTCGATCACGCGCATGGGACTGAGGCTACTCCGTTCGGAGCAATGGATTTCACGCGCGTGGCCGGTCATGAAGACAGATGCACGCGCCAAAGATGCTCCAACAGCATGATGCGCGAGCTCGGCGGGGTATTCGGGATCGCGATTCTGGTCGCCGTGTTCGCCGGGCGGGCGACTACGCCTCGGCCCAAGCGTTCGCCGACGGCCTTCGCGCCGGCGATCGCCGTCTCGGCCGGGCTCCCGCTGGCCGGAGCGGTCGCCGGGACGGCTCTGCCCGGCAGGCGCGGAAGCCCCGACGATCGGGGTCACCGGCCCGACCCGGCGCTCGAGGCGGAGTGCCCTCCATGACCCGCGAAGCGCTTACGATCGGCGGTGGTGGACCGCCTTCTGGACGACATCGGGGACGCCTGGGACAGGGGCGTCGCGGCGCCCGGCAAGGAGACCCACGTGCTCGTGCTCCTCTCCTTCCTCGCGTCTTTCGGCTTCATTCGCGCCAGCGCCCACATGATCCGGGCCCAGGTGCGCTGGTGGCCGGGCAACGTGCAGACGAGCGGCGGCACGCACGTCCACCACCTGGTCTGGGGGATCCTGCTCGTGATCGTCTCGGGCTACGTGGGCGTAGCTCTCGACCCGGGCAGTCCGGGGCGGGAGATCGCGGCGGTGACCTTCGGCATCGGCCTCGGTCTGACGCTCGACGACTTCGCGCTCTGGCTCAACCTCGAGGACGTCTACTGGACGGAGAAGGGGCGCGAGTCGATCGATGCCGTCATCGTGGCGGCGGCGCTGCTCACCCTGACGCTGGTCGGGCTCGGCTTCTGGATCGACGCGCTCGACGCGCTCGTGGGCGAGCTGCTCCTGCCGCTCCAGGCCCTGGGCATCGCGCTCGCGGGGATCTGCCTGCTCAAGGGCCGCAAGCTCGCGGCCGCGGTCGGGGTCTTCGTGCCGCTGGTGACCCTCGCGGGCGCGGTGCCTCGTGCGCGGCCGGGGTCGCCGTGGGCTAGGCGACGCTCCGGTTCCAGAGCCGGATCACCGGGGTCACGCGCTCCCACCCGAGCACGCTGACGGTGGCGGTCGAGAGTGCCAGCCGGGCGCCGTCCTGGGGAGGGAGCCGCACCCAGCGGGCGGCCAGGACGCGCAGCACGTGTCCGTGGGCGAACAGGGCCGCGTCGCCCTCGAGCTCCCGGAGCGGCTCGATCAGCCGGTCGGCGCGAGCGCCCACCTGCTCGGCCGTCTCCCCGCCGGGGCAGCCATCCCGCCAAAGGTCCCAGCCCGGCCGCCGCTTCCTGATCTCGGGCGTCGTGATCCCCTCGTACTCGCCGTAGTCCCACTCGCGCAGGTCGTCGGTGACCTCGGCCTGGTCGGCGAGCCCCGCCAGGCGGCAGGTCTCCATTGCGCGGCCCATCGGGCTCGTGAGCACACGGACGAAGTCGCGCCCTTCGAGCTTCGCGCGCAGCCGCTCGGCCTGCGCCCGCCCGGCATCCGTCAGCGGGATGTCCGTGGTGCCGGTGTGCTGCCCGCTGAGGCTCCATTCGGTCTCGCCGTGGCGCACGAGGACGAGCTCCCCCATCGGACTACCGCCTACCGGACGCGAAGCGCTCGAGCTCCGCGCGGGCTCGCCGACGGGTGGCGGCTCGGAGGAACGGCGTCCAACCCAGGACGAGCCCGACCGGACCGAGCGCCTGCCGCGACCAGCGCCAGAAGGAGAAGCTGTCCTCGTGCTCGGCGATGAACCCGTCCTCGAAGCGGAAGCGGGCGCGGACGTCGTTCACCACGGGCCGGCCGGTTGCGGTGAACGTGTAGCGCGCGATCCAGCGCGCGTACCCCGTCTGGCCGTGGGCGTGGTGCTCGACCAGCTCGACGCGCAGATCCTCGGAGCGACCCGTGAGCATCCGCCACATATCGCCCGCCTCGCGCCCGTCGAGCTCGCCGAAGGCGGGGTCGCGAAATCGGGCCCCGGGGAGGTAGCAGGCGGCCATCGCCTCGCCGTCGCCCCGGTCGAGAGACGTGTAGAGCCGCTGAATCAGTTCGACCGGATCGTTCACGGCGACTGGTGGCCGAGGCGCCGGAGGACCTCGCGCGCCGCGCGCTCGCCCGAGCGCACCGCGCCGTCCATGTACCCCGTCCAGAAGGTGGAGGTCTCGGTGCCCGCCCAGTGGATGCGACCAACCGGGCGCCGGATCGCCGGTCCGTACTCGAGCAGCACGCCGGGCCCGGTCCAGCCGGTGGGGCAGCCGCGCGTCCAGACCTCCCTCGACCAGTCCCTCTCCACGTAGCGCCGCGGGTGCAGCGCCTCCTGGCCGAAGAAGGCGGCGAAGCTGCGCAGAACGGCCGCGCGGCGCTCGCCGCGCGACCGCCGCCCCCAGACGCGCGCCTGGTGTCCGCCGACGAAGCCGAGCAGGATCCCCGGCCGGCCGTCCGGCGGGCTCACATCGAGCGGCACCTTGGCCGGCCCGGTATCCGAGAAGCCTTGTCCGGACAGCCCCCTGCTGCGCCAGAACGGGCGGTCGTAGACCGCCTGGCACTTGATCAACGAGCCCTGCGGGTACCGCTGGACGAGCTGCGCCCGCCGTGCCGGCAAGGCCGGCAGGTACTCGATCTCGCCCGTCAACGTCGGCGGGATCGCAACGATCACCCGGCGCGCCACGACCGTCAGCCTGTCGCACTCGACCTGGGCGCGGCCGTGCCGCTGCGAGATACGTCGCACCGGAGAGTCGAGCACGACGCGCGAGCCGAGCCGGCGCGCGAGCCGCCGCGCCACGAGCTGGGCGCCCCCGACGAAGCGGCGCTCCTGCGACCCGCCCGGCGTGGTGCTGATCCGGACGGCGCTGCCGGGCGTTCGCTCGTTCCCGGCCGCGGCGATGTAGAAGAGCGCGAAGAGAAGCGAGAGATCGCGTGCCTCGGCGCCCCAGACGGACTCCACGATCCCGTCGAAGACCGCCCGGCCGATCGGCGTCTTCACGTTCTCCCGCTTCCAGTCGTCGAACGTCTGCGAGTCCCATTCGGCGGCGCGTGGGGCGCGCCAGGGGGCATCGAGCGGCACTTCACGTGCCAGCGCGTCGAGCTCGAGCAGCCTCGGGAAGTCGCTCACGAAGTCCGGGGTGTTCGGGATGCCGGTGGCCGCCGGATAGAGGCCGCGGACGCCTTCCACGACGTAGACGTTGCTGCCTTCGTTGTAGGTGTCGAAGGTGCGAACCCCCATCCTCCGCGCCAGCGCGAGGATCCGGTCCTGGGTCGGGCCCACGAACTCGGCGCCCAGATCGACGGAATGGCCGCCTCCGATGCTGTGGCTCAGGACACGGCCGCCGACCCGGTCGCGGGCCTCGAGGACGACCACGGAGTGCCCGGCCCGCTCGAGCACCCGCGCCGCGGTGAGCCCGGCGAACCCCGCGCCCACCACCACGACGTCCGCGTGGCGGGCCCGGCGCCGCCGGCGCCCGTTCGCCCGTGCGGCGGGCGTCGCTCCGGCCGCCAGCCCGAGCCCACCGGCCGCCGCCGAGCCGAGCAGGCGCCGGCGGGTAATCGTCTCCTTCGCCATGCGACCTCCTTGCCGTCCCCGGCCGGACCCTATATGTCGTGGCGCTTGGCGCCCCTCGGGGCAGCCGCGTTCGGCAGCGGGAAGAGGCGGAGCAAGCGCCGCACCAGCGGCCTGCTGCCCACGATCTTCAGCTCGCCTGAATCGATCGCCACCTTCAGCTCGCGGCCGTGCCATAGGACAGCGGACAGCGTGCCGGGGTCCGTCTCGATGGTGGCGTCGGGCTCCTGGGCGGCGCCGCGCTCGATGTCGAGCCGGCCGTCTGTGACCTCGGCGCGGAAGCGCTGGTCGCCGAAGCGCAGCTCGTAGCTCGCCCTTAGGCCGTCCGCCGCGGACGCGTCGAATAGCGTCTTCAGCGCGATAACGGTCGCGTCCACGCCGATCCGGGCTTCCCCGGGCGGGAACGGCGCGCCACTGCCCCAGCGGCCGAGCGCCAGGATCACCGGCTCGAGCCCGTGCCCGCGCTCGGAGAGCTCGTAGACGCGCGACGCCGCCGGAGGTGCGAGCATTCGGCGGCGGACGACGCCGGCCTGCTCGAGCTCGCGCAGGCGCTGGGCCAGGACGTCCGGGCCGAGGTTCGGCAGCCCGCTCCGCAGATCCGTGAAGCGCTTCGGGCCCAGCAGCAACTCGCGGACGACCAGCAGGGCCCAGCGCTCCCCCACCAGGTCGAGCGCCCGCGCCACCCCGCACCGATCGCCGTATGTGCGCATGCCCACAGTCTAGTTGGATATTCCAACCTAATGCTACGATCCACCAACCCAGTCCGAGGAGGCAGACGATGAACCTTCCACCGGTCGTATCGCCCGGCGAGTGGCAAGCCGCGCACGAGAAGGTGCTCGCCAAGGAGAAGGAGGCCACGAGGGCGCGCGACGCGCTGGCCGCCGAGCGCCGCCGGCTGCCGATGGTCGAGGTCGAGACGGACTACGTCTTCGAGGGCCGGGGCGGCCAGGCGAGCCTGCTCGACATGTTCGAGGGACGCAGGCAGCTGATCGTCTACCACTTCATGTTCGCCCCCGGCGCCCCCGGTTGGCCCACGGCCGGCTGCGACGGCTGCTCGATGTTCGTCGACCAGGTCGGGCACCTCGCGCACCTTCACGCTCGCGACACGTCCTTCGCGCTCGTCTCCCGCGCGGAACTGGACAAGATCGAGCCCTACAGGGAGCGCATGGGCTGGGACATTCCCTGGTACTCCGCGGCCGGGAACGGCTTCAACAGGGACTTCGGGATCACCTCCGACGAGGGCGACACCTTCGGGCTGAGCGTCTTCCTGCGTGACGGCGACCGCGTGTTCCGCACCTACTTCACGACCGCGCGTGGCGTCGAGGCGCTCGGGAGCGTCTGGACCTTCCTGGATCTCACGCCGCTGGGCCGGCAGGAGACGTGGGAGGACACGCCGGAGGGCCGGCCGCAGACCCCGCCCTACCAGTGGTGGCGCCGTCACGACGAGTACGAGGAGGACGCGGCATGAGCGAGCGCGACGGATTCGCGCCGGGAGTCCCCTGCTGGGTCGACACCTGGCAGCCCGACGCGGAGGCGGCGGTGGCCTTCTACACGCGGCTGTTCGGCTGGGAGGCGGAGGACACGATGCCGCCGGGCACGCCCGGCCGGCACTTCATGTGCAGGCTTCGCGGCCGGGACGTGGCCGCGATCGCCTCGCGACCTGAGGCCGCGCCGCCCGTGACCGCCTGGAGCACCTATGTCTGGGTCGAGAGCGCCGCGGGCGCGGCCGCCAACGCGCTTGCCGCCGGCGGGACCGTGGTCGTGGAGCCGTTCGACAGCCTCGACGGGGGGCGGATCGCCGTCGTCGCCGATCCCGCGGGAGCCGCGTTCTGCGTCTGGGAGCCGGGCAGGCACAGGGGCGCCCAGCTCGTCAACGAGCCAGGTGCATGGTCGATGAGCCTGCTCAGCACGCCGGACACAGCCGGCGCCGAGCGGTTCTACGGGGGGTTGTTCGGCTGGGTCACAGAGGGCCTCGCGTTCGGTGGGAGCGAGGTCACGCTTTGGCGCCTGCCCGGCTACGTGGGGGGCGAGCCCGGCCAGCCCGTGAATCGCGACGTGGTCGGGGTGATGACGGCGTCTGACGCCGACGCGCCGCCGCGCTGGGGCATCGACTTCTGGGTCCACGACACCGACGCGACCGCCGACAAGGCCTTGGAGCTCGGCGGCCGGGTGGAGGCGCCGCCCTACGACGCGCCGGGGTTCAGGCAGGCCGCTCTGGCCGACCCGCAGGGCGCCACCTTCACGGTCAGCCAGCTGATCATCTAGAGGATCAGCCTGCGTTCCATGAAGCGGATCGCCAGGCGCCACGAGACGAGCGCGAACGCGATCAGAAAGGCGAGATGCCCGATGTCGGCCCAGCCCTCGAGCCCAAAAACGGCGTGGCGAACCAGCTCCACGCAGTGGTACAGCGGGTTGAAGTTGCCGGCCACCTGTGCCCAGGTGGGCAGCTCGGCGAGCGGGAAGAAGGTGCCGGCGACGAGGAACATTGGCGTGAGCAGCCCGCTCTGCCAATAGGAGAAGCTCTCGATCGCCTTCGCCTTGGCGGCGATGAAGATCCCGAAGCTCGCCCAGCCGAGCCCGGCCAGGGCGGCGATCTCCGGAACAAGCAACATCCCCCAGCTCGGGTCGAGTCCGAAGACCATCGCCACGAGCATGGGCACGCACCCGTAGACGCCGGTTCGCGTCGCGATCCACAGCGCCTCGGCGGTCACCAGCTCCTCGGTGTCCACGGGCGCGGCGAGGATTGCGTCGTAGGTGTGCTGGAACTCGTACTTCACGAACGTCGAGTACATGGCCGGGAACGCGCCCGAGAACAGGACGGTCGTGGCCACGATCCCCGTGCCGACGAAGTCGATGTAGTCGTACCCCGCGACCGTGCTGACGAGCGACCCGAAGCCGAACCCGAACGCGAGCAGGTAGATCGTCGGGTCGACGGTCGAGGAGAACGTCGAGGAGCGCCAGAAGGACGAGAAGTTGACGACCTCGCGGACCATCACCCCTTGGAGCGCGGCGCGCTCCAGCCGGTGGAGGCGTCGCGTGGCCGCGGCCATCAGTTGATCTCCTCGCCGGTGAGGAGCACGAAGACGTCCTCGAGGTTCGTCACGCGTCGCTCGCCTTCGAGGTCCACGGAGCCGTTCCCGTGGAGGACCGAGACCGAAGTGCCGGTGCGCCGGGTCCGCCAGCCATGCGCCTGCGCGTCGGCCTCCACCTCGGTCAGCCGCGCCGGGGGCCCGTAGACCTCGATCGCCTCGGGGCCGGCGTACTCACGGATCAGCGCGTGCGGCGCCCCAACCGCCACCGCCTTGCCGTGGGACATGATCGTGACGGTGTCGCAGAGGCGCTCGGCCTCCTCGATGTAGTGCGTGCTCATCAGGATCGACACGCCCTCGGAGCGCAGCCTGTCGATCAGCGCCCACAGCTCCTGGCGCACCTGGGGATCGAGCCCAACGGTTGGCTCGTCGAGGAGCAGCAGCCGCGGCTCGTGGAGAAAGCCACGCGCGATCAGGAGGCGCCGCCGCATGCCGCCGCTCAGCGCATCGACCCTAGATGCGCGGCGAGCCGCGAGGTTGGCCATGCCGAGGGCGCGCTCGATGGCCGTCTTCCGCCTGGCCGCGGGCACGCGGTACAGATGCGCGAACACGAGCAGGTTCTGCTCCACGGTCAGCGACACGTCGAGGTTGTCGAGCTGTGGGACGACGCCCATCTCGGCGCGCGCCTGCTTCGAGTCGTCGGGCAGTCGGTAGCCGAGCACCTCGAGCTCGCCCTCGTCGGCGATCACCTGCGCGGTGAGCGCCTTCATGGTCGTCGACTTCCCGGCCCCGTTCGGACCGAGCAGGCCGACGCACTTGCCAAACGGGACGTCCAGGTCGAGGCCGTCGACCGCGGTGATCGAGCCGAACCGCTTGACGAACCCGCGAAGGCGGATCGCGGACTCCGGGTGAGCTGTAGGTGCCGTCGAGTTCAAGGCGGACATCCGCACCTTACGACCACGGCCGACCGACAAAGTCATCGCCGCGCGTCGGGGCCTAGAAGAGCATCGTCAGCTCGGCGACGCCGGCGTCCCGCGGGACCTCCAGCGAGTGGTCGCCGCGCTCGAAGACGCGCATCCTGCGGGAGTTGCCGGTCAGGACGTCCGCGAACAGGCCGCGAGCGCCGTGCTCGCGCGAGGCGAGGCAGACGATGGCCATGCCGCTCGACGACGCAAGCGCCCCCGGTGAAAGCCCAGGCCGGTCGAGACCCCTCCGTAGAGCTCGCCGTCGAGGGTCTCCGCCGACACGTGGCCAGTGAGGTCGATGTCGAATGCCTAGGTGACCGACACCATCTGCTCCCGACTCCCGATCACCGCCGGGTCGCAGATGTACTCGATCGGATGGAACGCGAAGCGGGGATTGTCGTCCACGAGGTCGTATAGGCGCCTCCAGCCCATCGCCCAACTCGTGGCCACAGGGCCGGTTATCACGCCCCCCGCGACGAGGTCGACGATCGGCTCGGTGATGACGTCCGAGTGGACCGAGAGGTCGCGCCGGTTTGTCAGGTGAGCCAGCATCTCGTTCGGCACCCGGCCGAGGCCGACCGGAAGGGTGGAGCGGTTGTCGATGAGGCGGGCGACGTAGCGGGCAATCTGCTCGGCCACCTCGGCGGCCGGAGGGTGGAGGTACTCCACCACCGGGGTGTCCACAGCGACGAGGCTCGCAGTCGATCCACCGGGATCCGGCTGCCGCCGGCCGTCGCCCCGACGCTCATGAAGGACCTGCAAAGCTAGCGCGGCTCCCCGCGTGGGCAACCTTGGCCGCTTATGCACAGCTCAGCCGCCCAAGATTGCGCTTAGGCGGCACCACCCTCGCCCCCCGGCTTGCGGCGCGATTTCCTGGCTCGTAGGGTCGCGCCGTGGCTGCCAGGTACGACGCCGTCATCGTCGGCTCGGGGTTCGGCGGCGGGGTCATGGCGTGCCGCCTCGCCGAGGCGGGCTGGCGCACCTGCGTGCTCGAGCGCGGCAGGCGCTTCGGGCGTGAGGACTTCATCGAGCGCCCGGAGCAGGCCCCGCGGCTCCTCTGGCACCCCTCCGCCAACCCCGGCGGGATCTACGACCTGCGCCTGATGCGCGACGTAGCCGTGCTGTGCGCGGCGGGCGTGGGCGGGGGCTCGCTCGTCTACGCGAACGTGCAGCTGCGCGCCCCGGCGGAGGTCTTCGAGGGCGGCTGGCCCGAGGCGCTCGACCGCGCGAGGCTGGATCCCTACTACGACCGCACGGAGGACGCGCTCGAGCCGCGGCCCACCCCGGACGACCCCCCGCTCCGCAAGCTGGCCGCCTTCGCCACGCTCGGCCGGAGGGTGGGCCGGGAGGTCGAGCGCCTCCCGCTCGCCGTCCACTTCGGCGAGGACCGGACCAATCCCTTCGGCGGGGCGGCCCAGGGCGGCTGCACGAACCTGGCGCGCTGCAACATCGGCTGCCCGCGCCATGCGAAGAACACGGTGGACCTGACCTACCTGGCCCGAGCCGAGCGGCTCGGGGCGGACGTCCGCCCCCTGCATGAGGCCGCGCGCATCGACCCGCCGGCGCGTTCCGGCGCGGCCTGGCGCCTCGGTTTCCGCCGGCTCGATGGCGGGGGAAGCGGCGAGCTCGAGGCCCCGGTGCTGGTGCTCGCCGCGGGCGTGCTGGGCAGCACGCGGCTGCTGCTGAAGAACCGCCGCCGCCTCCCCCGCCTCTCCCCCGCGCTCGGGAGCCGCTTCTCCGGCAACGGCGACGCGCTCGGGGGCGCGTTCGACCCGCGGGCGCCCGGGCTCGAGCGTGCCGAGATGCACATCGGGCCGGTCATGACGGAGCGGATCGACTACTGGCCGGAGCGGCGCTTCATGCTCGCCGACGGCGCCCTGCCCGAGAACTTCTCCGGGCTGCTCGACGTCGTGCGGGGCGCGAACGCGCTCGTCGGCTGGCGCCGGCACCTGCTGCTGCGGCTGCGTGCGCTGGCGGCACTGATCGGTCTCAGCGACCAGCCCGTCACTCCCCGCAACATCAAGCTGGCCGAGCGGCCGCCGATCACGGACTCGATCGTCTTCCTGATGATCGGCCAGGACGCCGCGGACGGGCAGATGCGATTGACGCCGCTGTTTCGCACGCTCGACATCCGCTGGAGCGACAAGGCGAGCCGCGAGCTGTTCGCGCGCATGCGCGAGACGACCGATGAGCTCGCGCGCAGCGCCGAGGCCGATCCCTACTTCGCGCTCGGGAGCGGGCCGTTCGGCAAGTACATAACGGTCCACCCGCTGGGCGGCTGCCCGATGGCCGACCGCCCGGAGGACGGCGTAGTAGACGACGCGGGTCGCGTCCACGGCTACGAGGGCCTCGTGGTCGCCGACGGCTCGGTGGTCCCGACCGCCCTCGGGGTCAACCCCGCGAAGACGATCGCCGCACTCGCGGAGCGGAGCGCCGAGCTACTCGCCGAACGCGGGGGGCCCGGGTGAGGATCCGCGTCCGCAGTGCCTGGCGGAACCACACCGGCAACCAGGGCTGCGACCCGCTGCGCATCTGCCGGCCGGAGAAGCCCGAGGAGCTCGCTGCGCTCGTGCGCGAGGCCGAGCAGGGCGGCGTGGGCGTCCGCGCCGTCGGCTCCGGCCACTCGTGGTCGGACGTCGCGCTGACCACGGGCTTCCTGATCGAACCGGGCGGGCTCGCGCGGCCGCTCCAGCTCGAGCCGGAGCTGCTGCGCCCCGGCGTGGACCCGGGCGGGCTGGCGCGCTGCGAGGCCGGGATCCGCCTGCGAGAGCTAAACCGGCACCTGGACGGCGAGGGCAGGGCGCTCCTCCAGATGGGAGGCTACGACGGCCAGACCGTCGCCGGGGTGCTCTCCACCTCGACGCACGGCTCGGGCATCGGCCTCGGGCCGATCTGCGACTTCGTGCGCTCGCTCGACCTCGTGGGGAGCGGCGGGCGTCTCTGGAGGATCGAGCCGTCCGACGGACCCACCGAGCCGGCTGCGTTCGCCGCCCGCTATCCGGACCGCCGGCTGGTACAGGAGGACCGCTGGTTCGACGCCGCGCGGGTCGGAATCGGCTGCATGGGAGTGATCTACTCGGCCACGGTCGAGGTCGGCGAGCGCTACTGGCTCCGCGAGGTGCGCACCCTCCGGCCGTGGGGTGAGGTCCGCGAGGACCTGCGCGCCCGGGACGTGCTTCGCCGGCACCGCCACTACGAGGTCTACATCAGCCCCTACGCCCTGGGCGAGGAGAGCCGCTGCCTGGTCACGACGCGCGACCCCACGGACCGTCCCGGGCGGCGACCGCGCGACCGCGAGCGCAACTCGCTGCCGGAGTTCTTCGCCAGCCTCTGGATCACCCCGAAGGTCCTCAACCTGATATCCGACCTGTGGCCCTCGCGTACCCCGCGCCTGCTCGACCGGGCCCTGGTGGCGCTGGCGGACGACGAGTTCACGAACCTCAGCTACAAGGTGCTGAACATCGGCACCGCCAACCTGCTGCCGGCGTACTCGGCAGAGATCGGCGTGCCGGTCGACGACCGGGGGAGCCACATCGAGGCCGTCGAGCGCATCCGGGCCATTGCGGGCCAACGCCGGGAGCTCGGCTCGGTCTACCAGACCTCACCCATCTCGCTGCGGTTCGTCAAGGCCTCGACCGCCCACCTATCGATGATGGAGGGCCGCGACACGATGATGATCGAGCTGATCCAGATGACCCGCACGGAGGGTGGCTTCGAGCTGCTCGGCGCCTACGAGGAGGCGCTCTACGAGCTCGGCGGCAGGCCGCACTGGGGCCAGGTCAACACCCTCACCGGAAGCCACGACCTGGTCCGCTCGCTCTACCCCCGCTACGACGAGTGGCAGACGATCCACGCGGAGCTGAACTCGAGCGGTGTCTTCGACAGCCCGTTCTCCAAACGTGTAGGGATCTCGGCGGCGCGGAGCACTGCGTCACCCGCCCGCTCGACGACGAAAGGGGTCTAGGAATGTCCTCACGAGACTCGCTCGCCGGGGCCGGCTGGGTCTGCCAGTCCCCAGGCAGCTACAAGGACTTGCTGAGCAGGCGCAACGTGCCCTTCTCGTGGCTCAACCCCCTGCCGCTGTTGCAGTCACGCAACGACAGGCTCGCTCGCGCCCGCCGCCTGGGGCCCGACCCCACCAACGAACGGCGCCGGAGCTGGCTCGGTGACCTCCCTCGTAGATCGGACCTCGTCATCGACCACTCCGATGCCGACGAGATCTCCTTCATCGTGGTGGGGGACACGGGCGAGGGCGACGCCTCACAGTTCGCGGTCGTCCCGGCCCTGCTCCGCGCGGGCGCGGACACCGCCTTCATGGTCATCTGCAGCGACGTGATCTACCCCGCAGGCGGGGTGAACGAGTACCTCGACAGGTTCTTTCGCCCCTACCGGGACTACCCGGCGCCGATCTACGCGCTGCCCGGAAATCACGACTGGTACGACGACCTCACCGGCTTCATGTTCCACTTCTGCGGGGTCGAATCGGCCCCCGAGCGCGCGAGCGCTCGCCTGCTCTCGCGAGCCTGGATCCGGAACCTCCTCTGGCGCAAGCCGCAGCGGGCGGACTCCGAGGTGGTGGCCGAGATGCGGGGCCTTCGCTCGGCCGCCGGCCAAACGTCCCGCCAGCCCGGCCCCTATTTTGCGATCGACACCGGTCCCCTGCGGCTCGTCGGGATCGACACTGGCATTACGAACAGCCTCGACCGCGACCAGGGCGACTGGCTCCGCCGCGTCTCCGCCGACCCGACAAGGCCCAAGCTGCTGCTCACGGGCAAGCCGATTTACGTCGACGCCAAGCACCGCCCCGGGGAGATCGAGGGCGGTGGCACCGTCGACGAGATAGTCCGCGACCCGGCGAACAACTACATAGGCGCGATCGGCGGCGACATCCACAACTACCAGCGCTACCCGGTCACCCTGCCCGACGGGCGCACGCTCCAGTACGTGGTCAGCGGCGGTGGGGGCGCGTTCATGCACTCGACGCATCAGATCCCGCGCGTGTCGCTGCCTGGCGTCGACGAGGAGGAGTTCCGCTGCTATCCGCTGCGGGGCGACTCGCTCTCCATCTACTCGAAGCTGTTCGACCGCAAGCTGCGCCTCGGCCTGGGGCGCCTGACGGTCCCTCCCGACCAGGCAGCGGCGATCATGGCGGAGCGGCTGGGCATCGAACCAAGCCGGGCGACTGCCCGGGCCGTCGAGGTGACCGACGCGGCCCGCCGCGCGGCCGAGAAGGTCTTCCCGCGGAAGTCGCGCGCGCACGGGGCGCTCCACCTGCCGTTCTCGGAGTTCTACGACTGGAACGACCCGCCCCTGTTCAAGAGCTTCCTCCGCGTGGACGCGAGCCCGGACCGGATCCGCGTTCGCTGCTTCGCCGCCACGGGCTGCGCCGAGCACGAGCAGAACCCGCCCGTCGAGGACGCCTTCCGGGCGGAGCGGGTCGGTGACGGCTGGCGCTGGGTAGAGGGAGGGGAATGAGCCCGGCAGCTCAGCCGGCGGATCTCGTGTTGGAGGGCGGCGGCGTGAAGGGCCTCGGCCTAGTCGGCGCGGTCGCGCGGCTGATGGAGGAGGGATACGAGTTCCCGCGAGTGGCGGGAACGTCCGCGGGATCGATCGTCGCGGCGTTTCTCGCGGCCGGCGTGGACGCCGCCGACCTCGCCACGATCATGGGCCGGCTCGACTTCTCGCGGGTGCCCGACCGGGCGCGCCCGGGCGTGCCCGGCGTTAGCGAGGGCATCTCGCTGTTGAGCAGGAGCGGCGCCCATCCCGGCGACTACATCCACGCGTGGATCCGGACGGAGCTCGAGCGGCTTGATGTCAGGACCTTCGCCGATCTGCCGCTGATCGACCCAGGGGCCGACAAGAACCTGAGCGAGGGCCAGCGCTACAGGTTGGTGGTCATGGTCACCGACGTCACGGAGGGGAGGCTCCTGCGCCTCCCGTGGGACTACGAGCGGCTGGAACTGGCCGCGGACGAACAGCTCGTCGCCGACGCCGTGCGGGCCTCGATGTCGATACCGCTCTACTTCGAGCCGTGCAGCCTGCGCGACGAGCGAACGGGACAGGAGCTGACGCTGGTCGACGGTGGCGTCCTGTCCAACTTTCCTGTCGAGACCTTCGACCGCACCGACGGGCGCGAGCCGCGCCGGCCAACCTTCGGCGTGAAGGTGATGCCGGCGCTGCCGGGCGCGGACGCCCAGCTCTTCCCGGGGCTCGCCCACCTGCCTCCCCCGCTCCGGCTGCTCGAGTCCTTGCTGGCGACCGCCATCGTGGGTCATGACCAGACGTACATCGAGCGTCCTTGTGTGAGGCGGCGGATGATCACGGTCGACACGGGCGCGGTCGGCATCGTGGAGTTCGAGGCAAGCAGGGAGAAGCGCGACGGCCTCCTCAGGGCGGGACAAGAGGCCGGCGAGCGCTTCCTGCGTGATTGGGACTGGGCCGCGTACCTTGCGGAGTGCCGCGGCGTCTCGGACGACGGCTGAAGGCGCGCCTCAACCCCGGGCCGCGCTACCCGAGCGGCGCCAACAGGCTCTTCTTGCCCTCGAAGGCGAACAGCAGGAGGTCGACCATGCGGAAGGTCGTGCTGTTGGGCCCGAGCGTCGGTCGCCACGCGGTGTCCCGCACGATCGAGTGCTGGCTTCCCTCCATCGCGCGGTGGAACGTCTCCGCGACGATGCGGGCGCCCACGCCGCGCAGCTTCCCTCCACCGAGCTCGGCCTCCCGGAGCACGTAGAACCAGAGCGGCGTGTCCTTGAGCAACGCGGCTCGCTGAGCCCGGGTCAGCCGGTCGAGGTCGGCGCCGCCCGAGCCGTCCCGGATCTGGGCCTTGGTCAGCTTGGTGAGGTTCACGCCCTTGCTCTTCAGGAAGTTGGCCATCTGCTGGCCCGTTGCCAGCCGGACCATCTTCGCTCGGGTCAGATTGCGAAACGCGAGGTTGCGGCGGGGGTCGTTCTCGGGCGCCCGAGGGCCCCCGAACGAGGCGGGCCGCAGGTTCTTGAGCGGGTCCGCGAGCCGCGTGTCGATCCGCCGGGCGCGGTTGAACTTGGCCGGCGGCACAGCAAGGCCGGGCTTGTTCGCCTCCCTGAAGTCGTAGAGGCGGCGGAAGTCGGCGATCCACGTGCTCGGAAGCCGCATCTCCTGGCCGAGGTCCCCGCTGGTGGACGAGAAGGTGAAGAGCAGGTCAAGCGTCCCGAAGCCGTCGTCGAAGATCTTGTTCCAGTTGTACTCGCGGCGGATCATGGAGTGCCCGAGCCTGAAGGCGGCCACCGAGAACTCGATTGGCATCGTCGGGACGTCGGTCGGAGCGACCCCGACCTCGAACGCCTTCCGTCCCTGGTTGAAGACGTTGTTCACCACGCCCGCCGCGCAGACGCGCGGCAGGTAGTCGGTGCGCAGCATCCACTGGTAGTGCTTGGTGGCGAGCTCCCGCGCCCTGTCGAAGCGCTGTGACGCCGGGACCGAGGCCGGCAGGGTGTCGACCACGCGGTTGTGGAAGCGAATCATGGCGAGGTGCGTCTGGGCGACGGCGAGGTTCTCGTCGTTGCGGGGGTCCGGGATGATCGCCCTGCGCTTGGCCTTGGCGCTAGAGCCGGCGCCGCGCGGCAGGTCGAAGCCGTTCTTCGCCGGGATGCCCTCGGCCGCCACGGTCTTGCCCATCTTCAAGTGGAGCCCGTCCGACTCGTAGAACTTCGCGGACTCCGGATCCTGCGGGCCGGCGCCGTAGAGCGAGTCGAGGTCCAGGCTCGGCGAGCGCGCCTGGAGCATCTGCGCGGGCGTGACGTTCTGGCCGAGCATCACGCTCGTCTTGTCGAAGGTCAGGTCGTGGTCGACGAACTGGCCGAGGTAGGTGAAGCCCGCCGGGATCTGCGACGCGCCGCCGCCGCCCACGGCCATCGCGCCCGCGATCCGCTTCCGGTTGGACTCACCGAGCTGGCGGCCAGAACCGCGCGGACCCATCCGCGAGAAGCGAAACGGCGGGACCGCCGCGGCCGTAGCGGCAACCGCAACGGTCGCCTCCCTTCCATCTGCGCTTTCCGTGAGGAGCCCCTCGCCGAGGACGAAGTAGCTCTCGGATCCATGCCTCACCGCGCGACCTCCTTCGTGGAACCCAAACCGGCGGGAGCTTCACCGGCGACCCTTCCAGCGGCAGAACTTGGTGTCAACGGGGGATGCGACCTCGCGGGACTTGCGGGGCTCGAACCAGCACAAGCGCGGCAAGGTCGCTAGTGCGCGTTCCTCTGGCCCGTGAGCTCGCCGCCGAGAGCGGCCTGCCGGCTTTGCACGGGTCTGAGGGATCCGCTCCGCGCAAGCCCGCGGAGCTCGTGTGAAATGCAACACAGTTCCCTTGATCGCGCTCGCGGGCAGGCGTACGTTCGCGCCAAGGACTACGCGCGCATGGCCAGCATCTGACGGAGAGCGGCCCGCCGCCGGCGCGCCCCCAGGAGGTCGTCATGGCACGCACAGGCAACGCCCGGCGGGACGCCGGTAAGGGCTCTCGGAGGAACGGCGCTTCCGCCGGTCGCGCACGACCTCGCGGCGTGACGAACGGCACGGCGTCCGGGAGCAGACAGAACGGAAATCCCAGACGGGGCGCGACGAAGCCCTCGCACCGGGGCGCCGGGGCTGGCGGGCCGGAGCTCGGCTACCTGCGCTCGGTGCCGGACCTCGCCTCACCCATCAAGCGCGGGAAGGCCTCCTTCTTCCACCTCGCCCTCGCATACCTCTTCGGAAGGGATGGGCGCGGCCCGGGCGGCGAGCCGATCCCCGAGGGGGAGAAGGAGCTTTGCCGCCGGCATTTCCCGGCGCTCCTCGAGGCCTACGAGAAGGTGCATGGTCACATTTGCGGCTCCTTCTACGGCCAGCACGCGTTCGCAGCCGCCGCGATCACCGAGAGGGACGAGATCGACATCCTGTGGAGCCGCGCGGAGAGCATCCGGAGCCCGGGGGAGGTCCGGCTACTGTCGCGCAGCCGCCAGCTGGCCTACGCCGCCTACCACCGCCTGCACCGCTATGACCGGCGCC